>NZ_JBHXNK010000027.1:0-54219 GCF_042719755.1 Nocardia sp. NPDC058519 | reverse complement strand
ACTCCTTGGCTCTTAGTTGGGTTTATGTGGGTGTGGGATTGGTTTATCGGCCTGCGTTTTTTTTACATTTTGGCCCCAGGGCCAGGGCCCCGGCCAAGACCTAGGCGTGGCTGCTATTGAGGGCCCCCGGTTCGTGGTGTCAACCAATGATCGTGGTGTCAACCAATATTGTTCGACAAATCCGGGATCATCCGGAGGGCCTCGTCATTCCAGTTGTTCCAGGCGTGGATGCCGAAGGCCGGGAAAGAGTAGGTGACGTTACGGGCGCCCAGTGTCGCCATCCTGACTTCGAAAGCCTTGGTGTTGGCCAGTGCCAAGGCTTCCAGCGCCATCCCGTTGACGGTGTTCATGTTCGGGCCGTCGGTATTGGTCGGCAAGCCCGAGCCCGCCGCTATCCACAGCCGGGTGTTGTTGCCTACCAGGTTGGGGGCGAACACGAACGGATCCATCCGCAGCCACTGTGGGCCCCACGGCGGCGCCATGGCGTCCACGTTGTAGCCGCCCGCGTCGATCATCGCGAGCCGGATGGCCTCGCGCATGCCGGGGGCCGAGATGTTCAGGTAGCCCGAATACGCACCGGCGAAGGAGAACTGGTCCGGGTGGTAGGCGGCCAGCGTCAGTGCGGCCGAGCCGCCCATCGACAGGCCGAACACGCCGTTGCGGAAGCGGTTGAAGCCGAGCCGGTCGGCGAGTGCGTTGCGCAGGTCGCCGGTGAGGAACGATTCCCACTGGTATCGGTAGCTTTTTCCCGGCCCGCCGGACAGCGCGTTGCCCGCACCGGAACCCGAGGCAGGCGTTCCATTGCCGGCGATGCCGAAGAAATCGCTCGGCGCGTTCCAGTCGGCGTAGAAGCTCGACATACCACCGACGGGCATCACCACATTGATATTGGCCGCGGCCAGCGCATTGGGGATATCGGTTTCGATCTCCCAGCCGTTGAGGTGCTCCGGTGCGCGCATACCGTCGAGGACGTAGACGACGCGATTGGTGTTGCCATCGGCGGCGCGCAGCACGCGTGACTTGATCGGACCCATCCCGGAATCGACCCAGAAGTCGAAGGCATTGCCGTTGAAGCCGGCCGAAGCGGGCGCGATCCCCCCGGTGACGGCCGTCGCGATCGGAACGAGTAGAGCCATGGATACGCCCGCGGCCCAGCGCCGAGCCCACGAACCAGGGGCTGCGGTCTTCACGGGCCCACGCTTGCGGCGCAGTGTTCGCATTCGACTAGACCTTTCTCGCAGACCGAATGCGCAAATACCGAGCTACGCAGTCGGATCCCTCATCGGACGTCGAGAAGAACCAATCCAGGGCAAAACGGACGATTCAACCTCGACGCATGCTCACTGTGTATCAATCGGTGACGAATGGTCTACATGTTGCTGGAAAGTGACCCGGAGCACAACTCCCGGTGATCTGTCGCACATGATTCGTCACCACAGATCGCTCGGATCGTGACGAAAAAGCGAGAA
Organism: Nocardia sp. NPDC058519; assembly: GCF_042719755.1. Taxonomy (NCBI): domain Bacteria; kingdom Bacillati; phylum Actinomycetota; class Actinomycetes; order Mycobacteriales; family Nocardiaceae; genus Nocardia; species Nocardia sp. NPDC058519. The sequence continues at coordinate 52,750 of NZ_JBHXNK010000027.1, read as the reverse complement.
ACCCGCCCGGTGCTGACGAGGCACCGGGCGGGTTTCAGGGTCTAGCGGGGTTTACTAGCCGATGTTCGCGGAAAGATCCGGGATCATGCGGTTGACCTCGGTTTCCCAGTTGCGCCAGTTGTGCACGCCGGTGATCGGGAAGTCGAAGTGGGCGTTGCCGCCACCGAGGGTGGCCATGCGTACCTGGAACGCGCGGCTGTTCACCATCGCGAGCAGCTCGAGCGGAACACCCTGGACGATCTCCATCGGGTTGGACACATCGCCCGCACCGGGGATACCGCTGGCCGCGGAGACCCAGATACGGGTGCCGTTGGCGACCAGGCGCGGAGCGAACACGAACGGGTCCATGTGGAACCACTGCTGGCCCCACGGCGGTGCCATCGCGTCGATGTTGAAGGCGCCTGCCGACACCATCGCCACACGCATGGCTTCACGCATACCGGGCGCCGAGATGTTCAGGTACCCGGAGAACGAGCCCGCGAAGCTGAACTGGTCGGGATGGTAGGCGGCCAGCGTCAGCGCGGCGGAGCCACCCATCGACAGACCGAACACGCCGTTGTTGTTGGGGTTGAAACCCAGACGGGCCGACAGCGCGTTGCGCAGGTGGCTCGTGAGGAAGGTTTCCCACTTGTAGGTGTTCTTCTTGCCTGCCACCTGGGTGGGCGCGACCGACGAACCGGTCATCGCCGAACCGGTAGCCGCCGAACCGGTGGAGCTACCACCCGAACCGGCGTCGAGGCCGAAGAAGCTGCTCGGGGCGTTCCAGTCGGCGTAGAAGCTGGACTGGCCGCCGACCGGCATCACGACGTTGATGTTGGCGTTCATCAGCGCACGGGCGACATTGGTGTCTTTTTCCCAGCCGCTGAGGTCGTCGCCCGCACGCATACCGTCGAGCGCGTACACGACCCGATTGGTGTTGCCATCGGCCGCGCGGAAGATCCGCGACTTGATCGGGCCCATCTCCGAGTCGACCCAGAAGTCGAAACCGGTGGGGTCGAATGCCGCCGTCGCGGTGCCGGTGGGACCGGCCACCGCCGCACCGATCGGCAGCAGTACAGCCAGGGAGAGAAGCACCGATCGTTTGAGCCAGCCGGCTCCCCGGGCTCTGAGACGTCCGCCACGCATTCTGTTATGGGCCTTTCCTCGAGCGGTTCGCGCGGAACCGCGGTTGCAATGACCGCCGACTAGATACCGGCACACCAGTGCGCCGACGGGTCTCGTTCCTCAGTGACCATATCGCTACATCGATAGCCTGGCGTTACCGAAAAGTGATTTAGCGGCGAACGCCACTGTAAAAACCCAGGCCGAGGGGTTTCAGCGAGGCGGTTCGGGGAACGGATCCACGAGTCCGCATCGCTGGATTTCGTACTTGGGCACCCGGTCGATGCGGTATTTCGCGAACGTCATGGCGTGGCGCAAGTTGTGCTTGAACCGGTCGAACGTCATCGGATCGCGGGTGGAGATCATCAGCGCCTGGGTTTGCGGGCAAGACATCGCCGTGCGGGCCTGGGTGACCCATTTCTCGTCCATGTACCAGGGCATCCACGGGTGGAGGTCGACCATGCCCGAGTCGGCCACCACCCAGTCCGGCAGCAGGCTCTTGTCGTGGCCGATGCGGCCGTCGGCGAGCCGGTCCGAATGCGCGGCCAGCGGGTAGGCCAGGCCCATCGGGTCGATCACCCGCACGTCGAGTGGCACGTTCATGCTCGTCATGCCCAGGTTCAGGAAGTAGACCGTGTGCCCGGAACCGCCCTCGGGGATCGGTTGCGGGGGCGGGTCGAGGTACCAGAACGTGAAGGCGGGCGAGTTCAGCAGCAGGCCGCCGTTGGGGTTGGCGGCGATGTCGTTGACCATGGCCCGCATGCGCGGGTAGTCGAGGTAGTCCTCGGCCAGGATCGGGTGGTCCTTGCCGGTGTTGAGCACGTAGTAGATGCGCTCGTCGACGATGCCGGAGGAGCGGATCTTGGTGCCGGTCGTGATCGCGGTGGTGCTCGCCGCGTACAGCGACCAGCCCGCGGTGCCGAGCAACGCGATCAGCAGCACCGCGATGGACCAACCGGATTTCCGCGACCGCGTCGGGAGCGGAACGACGGCCACCGGCAACAGCAGCAGGAACAGCTGGGTGAGCAGCATTCGCCCGTGCATGAAGTCGCCACCGACGCGCACCGCGTACACGGTGAGCAGCAGGCCGCTTACCAGCACCATGACGACCACCGCGCTCGGCGAACGCAGCCATGACCGCACACCCGCCACCGTCAACCGCGGCAGCGCGAAGCCACGCGCGATCCCCGCGACCACACCGGCGATCAGCAGCACGAGCAGCGGAATCCACAGGTAGTACGGGCCGACCAGGTCCCACAGGTAGGTGACACCCTGTCCCCATTTGGCACCGCCCGCGTCCTTGGCGACCGCGGTGTTCGGGTAGGGCAGGCCGTAGTAGCCCATTCGCCAGATCTGGTATCCCACCGGCACGATCCCGGCGACGAACACGATCAGCGCGCGCAACGCGATCGGCCCGAACCGGAACTGCGGCAGCGGCGCGAGGAAGATCATGCCGAGCGCGAGCACGCCGATCAGCGTGGCCTCGGGGCGAACGAGCGGCGCGAGCCCGGCCAGGAAGACCAGGCCAAGCAGGCTCGGCACGCGAACGACAGCGGCCTGACTCCAGCGGATCATCAGCCACCACAGCAGCCCGACCCAGCAGATCACCAGACCGCTCTCCAGCCCGGAGGTGGCGTAATCACGCGCGGGCGGCAGTGCGATGTACACCAGCACACCGGCCGGAATCAGCAGCTGACCGCTGGTTCCGCCCCACAGCCGCGCGGTGCCGAGCATCGCGAACACCACCGCGAGCACCGAAACCACCAGCGCCACCCCGAGCACCACGTACTCGAGGCGGGCCTGGGTGAGCCAGGAGAAGAACCAGACCAGATAGGTCCACGCCGTGCTGGTGTTGGCCTCGACCCGCTCGTCGGCATTGAAGACCGGGCCGTTGCCCGCGAGCAGGTTGCGAATCGTGCGCAGCACGATCAGGCCGTCATCGGCGATCCAGCGCCGCTGCCACGCACCCACCGTGAACAGCGCGGCGGTGAGTACCACCCCACCGACAAAGATGGCGCGGGACAGAACCGAGGAACGCGCGTCGCTACGCGGCGACTCGTCGTCGCGTAGCTGCTCGTCTTCGGTTGAATCCTGCTCCGCTACCAGCATCTCGTCAGGTGAGATAGACAGCGACACCTACCGCTCCGATCCAGGCAATAGCGAGGAACTGCAGGATGCGGTCCCCCAACGCGATCTCTTCGGGTTCACCGGCCTCGCCACCATCGACGTCGACCGCGTAACGCAGGATTGCGATGGTAAACGGGATCATCGAGATCGAATACCACTGGGTGTCTCTAGCCGAGTCCTGCTGGAATGCCCAGAGACCGTAGAAGACCACGACCGCGGTGGCCGCGAGCGTCCAGATGAAGCGCAGGTAGGTCGGGGTGTAGTACTCCAGCGACTTGCGGATCTTGGCGCCGGTGTCCAGCGCGATCTGCAGTTCCGCGTAGCGCTTGCCCGCGGCCATGAACAGCGAGCCGAACGCCATGATCAGCAGGAACCACTGCGACAGCGCGATATCGGCGGCCGCTCCACCGGCGACGGCGCGCAGCAGGAAGCCCGAGGACACGATGCAGATATCGAGCACGGCCTGGTGCTTGAGGCCGAGGCAGTAGGCGAGCTGGATGCCGATGTAGATCGCCATCACCACGGCCAGGTGCCAGGACGCCAGGAACGAACCGGCGATCGAACCGATCAGCAGCACCGCCGACAGCGCGTAAGCCAGGTTGACAGGAACGACGCCCGCCGCGATCGGCCGGAACCGCTTGGTCGGGTGGGCCCGGTCGGCGTCGACGTCGAGCGAGTCGTTGACCAGGTAGATGCCGGAGGCCGCCATGCAGAACACGATGAAGGCGATCGCGACATTCACGAGCACGCCCGCGTCGCCGACCGCTTCCGGTCCGACGGCGAGTGGTGCGGCGAGCACCAGGACGTTCTTCACCCACTGACGTGGGCGCATGGCCTTGATGACACCACCGAGCAGCGTCTTCGGCGGGCCCTTCACAGCACCCTCGTCAAGGACGGCGGCGGACGGTTCTTCGCTCATCTCAGCCAAAGTTCTTTCAGTTGCGGTCACTGTGTTCCATTCTGGCGCTCACAAGCCCTGCGTGGTTACGCAAGCTTCCGCCTCCGGGCTTTGAGCTCGCCGCCAGGGCGGAGTCTCTTTTCGGCGGCTAGCACGGCAGCAGCCGACGCGGCCCCCAAAGCGGAACCGGCGATCACGTCGGAAGGGTAATGCACCCCGAGCACAACCCGGGACAGCAGCATCGGTGGGACGATCACCGCAGGCAAGGGTAGCCCGGTCAAGCGGCCGAGCAACACCGCCGCCGCCGTGGTGGAGGTGGCGTGCGAGGACGGGAAGCTCAACTTGCTCGGCGTCGACACGTTGACCTGCACCGACGGATCGTTGGGTCGCGGACGCCGGACGATCCGCTTGATCACGATCGACGCGGCGTGCGCGCCGACCGCACCAACCGCGACACCCGCCCACTGACGCCGACGCGGCTTGTCGACCAGCCAGCCCGCGGCGGCGATGCCGACCCAGCCGAGCGCGTGCTCGCCGAAGTGCGACATGCCGCGCGCGGCGGAGACGACAGCCGGGCTGGTGCCGATGGTGCCCTGCACGGCGTTGAGGATCGCGACCTCGACCGGGACCTCTACGTAGTCGCCACTGCAATCGCAGCCGCCGCAGCAGCCTTCCTCGGCCATTTCCACTTCGGGCAGTTCGGTGTTGGTCACTTCGCGGTTCCGTTCAGGCCGAAGGTCTTCTCCCACGCCGCCGTGCTGGTGAGCTCGGCGTGCGCGGCCCGGTAGCGCTGCTGCATCTCCGGGAAGCGGGTGGTGAGTTCCTTGCGCAGGCGCATCGCTTCCTTGAGCAGGTCGCGGGCCTGGCGCGGATCACGCTTGCGGTAGACGACGCCGCGTCCATCGGCGGTGGTCACGGTGACACCGTCGACCTGCGAGAGCAGGTACCAGCGCGCGTCCAGCGTCGGCACGTTGAGCTGGGGGGTCTCGTAGGCGGCCGGGTCGGCCTTGCGGAAGTTGTGCACCACGCCCTTCGCCAGGCGCGCGACCTTCGAGAGAGGGTTGCCAGGTTCGCCGACCGCGCCGACACCGTGGCGGTTGGCCAGTGGCAGTTCGGTGGACGAGGGCACGACGACAGCGTCCGGGAACTGCTTGCGCATGCCGTGGATCTTGCCGAGCGCGGTCGGGAGCAGGTCGAACAGACCCTCCGGGCCCGCCAGGAAGTCGCGGATCGCCTCGTTCTGGATGGCGACCGTGGAGTATTCCAGGCACAGCAGGTGCTTGAGGGTGGCCTTGATCGTGTTGACGATCATCGGCTTGCCGTCGCCGGGGAGGTACATCGAGGCGACGACGAGGCGGTTGCGCAGGTGGAAGTAGGCCTGCCAGTCGATGGCGTCGTCCTTGTCGGACCAGGCCATATGCCAGACGGCCGCACCCGGCAGGGTGATGGTCGGGTAACCGGCCTCGCGCGCGCGCAGGCCGTACTCGACGTCGTCCCACTTGAGGAACAGCGGCAGCGGCTGACCGATCTGCTCGGCGACCTGACGCGGGATCACGCAGGTCCACCAGCCGTTGAAGTCGACGTCGATGCGCCGGTGCAGCAGCTTGGAGTTGTCGCGATCCTTGAGCGGGTACTTCGAGAAGTCGTGGTCGTATTCGACATTCGGCGCCGAGGACCACATGAAGATCGAGCGGTCGACGACCTCGCCCATGCTGTGCAGGTGCGAACGCTCCTGCAGGTTCAGCATCTGCCCGCCCACCAGCAGCGGCGACTTCGCGAACCGGGAGAACGCGAGGGCCCGCAGGATGGAGTCGGGCTCGATCTCGATGTCGTCGTCCATGTAGACGATGTACTCGGCATCGGTCTTCAGCGCCTCGTACATGACGCGGCTGTACCCGCCGGAACCACCGAGGTTGGGCTGGTCGCAGATGGCGAGCCGGTCACCGAGGGTCGCGGCGGCTTCGGTGAAACCGGGCTCGTCGACGACCTTGCGGTTGCCCTGGTCGGCGACGATCACCGCGGCGATGTTGCTGAGCACCAACGGATCCGAGCCGAGCGCGCCGAGCGTCTTGACCAGGTCGGTCGGCCGGTTGAACGTGGGCATGCCGACCGCGATCGAGCCCGTACCCGGCGCTTGCTGCGGTGCGTACCAACCACCGGACAGCAGCGTGACGGCCGTGTCGGTGGTGATGTCGAACCAGATCCAGCCGCCGTCCTCGAACGGGCCGAGATCGGTTTCGAACTCCACGACCACCGAGTCCGCGCCTTGGGCGACGGCGAACTCCTTGCCCTGCACGTGAATTCGCGAACCGTCGGCCTTGGAGCGGTAGACGTCGGCGCGGCCGTGCCCGGCCAGTTCCAGTCGCAGAACCACCGAACCCAGCACACTCCAGCGACGCCAGTAGCTGGCGGGCAGCGCGTTGAAGTAGGTGCAGAACGACACCTCCGACTCCGCGCCGATCGAGAGCGCGGTACGGCTGGTGGCGTGTGCCCGGCGGGCGTTGGTGGTGGATTCCTCCAGGTAGAGGGTCCGCACGTCGAGGGGCTCACCCGGCCGCGGCAGGATGACCCGCTGCAGCAGCGAGATGGCGCGTGTTTCGGTGGTCACGTCTTCGAGCATGGCTTTGGTCATGCTGCGTCCTTCCTGGCGTGCTCGGGCGCCCTGCGTGGTTACGCGGGCTGCCTCCTCCGGGCGCTGACCGCTCACGCCTGATCCACCAACGGCGCACCGGATTCCAGGTGCGGACGCAGCACGTTCTCGAACATGCTCAGCGCCGAACCGATCGCCATGTGCATGTCCAGGTACTGGTAGGTGCCCAGGCGGCCGCCGAACAGCACCTTCTTCTCCGCGGTTTCCTGCTTGGCCCGCTCGCGGTAGGCGAGGAGCTTGGCACGGTCGTCGGGGGTGTTGATCGGGTAGTACGGCTCGTCGCCGGTCTGCGCGGAGCGGGAGAACTCGCGCATGATGACCGTCTTGTCGGTCGGGTAGTCGCGCTCGGGGTGGAAGTGGCGCGGCTCGATGATGCGGGTGTAGGGGACGTCGGCGTCGTTGTAGTTCATGACGCTGGTGCCCTGGTAGTCACCCTGGGAGAGCACCTCGGTCTCGAAGTCGATGGTGCGCCAGCCCAATTCACCTTCGGCGTAGTCGAAGTAGTGATCCAGCGGGCCGGTGTAGACGATCGGGGCGTACGGGCTGGCGGCGACGATCTCGTCCCGCACGTCGAACCAGTCGGTGTTCACCCTGGTCTCGATGAGGTCGGAGGTGGCCATGTTCTCCAGCCACTTCGTGTACCCCTCCTTCGGCAGACCCTCGAAGGTGTCGTTGAAGTAGCGGTTGTCGAAGTTGTAGCGCACGGGCAGGCGGGTGATGTTGCCCGCGGGCAGCTCGCGCGGGTCGGTCTGCCACTGCTTGGCGGTGTAGTCGCGCACGAACGCCTCGTAGAGGGGACGGCCGATCAGCGAGATCGCCTTCTCCTCGAGGTTCTGCGCGTCACCGGTCTCGACCTCGGCGGCCTGCTCGGCGATGAGCGCCTTGGCCTCTTCCGGGGTGAAGTAACGGCCGAAGAACTGCGAGATCAGGCCGAGCCCCATCGGGAACTGGTACGCCTGGCCCTTGTGCATCGCGAACACCCGGTGCTGGTACCCGGTGAACTCGGTGAACTGGGTGACGTAATCCCAGACCTTCTTGTTCGACGTGTGGAACAGGTGCGCGCCGTACTTGTGGATCTCGATACCGGTTTCCGGATCGGGCTCCGAGTAGGCGTTGCCACCCAGGTGGTAGCGGCGGTCGAGCACCAACACCCGCTTGCCCAGCACGTTCGCTGCACGCTCGGCGACGGTCAGCCCGAAGAAACCGGAGCCGACCACGATCAGGTCGTACTGGTTTGCCGGGGCGTTGGAATCTGCGTTGACGGAGTTACCCGAGGACGATGCGGCGGTCACGGGTGCCCAGCGTATCGGAAGACCACCGTTTGTCCCGGCGGAGTCTCCGACCACGTCCTGACCAGGGCCGATTCATCCCTTCAGGAAAGAGACGTAGCCCGAGGCCGCCGTCGGTACCGCTGCGCCGGCCGTCCGGCTCTGATCCAGCGTCAGGTGGCTGGTGCCGCCACCGGTCAGTACTGCGGGTACTGCTGATAGCCGCCCGACTGCCCGGCGCGGATCCAGCGGCCCGTGGATGGGGCGACAGCGAGCAGGAAGATCAGCAGCGGTACCGCGCCGCCCACCACACCGCCGATCAGCACGATCGTCGCCTCGTTCCCCGCGGCGCCATTGCCGGTCACCAGGGGGAGCACGGTCGAGAGCACGCTGAACACCAGGCCGAGCCCGGACAGGACGATAAGGATCACCCGACCCGCGGTCTTGCGGCGGAACAGCAGAATCGCGCCGAGCAGCCACAGCAGGCAGACCGCGGATCCGATCAGCAAGCTGACGGTCGCCGCGTTTCGAACCTCGTCCCCGGCAACGCTGCCGGTGTCCTCGCCGATCAGGATCGCCGCGGCGATGCCGATGCCCGCCAGTGCGAGCAATGACAGCAGCAGCGAGATCACCGCGGCGGTGATAGCCGTACCGCCACCCGCTCGCGGCTGACCGTAACCAGGCGCGTACGGGTAGGGTGCGGCACCGTAAGCTGGTGCGCCATAACCATTTTGAACGGGAGCACCGTAAGGCTGTGCACCGTAGCCGGGCTGGCCGCCGTACGGGTCGGGTCCGTAGCCGGGTTGCGCGTACCCCTGCCCCGCGTACGGGTCTTGGCCCTGCTGTGGGCCGTACGGATACCCCATGGTTGTTCCCCCTCCTGGCGAGCTGTACCTGAAGCCGCTATCTTGTGTCCCGGCCTCGCAGCACCGTCCGCGGTAATGCTGACCTGCTGAAACTATACGTTCGGTCCGACAACGTCTTCCGGGCGAGCGAGCGTGTAGGCCGCCGTCCACGGCAGTGCCGCGGCCAACAGCACGACCCCGCCGAACACGGCGCCCGAGAGTGCCGCCGCCCAGCTGTGGTTCACGATCGCCGTCACCGCACCGGGTACCCCGCCGAGGCCGACCAGAATCGACCGGATCACGGGTTCGTCGGCGAACCAGTGGATCCCGTACCCGGAGTCGTAGTTCACGAGCGAGGCGAGCAGGCCGAGCATTCCGAGGACGAGCTGCGCGCCCGCGGCGACAACGATCAGCCACCGCCCGGCCTCGTCCCGGCGCGCCAGAAGCACGCCACCGTAAACGAACGCGAACACCGACACCAGCGCGCCGAGCGTGGCGAAAAGGGTCAGCGAGTCGTCGAGCTCGCCCGGATCGCTCCGGAACGACCGCACGAGAACCACGGCCCCCACCAGGTTCGCCACCGCGGCGATCCCCGCGAGGCACCCGGCCACCATCGCCGCCACCTCGCCGCTCTTCGACTTCGTCTCCAGCACGACCATCCCCCGACCGTATCCCGTACGGCCCTGATGGGCGCGGCCACGCACCGTTCCTCAGCCGCGCACGGCGCGAGATACGCCTACCGCGTGGTGGTCCAGCGCCGCGTCGGCTCGCTCAGACTGAGCGCGAGGATCACCACATTGACCACCAGCCAGAAATCCAGCGGCCCGAACCGCCATCCGTGACTGGCCCCATTCAGCACGATGACCAGCAAAGTCGCCCCAGCCATCACCGCCGCCATGGTGAGCAGCACGCGCCTGCCGAGCATCCGCCGCCGCAACAACAGCACCGCCCCGAGCAGATACACCACCCCGAGCCCACCGACGATCCCCGCGCCCACATAGTCGAGGTCGATCTCGCGCCCGACCGCCCGCAGCACCGCGGTCGCCGTGCCGACGAAGATTCCCGCCCCGCCGACCAGCACCCCGAGCCAGCCCGCGATCAGCGCGGTCACCGCGCGCGAAGGCCGCTCGGGCCGCACCTGTTCCACCACTGTCCCCGCTACTTGTCGACGTCGCCGTCAGTTATACGGCGGAACCGGCGGACGCGGGGTGTTCGACTGTGCGAGCTGGGCGTTGTCCCGGGAATCAATCCATCGTCGACTCGATGAGAGCAGGCAGCGAGCAGACCTCCGCCCGGAATCCGGACACGTTTGTCCGCTCGCTGTTCGACCTCTCGCCCACTGGCCGTTCAGGCGGGATGGGCTGCGACGTAAGCGCGGAAGGCTTCGAGGATGTACTCGGCCACGCCTTCGCCGTGTACGTCGTAGTTGCCCCGGAAGCGGGGGTCGGCGACGTACATCTCGCCTAGTCCGAGCAGGTATTCGTTCGACACCGGTTTGCCCTGGGTGCCGCCGACACCGAGCCAGGCGCGGTGCCTGGCGACGATCGCCTGGACAACGTCACCGTCCACGGGAAGTCCTGCGGTGAAGGCTTTTCCGAAGTCGGCGGCGATGTCGAGCTGGGTCTGCTGGAAGCCCTTCTTCTCGGCGTCGGTCAGCGAACGCCACCAGCGATCACCGCTCTCGTAGGCCTGCTTACCCCAGCGCTCGGTGACTTCGTCCTTGTACTGCGTGTGGTCGAAACCGTCGAAAACCTCTGCGGCCATGAGCGGTTCACCTCTTTCTGTCTTGTGCAAAGTGGTCGACACCGACTCGATCTGCCGCGCCACCCGATCCTGCTGCTGTCGAAGCAGTTCCAGGTGGGTCCGCAGCGCACCGGCGGTGTCCTGTTCACCGGCGAGGACTTCGGCGATCACGGGAAGGCCGAGGCCGAGTTCGCGCAGCAGCAGAATTCGCTGCAGTCGAACGAGAGAGGTCTGGTCGTAATAGCGATAGCCGTTGGCCCCGATCCGGCTCGGCTCCAACAGCCCGAGCTGCCCGTAGTGGCGCAACGTACGACTGGTGGTTCCCGCGGCCTTCGCGAGGTCCTGGATGGACCATTCACCCACCATGACCTGCTCCTTTCTCGTCGGTACCTCCACTCTGCAAGTTGACGCTACGTCAAGGTCAAGAGGCGAAGCCGACTTCGACCTCCACCGTGTCGCGCTCGGTGTACATCCGCCACAGCCGCGCGCCCAGCTCGTCGTTGTCCACTCGCGGTAGCACCAGCCCGGCGGGCACGAGGTCGGGATTCGCGTCGACGATCCGCTGGGCCGCGCTGTTCTCGATGAGCGAGCCGATGGCGAGCAGCCCGACATAGACGCCGGTCCCTTCGAGCTCGCCCGCCAGCTGCCGCACGTAAGCGCGCTGCGCACCGAGCGCGACACCGACATTGGCCAGGTAGGGCTGTAGATGCTGTTCGGAGGCACCCGAGGAGAACAGCAGCGTGCCACTGCCGCGGGCGATCATCGCGGGCAGCAGGGCGCGGGTGAGGTGGATCGGCGAGTACACCTTGAGCGCGAAGGGCAGCTCGAGCGACGGCCGGTCGATGTCGACGGTCGAGGCGCTGCGCACCGATATATCGGCGGCCGCCGAATGCAACGCGACGTCGATCGGCCCCAGCTTCTGCTCGATCCGGCCGATCACGTCGAGCACCTGGGCGGGATCGGTGACGTCGGCGGCGAACGGTTCGGCCTCGATTCCCTCCGCGCGCAGAGCCGCGGCACGCGCTACCGGATCTCGTCCGATCACCGCGATTCGAAAACCGTTGCGGCCGAAGTGTTGTGCCGTGCCTGCGCCGAGCCCTGGTCCGTAGCCGAAGATCGCGAGCGTACTCATCCGATACCTCATAAGTTGAGTGTTGGTTCAAGTTATCCCGAACGTAGCATTAAGTTGAACCCATGCTCAAGATATTTCGCGCGCCGGATTTGTAGGATCGGCGGATGCCCGAGGACAAGCCGTTGCGCAGTGACGCCGAACGCAATCGCGTCGCGCTGGTGACGGCGGCCCGCGCGGTCTTCGAAGAACGCGGCCTCGACGCCCCGCTCAAGGACATCGCCGCCCGCGCGGGTGTCGCGATCGGCACCCTCTACAACCGCTTCCCCACCCGCGACGCCCTGATCGCCGCCGCCGTCGCCGACCGCATGGAGGCTGGCAGCCGGATCGCCGAACAGGCCATGGAACTCACCGATCCGTGGGAATCGTTCGTGTTCCTGGTCGAGAAGGTCTGCGAACTCCAGGCGGCCGACCGCATCCTCGGCGATCTGGCCCTGCGCAATGCCCCCAGCGCCGGCGTCGAACGCGCCCGCGAATACGGGCACGGACTCATGCGGCGCATCGTCGTCCGCGCTCAGGAGGCAGGCGCCCTCCGCCCCGACTGGACCCTCGAGGACATCGCCTTCATCACCTGGTCCCACACCAGCGTTCTCGCCGCCACCAGCACCGTCGCCCCCGACATCTGGCGCCGCAATCTCGCCTTCATCTTCGACGGCCTGCGCGCGAAAGCCGCACACCCCCTGCCGATTCCGGCCCTCACCGAGGACCAATTGATGCAGGCGATGCGCGGCTGACCGCTCAGCGATTCAGACTCGACTCGTCGCCGAAACCAGAATCGGCACTGCCGGACCCGTAGGCGATACCTCAGCAGGTTCAGCGACCTTCGACTTGGCAGGAATCTGGCCGAGAACGGTGCCCGCAAGGGCGATACCGAGACCGAGAATCTGCAGCGTGGTGAGCGCCTGCCCCAGCGCGATCCAGCCGATCACCGCGGCCGACACCGGGCTGAGCAGGGCGAGGAATACGACCGAAGTCGCTGGTACACGCGAGATTCCGCGCAACCACAGCCAATAGGCCAGCGCGGTACCGATGATGCCTAGGTAGAGATAGCCGCCGATAGCCTCGCCGTCGAGCGCGGGCGGCGCACCTTCGATGAGCAGGGCCAGCGGCGCGATGAACAGCCCGCCCGCGGTGAGCTGCCAGCCGGTCATCGCCAGCGGGCCGACACCATCGGGGCGTCCCCATTTCTTGGTGAGCACGGTTCCCGCCGCCATCGAGGCCGCACCGGCGAGACCGGCGACCACGCCGATCAGATCGAGTTCGGCGGTGCCGCGGAGCACGACCAGCGAGACACCGAACACGCCGACGACACCCGCGATCACCTTCCGCCTTGTCGGCGCTTCGGCCAGCAGCACGGCGGCGAATCCGAGCGCGAACATCGGCGCGACCGCACCGAGCACCCCGGCGACACCACCCGGCAGCCGATACGCGGCCAGGAACAGCAGCGGGAAGAACACGCCGATATTGAGCACGCCGAGCACCGCGGCCCGGCCGAGCCACTTGCCGTGCGGCAGCACCCTGGTCAGCGCGAGCAGCACCAGCCCGGCGGGGAGCGCGCGCATGAGCGCGGTGAACAGCGGCCGGTCGGGGGGCAGGAATTCGGTGGTCACGGCGTAGGTGGAGCCCCACACGATCGGGGTGAGAGCGGTGAGCGCGAGGGTGCTCGCGTAGCCGGTGGAGCGGGTTGCGGTCGTCATGTTCACTCCTGATTGATAATCTCAACATTGAAATATCTACTCGCCGACGTATCTCTACGTCAAGTAGATGAACGTTAAGAGTTTCAACCGAGAGGGAAATGGGATGCGCGACGCTGTCGACCTGATCACCGAGCACTGGAACATCGAGCGCCCGGATGTCGACGTGTCACCGATGGCGATCGTCGGCCGGATCACCCGGCTCTCGCGTGTCCTCGAGCAGGACCTGAAACGCTTCTTCGCAGGTCACGGCCTGGAATTCTGGGAGTTCGACGTGCTGGCCACGCTGCGTCGCTCCGGCGGCGAGACCGGCCTCACCGCGGGCGCGCTCAACCGTGCCGCGATGGTCACCTCGGGCGCCATCACCAACCGCATCGACCGGCTGGCAGCGAAGGACCTGGTCCGGCGCGTCCCCTCCGCCGACGATCGCCGCTCGGTCTTCGTGCAGCTCACCACCGAGGGCCGCGAACTCGTGGACCGGCTGCTGCCGTTGCACATGGCCAACGAGCAGCGCCTGCTCTCCGCCCTCGGCGCCACGGACCGCGGGCAGCTCGCCGACCTGCTGCGCACTCTGGCCGTCGCGCTGAACGACACCACTCTGGACTGAGACCTACTCCCCGTCGTGTACGCCGGGAGCAGCGGCCGGGCCGTACTCCACGCCATGCGTGCCGGGTGCAGCGGCGGGGTTCACCGGGCCGTACACGGGTTCGCCCCTGACCTCGGCCTCCGAGGGAAACTGCACGCCCTGCGTACCACCAGGCGAAACAACTTGGGGCAAAACACCTTCCGGCGTCTTCAGCTTGGGCCGACCCGAAGCCGTCGCGGGCAACTGATCACCCGCGTCGGGCACGAGATGGAGCAGCGTGGAGAAGTCGACAACCTGCGCGCCGAGCGTCTGCGTCGCGACGATGACACCGTTCGTGTACATCCGATACGTGCCTGCCCGTTGCGGCAGCAGCATTTCCGGCCCGATCGGCTCACCCACCGCACTGTCGGCACCGCCGATGCGGCGGTACTCGGTGTCGATCACCGACTCACCCGCCAGCGCCTCGATGGTCAGATCCGGCTGCGCCGGTGCGGCGGGAACCGCTGGGGCCGGGGCGGATTCGACGAGTTCACTCGGCGCCGGTCCGACCGCGAAGGTTTCGATATCGGCGGGCCGACCGCCATCAGGGGCCGCGGAGTATTCCGAGCGCAGGATCTGCCCGTCACGCAACAACACCGTGCCCGTGGTGGCGGCGACGGCCTCGGTACTGCGCGAATCCTCTTTCACCGTACCGGGATACGCCTGGCAGTCGGTGGTGTCGCAGGTCTGCGCGTAGTCGTAGCGGCTCTCGGCGAGAGCATAGGAACGGGCCGCGATCGCTTGTGCGCGTAGGGCTTCGAAGGCACCCTGGTCGGCCCAGTTGGCCTGCATTTCCGCGGGCAGTACGCCGGCGAGGTAATCGTCGAGGTCCACCTGGTTGACGGTGCGATAGGCCTCGCCTTCGAGCGCCACACCGAGCGCGCCACGATAGGCGGTGCCCCCGCAGAGGGTCAGGTGTTCCTCGGCCGGCCTGCCCGCACCGGCGCCGACCGGATAGACGAACGGGTCGTCGGTCGTGTCCTGCCACAACACTTCTCCGTCGCAGCCCGCGGTCACGACCACGTTCGCCCCGCCGTCGGGCAGCGGCGTGAGATGGGCCGCGTCGCCGGGGCCGATGGTGCGGCCCGCGACCTGCGCACCGGCGGCGGCGAAGGTGTCGAGGGTGGCGTCGTCCTGGGCCTGGAGCCGGACGCCGATCGTTGTCGGCCCGATTTGCCCGAGATCTGCCCCGGGGTAGTAGTGGCCGAGAATCTCCTCGGCCGACCAGCCCGCCCGCGCGTTGTCGAAGGCGCCGACCTGGCTCATGCCGCGGCCGTGTCCCGCGCCGACGGTCGGCGCGATCTGACCCGGCAGGATCTGCCACAGCCCGATCGCCCCGGTCAACGCCAGCACAGTGCCACTGACCAGCACCGGCAGCGGCACGGTCCAGATGACCGGCACAACCCGGCGACGGGTGCCACGGCCGCTACTGCGGGTGATCTTGGTGTCCGCTCTCATACTGCGCTCCCACGGTTTCGCGGTTCGACCGGCGGAGCTCGCGTCGGCATGTCGTCGTCGCCGAGCGGGATCCGAGGGCTACATTCGAGCAATCACATAATCCTCAAGTTGAGGTTGAGATGTGTGACGTATGTTAACTAGTGTGATGCGTGAGGTTAGAGGAAGCAAGCATCACATGCGCGGAAAAACACGAGCTCGACCCTGATAGGAGTCGCACGTGCGATACCGAAAGCCGAAACGTTCCTACGTGCTCCCGGTGGTCACCACCCTTGTTGTCGCCGCCCCGGTCGGCGCGTTCGCGCTCAGCGACTCGACCGACTACCGCAGCGCGAACGATTCCCAGGTCACGGCCGTGCCGACGCAGCTGGCCGAGATCGCGCTGACCTCGGTTCCCGACATCACGGTCCCGCTGCGTGACCTGACCGGTCTCGACCTCCCCGACCTACACCTGTCGGACCTGCGCATGTTGCAGCTGCCGGCCTCGATCCCGATCCCCCCGGGATTGCCGGTACCCCCGGGCGTGGCGCTGCCCACCGAGATCCAGCTGCCGCAGCTGCCGACGAAACCGCAGCCGACCCCGACGCAGCAGGCCGCACCGGGCGCCGCGGCACCCGGGGCCGCCGGCGCGCCTGCCCGCCCACCGGTCCCGAGCACGTCGGTCCCCACCGCACCCCCTGCTCCCCCGGCCGCGGCACCCCAAGCCCAGCCTGCTCCGGTCGCACCTGCTCCGGTCGCACCAGCTCCGGCCCCGGACGCACCGGCGCCCGCTGCCCAGCCACCCGCTGCGGCCGCACCTCCCACCGGCACACCGGTTTCCCAAAGCCGTGCCGGCGGTGCGAAATTCATCGCTGACCCGGAGAACCTCGAACCCGGCACCACCCCCGACACCCCCGCCCTCTCCCCCGGCGCGGTCAGCTCCGACGTCATCGACCAGGTGGGCGCGCAGGTCAAGGAACTCACCCAGGACACCCCGTTCAGCATGGTCGCCATCACCGCTCGCGACCTGGCGAACACCACCACCAAACTCCGTGCCCGCCAGCTCGACGGCAACTGGGGCCCCTGGTACGACGCCGACCCGCTCGACACCAGGGCCACCGATCACACCCCCGCCGACGCGCCGACCGGTACCGAACCGATCTACGTCGGCGAGACCACCGCGGTGCAGATGCTGGTCACCCGCAAGCCCGCCGCGGGCCCAGACCACGACCACGACCCAGCCCACCTCACCGAGGCCGCACTCAAGGCCATCCTGATCAATCCGGGCCGGGCCGCGATCGATGCCGCGCTCAATGACGTCGCCGCGGCGCTGCCCGGTGGCGGACCGAAGGTCATCACCCGCGCGCAGTGGGGTGCCGACGAATCGATCCGCTGCCAGGAACCCACCTACGACGACGGCCTCGGCGGCATCACCGTGCACCACACGGCCGGTCGCAACGACTACAGCCGCTCCGAATCGGCGGGCATCGTCCGCGCGATCTACGCCTATCACGCCGAAACGCTCGGCTGGTGCGACGTCGGCTACAACGCGATGGTCGACCAGTACGGCCAGATTTTCGAGGGCCGCTACGGCGGCCTCGACCGTGCGGTGCAGGGCGCGCACGCGGGCGGTTTCAACGAGAACACCGCCGGTGTGGCGCTGATGGGCAACTACGAGACCGAGGAGCCGAGCAAAGAGGCGATCAACGCGATCGGCAAGTTCATCGGCTGGCGGTCCAAGCTCGCGGGGATCAATCCCAAGGGCACGACCACGATGTACTCCGAGGGCACCGAGTTCACCCCGTACGCCTACGACGAAGCGGTCGACCTGCCGGTGGTGTTCGCGCACCGCGATGTCGGCAATACCGACTGCCCCGGCGACGCCGCCTACGCGCTGATGGACCGCATCCGCGGGATCGCGGCGGGCAATTCCGGCACCTACACCTCACCCCCGACGGTGAATCGTCCGCCGAGCCAGCAGGCGCGCGCACCGCAGGGCAATATGGCCGAGCTGGGCGCGATGGTCGACAAGTTCCTCGGCCTGTCCGGCGACAACGCGATCGCCAAGCACTGGGTGGCCAAGGGCGGGGTCGACGGTCCACTCGGCGCGCCGCAGTCGGACCTGATCGCGGGCGCGCAGGGCCGTCAGTACGCGAAGTTCGCCAACGGTTTCGTCTATTCGGGCGAGGGCGCTGAGGTATTCGAGGTGGTCGGCGCGATTCTCGACCGCTATCTGAGCCTCGGCGCCGACTCCGGCGTGCTCGGCCTGCCGACCACCGGCTCCTACCTGGTCCCGAACGGTCTTCGCACCGATTTCCAGCACGGTTCACTGGTGCTCAACGAGCTCACGGGCATCGTCACGACGTTCTGGAAGACCTACGACGAGACCTACAAGCAGGAAATGAACGGACAGCCGAAGCCGGGCCAGACGCAGACCGCGCCGACGCTCGGGCTCGCGATTCCGGCAGGCCCGCAGGTACCCGCCGAACCACCGGCCCCGGCTGCCGCACCCGTCCCCGTCGAACAGGTCCCGGCCGACCCGCCGGTCCCCGAACCCGCCCCGACCGGCTAACCCCCGGTCACGGCGAAGAACGGCCGGTGCATCCTCCGAGCGAGGGGCACCGGCCGTTTTATTTCGTCGCTGGGTTTATTTCGTCGCTGGGCCTAGCGCCACCAACGCTCGAGCACCATCGCCACACCGTCGTCGATATTGCTGCCCGTCACCTCGTCTGCCGCCGCCCGAGCCTCCGGATGCGCGTTCCCCATCGCGACTCCGTGCCCGGCCATCGCCAGCATCGGCACATCATTGGGCATATCGCCGAACGCCACGATCGAGGAATTCTCGACGCCGATGAGCCGGGCGACCTCGGCCAGCCCGGATGCCTTCGTCACCTGCGGCACCGCCAGCTCGATCAGCCCGCTCTCGGTGGAGTAGGTGATCTCGGCGCGGTCGCCGATTAGCGGGGCGAGGGCGGCGCGCATCTCGGAACTGCGGGCCGTGCTGAGCCGGATGAGCATCTTGATCGCGGGCGAGTCGATGACCTCGGCGTGCGAGACGACGGTGTCGTCGGGATTGAGCCAGGCGTGTTCGTAGGTCGGCGAGCTCACGAACTGCTGGGTCACGGCGTCGTGCGCGCTGGCCCCGACCCGCTCGGTCGCCAGCCCACAACCAGGTAACGCGTGTTCGGCGACCTCGGCCAACCAGCTCAGGGTCTCGACATCGAGGGTGTGGCTGGACAGCACCCGATCGGTGGCGCTGTCGTAGATGACCGCGCCGTTTCCGCAGATCGCGAGCGGTGCGTACCCGAGTTCGCTGACCACCGGTTCGATCCAGCGCGGCGGGCGGCCGGTGGCGAGCACGAAGGTGGCGCCATCGGCGACGAGCGCCCCGACGGCGGCCTTGGTGCGCGCCGAGACCTTGTCGGAGTCGTCGATCAACGTGCCGTCGACGTCGCTGGCCACCAGCTGCGGTTTCGGGTGCAGGTGCGTCATCCCATCTATCCTGCCGCACGTCGCCACGCGGGGACGCCGGACTGTCCCTATGATCAGGGCCTGATTACCCGATCCAGAGGGGACCGATGACCGGCTTCTTGTTGCGGCGCACACTCAACTACGTTGTGCTCCTTCTGCTGGCATCGTTTCTGACGTTCAGCCTGGCATCCCTCACGTTCAACCCGCTCGAGAGCCTCGAGCAGCGCAACCCGCGTCCGCCGCAGTCGGTGATCGACGCGAAGGCCGAGCAGTTGCATCTCGACGAGCCGATCCCACAGCGCTATCTCACCTGGCTCGGCGGCGTCGTGCAAGGGGATTTCGGGACCACCCTGGCCGGGCAGCCGGTGAGCGAGGAACTGGGCAGACGGGTGGCGGTGAGTCTGCGGCTGCTGATCCTCGGTTCGGTCATCGGCACCGTGCTCGGCGTGCTGATCGGTGCCGCCGGCGCGATCCGGCAGTACAAATTCAGCGACTATTTCTCGACGGTGCTGTCGCTGCTGATCCTGTCGACGCCGATCTTCTTGCTGGCGACACTGCTGAAATACGGTGCGCTGCAGATCAACACGATGACCGGCACGCAGATCTTCCTCTACACCGGCGAGACCTCGGCCACCCAGATCACCGGGTTCTGGAACCAGATGGTCGATCGCGCACAGCATTTGGTGCTGCCGACCCTGGCACTCGCGCTGGGCGGCATGGCAGGCTACAGCCGCTACCAGCGCAACGCCATGCTCGACGTGTTGCAGAGCGATTTCATCCGAACAGCGAGAGCCAAGGGCCTGACCCGCAATCGGGCCCTCTACAAACACGGCCTGCGCACCGCGCTGATCCCGATGGCCACCCTGTTCGCCTACAGCCTCGGGGGATTGATCACCGGCGCCACCTTCGTGGAGAAGATCTTCGGCTGGCACGGCGTTGGTGAATGGCTGATCGATGCGATCAACGCCCAGGACCTCTATGTCGTGGTGACGGTGACGGCGTTCGCCGGATTGGTCGTGCTGGTCTCCGGCCTGCTCTCCGATGTCGTCCTTGCCCTGCTCGACCCGAGGGTGCGTGTCTCATGACCGAAACCGAACTCATCGTCGTCGGCGCACCGGAGGCCATCGCCGCCGGGCGCCGCAAACTGGTGTGGCGCCGTTTCCTGCGCAACAAACCCGCCGTGGTCGGCGCGGTGATCCTGCTGGTGCTGCTCGTGGCCAGTTTCGCGCTGCCGCCGCTGCTGCCGTGGGACTACCAGCAGATGGACTACAAGGCGCTGATGCAGCCGCCGAGCCTCGAGCACCCGTTCGGCACCACCCAGATCGGCCAGGACGTCCTCGCCCAGACCCTGCGCGGACTACAGAAGTCGCTGATCATCGGCTTCTGTGTGGCGCTGTTCGCCAGTGTCATCGCCGCGACCGCGGGTGCGGTGGCCGGGCTGCTCGGCGGGTGGACCGACCGCGCCATCATGTGGTTCGTCGACCTGCTGCTCGTGGTTCCCAGCTTCATCATCATCGCGCTGTTCGCGCCGCGCACCAAGGGTTCCGGGTCGATCGCGATCCTGATCGTGCTGCTCAGCGTGTTCGGCTGGATGATCGCCGCCCGCATCATCCGCGGCCTCACCCTGAGCCTGCGTGACCGCGAATTCGTCCGCGCCGCACGGTACATGGGCGCGCCGACCCGCACCGTGATCCTCAGCCATATCGTCCCGAACATCGCCTCGATCCTGATCATCGACACCACCCTGGCCGTCGGCTCGGCGATCATGGCCGAAACCGGTTTGAGCTTCCTCGGTTTCGGTGTGCAGCCGCCGGATGTGTCACTGGGTTCGCTGATCGCGGCGGGCACCAAGTCGGCGCTCACCTACCCGTGGTTGTTCCTGTTCGCCGGTGGCCTGCTGATCACGATCGTGTTGTGCGCCAACCTCGTCGGCGACGGTCTGCGCGACGCGTTCGACCCCGGCGCCCGCGGCGCGCGCAAGGCCCGCAAGGAGGTCGCCGAGCACAAGGACGAGGCGCAGGTGGAGTTGAAGAAAGCCGAGAAGCGATGACCGCGTCGACCGCACCCCTGCTCGAGGTCACCGACCTGCGGGTCTCGTTCCCCGGCGAGGAAGGCCGCGTCGAGGCCGTGCGCGGGGTGAACTACACCGTCGCCGACGGCGAGGTGCTCGCCATCGTCGGCGAGTCCGGTTCGGGCAAGTCGGTGTCCTCGCTCGCGGTGATCGGCCTGCTGCCCGAACAGGCACGGGTGCAGGGATCGGTGCGCCTGCGGGGCCGCGAACTGCTCGGCCTCGGCGACAAGCAGATGTCGAAGCTGCGCGGTTCCTCGATCAGCATGGTCTTCCAGGATCCGCTCTCCGCGCTGACCCCGGTGTACCGGGTGGGTGACCAAATCGCGGAAGCCCTTCTCGCACACGGCAAGATGGGCCGCAAGGAAGCCGGTGAGCGGGCCGTCGAGCTGCTCGAACTGGTCGGCATCGCCGATGCCAGGGCCCGTGCCAGGGCCTTCCCGCACGAATTCTCCGGCGGTATGCGCCAGCGCGTGGTGATCGCCATGGCCATCGCCAACGACCCCGCCCTGATCATCTGCGACGAACCGACCACCGCGCTCGACGTGACGGTGCAGGCGCAGATCCTCGCGTTGCTGCGCAAGGCACGCGACATCACCGGCGCGGGCGTCATCATGATCACCCACGACATGGGTATCGCCGCCACCGTCGCCGACCGGGTCGCGGTGATGTACGCGGGCAAGATTGTCGAAACCGCGCCTGTCGCCGAGCTTTTCGCCGCTCCACGGATGCCGTACACCGTCGGCCTGCTCGGCTCCATTCCGCGCATGGACGGCCCGCCACGCACGCCGCTGATCCCGATCCTCGGCGCCCCGCCCGCCATGCACGCCCTGCCGCCCGGCTGCTCGTTCGCGCCGCGCTGCCCGGTCGCGATCGGCGACTGCACCGCCGCCGAACCCCCGCTGGAGAAGGTGAGCCCCGGCCACTCGGTGGCCTGCATCCGCACCGCCGAAGTCGGATCCAAGCAACTCTTCGAGGCTTACCGCAAGGACATCCCGGCCCCGGCGCACCCCGACCGCACCGACGAAAACGTGGTCCTGCGCGTCACCGACCTGGTGAAGACCTTCCCGCTCACCTCCGGGGTGCTGCTGCGCCGCCGCACCGGCGAGGTCCGCGCGGTCGACGGCATCAGCTTCTCGGTGCGCGCGGGCCGCACCCTCGCGCTGGTCGGCGAATCCGGTTCGGGCAAGTCGACGACGCTGTCGCAGATCATGGACCTGGCCCGCCCGCAGTCGGGCAGCATCGAGGTGCTCGGCAACGACGTCGCCACCCTCACCAAGGCGCGCACCCGCGAGATCCGCCGCAAGATGCAGATCGTCTTCCAGGACCCCAGCGCCTCCCTCGACCCGCGCCTGCCGATCTTCGACGTGCTCGCCGAACCGCTGCGCATCGACGGCCGGTCTCGCGAAGAGGTCAATCGGCGGGTACCGGAGTTGTTGCGGCAGGTGGGATTGCGTCCCGAACACGCCGATCGCTACCCCTCGGACTTCTCCGGCGGCCAGAAGCAGCGCATCAGCATCGCCCGCGCGCTGGCCCTCGACACCCAGCTGCTGGTACTCGACGAACCCGTCTCGTCGTTGGACGTGTCGATCCAGGCGGGTGTGCTCAATCTGCTGCGCGACCTGCAGGCCGAGCACGGACTGTCCTACCTGTTCGTGTCCCACGACCTGTCGGTGGTGCGCAATCTCGCCCACGACATCGCGGTGATGCTGCAGGGCAAGATCGTCGAATCCGGCCCGGCCGAGCAGATTTTCGCCGATCCTCAGCACGAATACACGCGCTCGCTCATCGCGGCCGTACCGGAACCCGTCGTCAGCGGCTGAGAACGTCGGTCCAGCCGAAAGAGGAGACGCCATGAGAACCCGTCGAATGCAAGCAGGCCGAAGTGCCCGATTGCGCTGTGCCGCCGTGGTGGTGGCGGCCGGGATGATCGTGGCGGGCTGTGGGGGTGGCGGCGATGAGTCTGCGGCCGGGCTGAGCGATGCGATCGGCGCCACCAGCGACGTCAACCCCAAGGGTGTCGACGAGCTGCGTGAGGGCGGCAACCTGCGCTTGGCCACCACCGACTACCCCGCCAACTGGAACATCCTGTCCAATGACGGCAACAACGGTGAGATCGGCGAAATCGTTCGCGCGATGCTGCCGCGTTCGTACGAGATCGACGCCGCGGGTCAACTCAGCGTCGACACCGACTTCTTCACCGATATCACTCTGAACAGCACCGATCCGATGCGGGTGACGTATTCGATCAATCCGAAGGCTGTCTGGTCGGATGGTTCGCCGATCACCTGGGAAGACCTCGCATCCCAGGCCCACGCGCTGAGCGGGCGCGACAAGAGCTACCAGATCGCGATCACCAACGGCTTCGAATTCGTCGAGAAGGTGGAGCGCGGCACCGACGACCAGCACGCCGTTCTCACCTTCAGCAAGCCCTACGCCGACTGGCGCGGTCAGTTCTCCGGCAACTCCGCTCTCTACCCGAAGTCGGTGACCAGCACGCCCGAGGCCTTCAACACCAGCCTCGCCGATGCAATCACCCTCACCGCGGGCCCGTTCACCGTCAGCGCCACCGACCGCGGTCAAGGCCGAATCACATTGGGCCGCAACCCAAAATGGTGGGGTGAGAAGCCGGTTCTCGACACCATCACCTACAGCGTGCTCGACCACACGTCATGGGTGCAGGCTCTCCAGAACAACGAGCTGGACCTGGTCCGCCTCACCACCATCGACGACGTGAAAACCGTTCGCGGTACCGAGGGCCTCGTTGTCCGACGGGCACCGGGTAATCGCTGGCGCCACATCACCTTCAACGGTGCGCCCGGCTCGATTCTCGCCGATCCCGCTGTCCGCGTAGCGATCTCGAAAGCCATCGACCGCCAGGGCATCGCGACCGCCATCCAGAACGGCCTTGTCGAGAACCCCCAGCCGCTGAACAACCACATCTTCCTCCAAGGCCAAAAGGGTTACCAGGACAACAGCCTCGGTTTCGACCCCGAAGCGGCCGCCCGCGAACTCGACGCCCTCGGCTGGACCCGCACCGGCGACACTCGCGCCAAAGACGGCCGCACCCTGGTCATCCGCGACGTCATGTACAACGACCCCACCTGGGTCCAGGTCGCCCAGATCATCCAGCAGAACCTGGCAGCCATCGGCGTTCAGCTGACCATCGACACCAAACCCGCCGCAGGCCTTTTCACCGACGTGATCCAGCCGGGCGACTTCGATGCCGCCCAGTACGTCTACCAGGGCGACCCCTTCCCCCTGAGTAGCATCCGCCAGATCTACTACTACGACCCCACCGACCTCCAGTCCAACTTCGGCCGGATCGGTTCCCCCGAACTCAACGCACTCATCGAACGCACCCTCACCGAACTCGACCCCGCGAAGTCCATCGACCTCGCGAACCAGGTCGACCGCAAGGTTTTCGAAGAAGGCCACTCCCTCCCCCTGATGCAGTCCGACGGCAGCGTCGGCGCCCGCACCACCCTCGCCAACATCGGCTCCCCCGGTTTGGCAACGTACGACTACACGAAGATCGGCTTCGTGAAGTAGCCCACGCAGCGAAACCTGAGGAAAGGAGCGGACCATGCGGATTCGTTCATTGACCACCCGCCTGGCAGTCCCCCTCGTCATTGTCAGTTTGATCGCTGCCGGGTGCGGTTCCGATAATGGCAGTCCGGCGGAAGGCAACGCCACACTCGGCACCACGAACGACATCAACCCGAAGGATGTCAGCGAACTGCGTGACGGCGGCAATTTGCGGCTGGCACTCACCTCGCTGCCGGAGAACTGGAACGGTCTTCACAACGACGGCAACGACGGCGATACCGGTGCGCTATTGCGACCGGTGATGCCGCGGGCGTTCAAAACAAATGCGGCCGCCGAACTCACGGTCAATACCGACTACTTTACCGATATCGCCCTGACCAGCACCGAGCCGCAGCAAGTGACGTACACGATCAACCCCGAAGCGGTCTGGTCGGACGGATCACCACTGACCTGGGAGGACATTCAGTCCCAGGCCAACGCGCTCAGCGGAAACGACAAGGCGTTCCTGATCGCCAACAACGCAGGCTTCGATCGGGTCGAGAAGGTCGAGCGCGGTGTCGATGATCAGCAGGCGATCATCACCTTCAAGAAGCACTACGCCGACTGGCGCGGCCAATTCGCGGGTAACTCCTTCCTGTTCCCCAAGACCGCGACGGCGACGCCGGACGCATTCAACAAGAGCCAGGTCGACGCGCTCGGCCTGTCCGCCGGACCGTTCATCATCCAGTCCGTGGACCGGGGGCAGAGCCGGGTCGTCCTCGGCCGCAATCCGAAGTGGTGGGGCGCGACCCCGAAGCTGGACACCATCACCTTCAGCGTGCTCGACAGCTCGGCTTTCGTTCCCGCGTTGCTGAACAACGAGATCGACGCGGTCGGAATCGGCAGCCGTGACGAACTGAAGTCGGCACAGAGCACTCCCGGCGTCGCGATTCGCCGAGCCCCCGGAAACAGCTGGGGTCACTTCACCTTCAACGGAGCCCCCGGATCGCTGCTCGCCGATCAAGGTGTGCGCGTGGCGATATCGAAAGCGATCGATCGGGAGGGCATCGTCGATGCGATGCAGAACGGGCTCGTCCAGGACCCCCAGCCGCTCAACAATCACATCTACCTGCGTGGCCAGGACGGCTACCAGGACAACAGCCTCGGTTTCGATCCGACGGCCGCGGCGAACGAACTCGATGCCCTCGGGTGGAAGCTCAACGGCGACGTCCGCGAGAAGGACGGCCGCAAGCTGGAGATCCGCGATGTCATGTACAACGACCCGAGCAATATCCAGATCGCGCAGATCATCCAGCAGAACCTCGCGCAGATCGGCGTCAAGCTGACCATCGAGACGAAGCCAGGGGCCGGCCTGTTCACCGATGTACTTCAGCCGGGCAACTTCGATGTAGGCCAATGGTTCTGGGGAGGCGATCCGTTCCCGCTCAGCAGCCTGACCCAGATCTACGGCGATAACCCGAACGACATCCAGGGCAATTACGGTCGCATCGGATCTCCCGAGCTCAATGACCTCATCGAGCAGACCGTCTCCGAACTGGATCCGGCGAAGGCCAAGGAACTGGCCAACCAGATCGATCGGAAGGTCTTCGAAGAGGGCCATTCGCTGCCGCTGTTCCAGTCCCCGGGCAACGTCGCGGTGCGGGACAACCTCGCCAACTTCGGCGCGGCGGGTCTGGCTTCCTACGACTACACCAAGATCGGCTTCGTCAAGTAGACGAAGCGTTGTGCCGCACTCGTGCAGCGAACCTGAGGAAAGGAGCGGTCAATGCGAATTCGTTCGATGACCACCCGCCTGGCAATACCCCTCGTCATCGTCAGTTTGATCGCTGCCGGGTGCGGCCAAGGTGAGGAAAGCGTCGGCGAGGGCGAAGCGGCTCTCGGCGCGACCAGTGACATCAATCCGAAAGATGTCAGCGAACTTCGCGACGGTGGCAATCTTCGGCTGGCCGCCAGTGCACTGCCGCAGAACTGGAACAACCTGCACACTGACGGCAACGACGCCGGTACCGGGTCACTGCTTCGTCCAGTGATGCCGCGGGCGTTCACCACCGACGCATCGGCGAACTTTTCGGTCAATACCGACTATTTCACCGATATCCAGATGACCGGTACCGACCCGCAGCAGATCACGTACACGATCAATCCCAAAGCCGTGTGGTCCGACGGCACACCGATCTCGTGGGAAGACATTCAATCCCAGGCCAACGCGCTCAGCGGCAGAGACAAAGGCTTCCTGCTCGCCAACAACAGCGGCTTCGACCGGGTGGAGAAGGTCGAACGCGGTGTCGATGACAAACAGGCCGTTCTCACCTTCAGCAAGCACTACGCCGACTGGCGTGGGCAATTCGCGGGGAACTCGTTCCTCTACCCCAAGACCGCGACTGCGACGCCGGAGGCTTTCAACAAGAGCCAGGTCGACGCGTTGGGGCTGTCGGCGGGTCCGTTCGTCGTCCAGTCCGTTGATCGGGCACAGGGGCGTGTCGTCCTCGGACGCAATCCGAAATGGTGGGGCGCGACACCGAAGCTCGACACCATCACCTTCAGCGTGCTGGACAACGCCGCCATGCTGCCCGCCTTGCAGAACAACGAGATCGATGCGGTCGGCCTCGCCAATCGCGACGAGCTGAAGACCGCGAGCAGCACCCCCGGCATCGCGATCCGTCGCGCTCCGGGCAACCAGTGGTCGCACTTCACCTTCAACGGCGCGCCCGGGTCGATTGTGGCCGAACAGGGTGTCCGCGTTGCGATTTCGAAGGCAATCGATCGGCAGGGGATCGCCAATGCCATCCAGAACGGCATGGTCGCGGACCCTAAGCCGCTGAACAATCACGTCTACCTGGCCGGCCAGAAGGGCTACCAGGACAACAGCCTTGGCTTTGATCCGGCGGCCGCAGCCCAGGAACTCGACGCGCTCGGCTGGAAGCTCAACGGCGATGTGCGCGAGAAGGACGGCCGCAAGCTGGAGATCCGTGACGTGATGTACAACCAGGACGTCTGGGTGCAGATCGCACAGATCATCCAGCAGAACCTGGCCCAGATCGGCGTCAAGCTGGTGATCGAAACCAAGGCAGGCCAAGGGTTCTTCACCGACAACATTCATCCAGGCAACTTCGATGTCGGTCAGTGGTCGTGGGTCGGTGACCCGTTCCCGCTCAGCAGCCTGAACCAGATCTACGGCTACAACCCGGACGATATCCAGGGCAACTACGGTCGGATCGGTTCGCCGGAGCTCAACGCCCTGATCGAGCAGACCGTCTCCGAACTGGATCCGGTCAAAGCGGTCGAGCTGGCGAATCAGGTCGACCGGAAGGTCTTCGAGGAAGGCCATTCCCTTCCGCTGATGCAATCGCCCGGTAACCTCGCGGCACGCGACACCCTCGCCAACTTCGGCGCACCCGGTCTTGCCTCCTACGACTACACCAAGATCGGCTTCGTGAAGTGAGCACGGAAGTTCTCCTGAAGTGAGCACCGGCCCGGCGCGCGCACTCACCTATCCGCTGCTCGTCACGAGCGGCACCCTCGCGATCATCGCCGCGTGGGTGCCGTTCGCCGATATCGATCAGCTGAGTGCGCTCGCCGTGGTCGCTCTGGCTGTACTCGCTTACACCGCTTACCAATTGGGCTTTGCGTTCGGTGTTCTCCCGAGCGGGCTGGTGGCGACCGGCACGGTGCGCGGTAGGCGGGTTCGGCAGCAGTATCGGCTGGTCAGCCGGTCGTGGCTGGAGATCAGCAGTGGGGACCGCGTGGTGTGGCAGCCGGTGTTCTATGACCCGGCGCTGTCGACGCTCACCGCGACCGATCTGGAACTGACCGGCCGATCCATCGATGCCGGGAACACGCGTTTCTATCCCTCGGGCCGGGTCCGTACGGCCGAGCCGCCGGGCAAGCTCGTCGATAACCCGTCCCGTCCCACCGATCCACCCGCCTACGGCATCCCCCGCCGCCTGATCCTCGACATCCAACCCGCGATCGGCGCTCCCCTCGTCGGCCTGCTCTGGGTCTATGTCATGAACGGCGGCCTCGGCGCTTTCGTCGCCACCACCACGGTCGCCGCAGCCACCTTCACCTGGCTCTCCGCCATCCGAGGCTCCGACCCCAGCTGACCCGGAAGTCGACCACCAGGCACTGTGCCGTTTTCTCATCAATTGCCCTGTTCGAAATTTACTGGTCTGACCACTTGACCTCTTACCGCTGAGGGCGCATCATCAGAGGTATGGCATGGACTCCCGTGGTGAAGCGCTCGGTTTCCGGTGATGTGTTCGAGCAGATCGCCGCCGAGGTGCTGGGTGGGGAGTTGGTGGCGGGGAGCACGTTGCCGAGTGAGCGGCAGTTGGCCGAGGCGTTGGGGGTTTCGCGGCCTGCGGTGCGGGAGGCTTTGCAGCGGCTGGCCGCGGCGGGGCTGGTTGCGGTTCGGCAAGGTGAGGCGACGACTGTGCTCGATTATCGGCGGAGTGCGGGGCTGGAGGTGCTTCCGCGGCTGTTGCTTCGGGGCGATTCCATCGATCCCGCGGTCGCTCGCAGCATTCTCGAGGCGCGGCTGCACAACGGGCCGAAGATTGCCGAGCTTGCCGCAGCGCGGGTGCGATCGCGCGGTACGGCCGATCCACGGGTCGACAGCGAATTGGCACTGCTGCACGCATCTGTCGATTCCCTTGTCGCCGAATCGGATCCACTCACTCAGCAACGGATCGCGCTCGAATTCTGGGACCACATCCTCGATCTCTCCGATTCGATCGCCTTCCGGCTGATGTATTCCATGCTGCGCGCCGCCTACGAACCCGCCTTGGCCGCGCTGGCGCCGATCATGTCCGCCGAGGTGGGCAATGGCGACGCCTATCGAGACCTGGCCGCCGCGATCGCCGCGGGCGAGCCGGAACGGGCCGCCGACACCGCTCGAGCACTGCTCGAGCCGGCGACCACCGCCCTGATCCATGCCCTCGACGGGGCGTGATTCACCCGAGGAATGACATGACCGATCACCGTCCGACAACGACGTCGCACGACACCGCCGACGAAACCCGTGCGACCGAAACCCGCCGAACTCCCGACCGCGGCTCGCCTCGTGCGATCCGGCGCAGCCTGCCCCTGAGCGAGCCGGCCCGCGAATTCCTCCGGCATCCGTCACCCTGGATGATCGCGGCGGTCTTCGTGGTCGCGGCGACCACCCGCCTCGCCGTCGGCGACTGGCAGCTCACCGACGCCCTTGTCCCCGTGGTGATTCTGGCCGCGTTCCCGGTCGTCGAGTGGATCATCCACGTCACTGTGCTGCATTGGCGCCCACGGCATCTCGGCCCGCTGACCCTCGACAGTGAGCTGGCCCGCAAACATCGCGAGCATCACGTCGACCCGCGCGACATCCCGCTGATCTTCATCCCGCCGAAGTCGCTGTTGCTCACGATCCTCGCCCTGGTCGCGATCGCCCTGCTCGCCTTCCCCCGCACGGGCCTGGGCCTCACCTTCCTGCTGACCATCGGCACGCTGGGCATGCTCTACGAGTGGACGCACTACCTCATCCACACCGACTACAAACCGAAACATGCTCCGTACCGGGCAATTTGGCGCAATCACCGTCACCACCACTACAAGAACGAGCACTACTGGTTCACCGTGACCACCTCCGGCACCGCCGACCGACTACTCGGCACCGCCCCGGACCCGGCCACCACACCGACATCCCCCACGGCGCGCAACCTCCACGCCGACTAGATCCGAACACCCCCACAGCCCGGCTCGCATCGTCACGCGAGCCGGGCTTTCGCTTGTCCACCGACGAAAACCCTTTCCCGCCGAAGGCTTGACAGATTTATACCCTAGGGGGGTATGGTACCGAGCACGAGACGCACTCCGCTCGAAAGGACGAAAGTCGTGACTACGCAATCGCAATCCACCCGGAAGTGGTGGGCGCTGGCGGTGATCGCCGCCGCGCAGTTCATGGTCATCATGGACACCTCGATCATCGGGATCGCACTGCCCAAGATGCAGGCCGAACTCGGGTTCACGCCGGGCAATCTGACGTGGGTGTTCAATGCCTACGTGGTCGCCTTCGGCGGTCTGCTGCTGCTCGGCGGCAGACTCTCCGACCTGCTCGGCGCTCGCCGGGTATTCGCCGCCGGCTGGGTGGTGCTCGGCATCGGCTCCGTAATCGCCGGCGCCGCAGGCAATGTCGGCGTGGAGCTGGCAGGTCGGGCGATCCAAGGTGGTGGTGCGGCCCTGATCGCACCGTCCGCGCTCACGTTGCTGATGATGCTGTTCGGCGGCTCGCCACAGGAGCTCACCAAGGCGCTCGCCGTCTATGGCGCGGCCGCACCGGCCGGTGGTACAGCAGGCGTGTTTCTCGGTGGCGTGATCACCGAATACATCAGCTGGCCTTGGGTTTTCTACATCAATATTCCGATCGCCGTGCTCGCGCTGATCGCCGTGCCGCTGCTGATGCCCGCCGCCCCGGCGCGTAAGGGATCCATCGATATCGCCGGATCTGTCACTGTGACAGCCGGTTTGGCGGCCGCGGTCTACGCGATCGTGCAGGCACCGGAGGTCGGTTGGGCCTCGGGTGAGACCTGGGGTGTGCTGGCACTTGCCGCCGCGCTCTTGGCCGGCTTCGTCGCCATCCAGTCCCGGCGCGGCGAACCGCTGATGCGGCTGAGTATCTTCCGCGCACCGAACCTGGCCGCCGCCAATTTCGCCCAGTTCGCGCTGGCCGCCGCGTGGGTGCCGATGTGGTTCTTCCTCAATCTGTACCTGCAGCAGGTGCTCGGCTACAGCGCCTTCCCGTCGGGTGCCGCGCTGCTGCCGATGACCACGCTGATCATGCTCGGCATGGTGGTGCTGGCACCGAAGGCGATGCAGCGTTTCGGCGCGAAGCCGATGATCGTCACCGGCCTGATCGTGCTCGGCCTCGGCCTCGCGGTCATGTCGCTGGTTCGGCCGACCGGCAATTTCTGGGTCGACGTGCTGCCCGCCTCGCTGATAGCGGCGGGGGGTATGTCGCTGGCCTTCATCCCCTCGCTCGGCACCGCCATCTCGGCGGCGCGTCCCGAGGAGGGTGGGCTGGCCTCGGGCATCGTCAACGTCAGCTACCAGGTGGGTTCCGCGCTCGGCCTGGCCGCCATGACGGCGGTGGCCGCCGCGTTCGGCGCGAGCGAGCTCGGCGACGCCTCGGCGCTGACCGACGGCTACTCCGCGGCCTTCCTCGGCGCGGGCGTACTGGCACTGGCGGGCGCGGGCATCACCGCGGCGACCATGCGCACCCCGGCCCCGGACAAGACCGGCGCGACCGTTTGACAAAATACCCTAGGGGGGTATGGTAATGATCAAGAGCGAAACGAGGAGAGTTCCATGAGCACCACCACTGTCACCGTCAACGGCATGACCTGCGGCTGCTGCGTCAACAAGGTCCGCGACAAGGTCGGCGCCCTGCCCGGCGTCACCGGCGTCGATGTCGACCTGGCCGCGGGCACGGTGGCCATCGCGGGAACCACACCAGAACGCACCGCCCTCGCCGACGCCGTCACCGCGGCCGGCTTCCAACTCGCAGACTGAACCGGATCGGAGCATTCCCGATGAACGCAACAGGCAAGTTCGCCGGATTCACCCTCGGCCTCGCGGCGGTCTTCGGGATCGCTCTGGCCGCGGGCGCCCTGGTCGGTCCGGAACCTTCCGAACCGGCCGGGCACGGCGAGCACTCGACCGCGGCGGCACCGTCCGCCGAACTGCCCGGCGGCCTCCTGGTCACCGATCAGGGCTACACACTGGCGCTGGACAAGACGAACACCACCACGGCGGCGCAATCGCAGATCGCCTTCCGCATCCTCGACGCCACCGGCGCCCCGGTCACGAAATACCAGGCCAGCCACGACAAGGACCTGCACCTGATCGTGGTCCGGCGCGACATGGCCGGGTTCCAGCACGTGCATCCGGTGCTCGATCCGGCCGGTACCTGGACCGTCCCGCTGAACCTGAGCCGGGCCGGTGACTACCGGGTCTTCGCCGACTTCACCCCGGCGGGCGGGTCGAACCTGACGCTCGGCGCGGATCTGCGCGTGGCCGGCAACTACGACGTGCAGGCCCTGCCCGCCCCGGCCGCCACCGCGCAGGTCGGCGAGTACACGGTCGCGCTGAACGGCACGGTCACCCCGGGTACGGCGTCGAAGGTGACGCTCTCGGTCAGCCGCAACGGCACCCCGGTCAACGACCTCCAGCCCTACCTCGGCGCCTACGGTCACCTGGTCGCACTCCGGGCCGCCGACCTCGCCTACCTGCACGTTCACCCCGAAGGCACACCCGGCGACGGGGTAACCCCCGCCGGGCCCGGCATCGACTTCGTGGTGAACGCACCGAGCGCGGGCGACTACCGCCTGTTCCTCGACTTCCAGCACCAGGGCGTGGTGCGCACGGCCGAGTTCACGGTGCGGGTCGCCACGCCGAACGCCACCGGCGCGAGCAACCCCGCCCCGACCAGCGCACCCGCCGACCACGGCACACCCGGCCACGGCCACTGACCAGCGCCGGGACACTGTCCCCGGACCGGCCTGTCCCACCCGCGATCTCTCAGCAAGAATTGCTATCAGGAACGAAGGAGCACCCCATGACCACCGTGACACACCCACCGGGCACCGGCCAGGTAGAACTGGTGATCGGTGGCATGACCTGCGCATCCTGCGCGAACCGGATCGAGAAGAAGCTCAACAAGCTCGACGGGGTCACCGCCACGGTCAACTACGCCACCGAGAAGGCGCGCGTCGACTTCACCGGTGACGTCTCCCCCGAGGAACTGATCGCCACCGTCGAGCAGGCCGGCTACACCGCGGCACTGCCCGCGCCGAAGCAGGCCGAGCCAGCCGAGGACGCCCCCGCCGAGGCCGACCCCACAGCCTCGCTGCGCACCCGTCTGCTGGTATCGCTGGTGCTCACCGTTCCGGTGATCGCGATGGCGATGATCCCGGCGCTGCAGTTCACCAACTGGCAGTGGCTCTCGCTGACCCTCGCGGCACCGGTGGTGATCTGGGGGGCGCTGCCGTTCCACAAGGCGGCGTGGACGAACCTGAAGCACGGCACGGCCACCATGGACACGCTGGTGTCGATGGGCACCCTCGCCGCGTTCGGGTGGTCGCTGTTCGCGCTGTTCTGGGGCACGGCGGGCACGCCGGGGATGAAGCACCCGTTCGAATTCACCATCGCGCGGATGGACGGCACGGGCAGCATCTACCTCGAAGCCGCGGCGGGCGTGACCACGTTCATCCTGGCCGGGCGGTATTTCGAGGCACGGTCGAAGCGGCGGGCAGGCGCGGCCTTGCGGGCGCTGCTCGAGCTGGGCGCCAAGGAAGTCGCGGTGGTCCGCGACGGAGTCGAGACCCGGATTCCGGTGGAGCAGTTGGTCGTCGGTGACGAGTTCATCGTGCGGCCGGGCGAGAAGATCGCCACCGACGGTGTGATCACCGAGGGCACGTCGGCGGTCGACGCGTCCATGCTGACCGGTGAGTCGGTGCCGGTGGAGGTCGGCGTCGACGACGCGGTCACCGGTGCCACCGTGAACGTCGGCGGCCGGCTCGTGGTGCGCGCCACCAGGATCGGCGCCGACACCCAGCTCGCCCAGATGGCACAGCTGGTCGAAGACGCGCAGACCGGCAAGGCGCAGGCGCAGCGGCTGGCCGACAAGATCTCCGGCATCTTCGTCCCGATCGTCATCGCGCTCGCCGTCGCCACACTCGGATTCTGGCTCGGCACAGGCGGTTCCATCGCCGCGGCCTTCACCGCGGGCGTGGCGGTGCTGATCATCGCCTGCCCCTGCGCCCTCGGCCTCGCCACCCCGACCGCGCTGATGGTCGGTACCGGACGCGGCGCGCAGCTCGGCATCCTGATCAAGGGCCCCGAGGTGCTGGAGTCGACCCGCAAGGTCGACACCATCGTGCTGGACAAGACCGGCACCGTCACCACCGGCAAGATGACCCTGCTCGAGGTGATCCCCGCCGAGGGTGAACTGGACACTCAGGTGCTGGAACTCGCTGGTGCGCTGGAGGATTCGTCGGAGCACCCGATCGCGCAGGCGATCGCCAAGGGTGCGCGGGACAAGTCCGGCACGCTGCTGCCGGTGGAGGGTTTCGCGAATGCCGAGGGCCTCGGCGTGCAGGGCGTGGTCGACGGGCACGCGGTGATCGTCGGCCGGGCGCGGCTGCTGGCCGACTGGTCACAGCCGCTCGACGAGAAGCTGGAAACCGCTATGGCGGAAGCGGAATCGGCGGGTAAGACCGCGGTGGCCATCGGCTGGGACGGCAAGGCGCGCGGCGTGCTCGTGGTCGCAGACGCGGTGAAACCCACCTCGGCGCAGGCCATCGCCCAGTTCCGCGAGCTCGGTCTGACCCCGATTCTGCTCACCGGTGACAATGCCCGCGCGGCCCGCACCATCGGCGACGAGGTCGGCATCGACGAGGTCATCGCCGAGGTGCTGCCGCAGGACAAGGTCGACACCGTCAAGCGGCTGCAGGCCGAGGGCAAGGTGGTCGCCATGGTCGGTGACGGCGTCAACGACGCGGCCGCCCTGGCCCAGGCCGACCTCGGCCTGTCCATGGGCACCGGCACCGATGTCGCCATCGAGGCCAGCGACCTCACCCTCGTCCGCGGCGACCTCCGCGCCGCCGCCGACGCGATCCGCCTGTCGCGGCGCACCCTGGCCACGATCAAGGGCAACCTGTTCTGGGCCTTCGCCTACAACGTGGCCGCCATCCCGCTGGCCATGGCAGGCCTGCTCAACCCGATGCTCGCCGGCGCCGCCATGGCGTTCAGCTCGGTCTTCGTGGTGAGCAACAGTCTGCGGCTGCGCCGGTTCAA
This sequence comes from Nocardia sp. NPDC058519, assembly GCF_042719755.1. NCBI lineage: Bacteria > Bacillati > Actinomycetota > Actinomycetes > Mycobacteriales > Nocardiaceae > Nocardia > Nocardia sp. NPDC058519. Next base: position 17,324 of record NZ_JBHXNK010000027.1, on the reverse strand, counting down.
GTCGACGGCGCAGTAGTTCCCACGAGAAAGGCGGGGCGGCCGGATATCTGGCCGTCCCGCCTTTCTCGTCGTTCTCAGAAGATGGTCTGACTGTCGGCGGAGATCAGGAAGCCGTGTCCGCCCGCATCACAGCGCATGCCCTGGGGGGTGGAGGTGCAGGCGGCGCCGAGGGCGATGATGGTGTCGCCGTAGTTCAGGATCTTGCCGCCACCCTTGCGCGTGCCGTCGACCGGTTCGCCGACGAAGATGCCCTGGCTGGTGCACAGGAACTCAGCTTTGCCGCCGTAGACGTGCACGGCGACCTTGCGATCGGGGGCATCGGTGCAGTCGGGCAGCTGGGGCGGGATGACATTCGCGTGGCCCAGCTGGCAACCGACGCCGAGTGTGGTCGCGCTGACGATTCCGCACATGATGTTGCCGGTGGGTGACTGGAAGTAGAAGCTGTCGCGCTGCTGATAGTCGCGGGCGTCGACGGTGGCGTCGTCGCGAGACGGCAGACCGGTCGGGCTGGGGCCGGGAGCGGGCGTCGGGTCCGTAGTGTCGAGGCCGGGCACGACCGTTGGTTCGTCGCCCGGCGCGCCGCTCTGACGTACTGATGTCCCGCCCGCCTGGGTCGGGCCGCTCGAGGCCGGGCTTTCGGAGCTGTCACACGCCGCGAGTCCTCCCGCGAGCGCCACCAGCGCGGCCACCATGATCGCTGATCTCATGAGTTCGTCCCCTCCGTATCCACCCGACCGTCGAATCACAATCGCGAGCACGAGCGATATCGTTTCCCGCGCTCATGAACCGTGACCCACCCGAGGTGAGCCCGTGACCACAGCTCAGTACGTCTGGTACGCCGCGTACGGCTCCAACATGCACGCGCGGCGGTTCGCCTACTACCGCGAGGGCGGCACCCCGCCCGGAACCGACCACACCTATCCGGGGTTCCGTGACCCGGCCGCACCGGCCGCCGTCGCCGCCCTCACCCTGCCGGGGAGCCTGTATTTCGCCTGGCAGAGCCCGGTCTGGACGGGTGGGGTCGGGTTCTATGCCGCGCGTCCGGCGGCGGGCTGGCCGGTCGGTGCGGCAGCGCGGGGGTATCTGCTGACCGTCGGTCAGTTCGGTGATCTGCTGGCTCAGGAGATGTATCGAGTACCGGCGACCGACTTCGATCCGGCGCCGGTACTCGCCGACGGTTCGGTGCGGCTCGGGCCGGGGCGGTACGAGACGGTGGTGCACGCGGGTACACACGACGGGATTCCCGTCTTCACCTTCACCTCGCCATGGGATCCGGAAACCGTTGTCCTGCAACGTCCCTCAGCGCGATACCTGACGATGATCGGTGCCGGGCTGCGCGAATCACACGGCTGGGATCCAGATCGCGTCGTCGAGTACCTGCGTGTGCGGCCCGGGATCGCCGGACACTGGAACGAGGCCGATCTGCGTGGCGCGCTGCTCGGTGGCACCGGACTCGAGCCACCCTAGATTTCGCCGGACGATCGCGGGTACCCCTTCGTTGCGGGGCGTCGACCACCAGGAGCACAGGCATGGAGTGGTTCACGGCACCGGAGTACTGGCAGGGCAGGCTGATCTTCCAGCGTGGCCTGGCGGTGGTCTACGCGCTCGCGTTCCTCACCGCCGCGCTGCAATTCCGCGCGCTGCTCGGCGAGCGGGGGATGCTGCCCGTACCGCGCTACCTGGCCCGGACCCCGTTCCGCCGGTCACCGAGCCTGTTCCACCTGCACTACTCCGATCGGTTCTACGCCGTCCTGGCCTGGTCGGGGGCGGTGCTGGCGGTGGCCATCGCGCTGGGGGCCGCGGATCTGGTGCCGCTGTGGGCGTCGATGCTGCTGTGGTTGGTGCTGTGGGTGTTGTATCTGTCGATCGTCAATGTCGGACAGACGTGGTACTCCTTCGGCTGGGAATCGCTGCTGCTCGAGGCGGGATTTCTGGCGATCTTCCTCGGCAACGACACCGTCGCGCCGCCGCTGCTGGTGCTGTTCGCCGCGCGCTGGCTGCTGTTCCGGGTGGAGTTCGGGGCCGGGCTGATCAAGATGCGCGGCGATCGGTGCTGGCGTGACCTGACCTGCCTGTACTACCACCACGAGACCCAGCCGATGCCCGGCCCGCTGAGCTGGTTCTTCCACCATCTGCCCCGGCCACTGCACCGGGCGGAGGTCGCCGCCAACCATTTCGCTCAGCTCGTCGTTCCGTTCGGCCTGTTCACGCCGCAGCCGGTGGCGAGCGTGGCCGCCTGCATCATCATCGCCACCCAGCTGTGGCTGGTGTTCTCCGGGAATTTCGCCTGGTTGAACTGGGTGACGCTGTTGCTCGCCACCACCGCTATCGACACCAGGACCTACGCGGTGCTGCCCGCCGCACCGCCGGTGTCCGCGCCACCGGTGTGGTTCATCGGGGCGGTGCTCGCCTACATCGCGCTGGTCACCGTGCTGAGCTTCGGGCCGCTCACCAACCTGCTCTCGTCACGTCAGGCGATGAATGCCTCGTTCGACCCGCTGCACCTGGTCAACACCTACGGCGCTTTCGGCAGTATCACCCGGGTCCGGCAGGAGATCGTGATCGAGGGCACCGACGACACCCACCTCACCGGCGACACCACCTGGCGCGAATACGAGTTCAAGGGCAAACCGGGCGACCCCCGGTACCGCCCACGCCAGTGGGCCCCCTACCACCTGCGGCTGGACTGGCTGATGTGGTTCGCGGCGCTGTCGCCTTCCTACGCGCGGGGGTGGGCACTTCCGCTGTTCGCGCGCCTGCTCCGCAACGACCCCGACACGCTGCGCCTGCTGCGGCACTGCCCGTTTCCCGACACACCGCCGCACTACCTGCGCGCCCGCCTGTACGAATACCACTTCAGCACGCCCCACGAGCTGTTCCACGAGCGAATATGGTGGCGCCGCACCCTTGTCGGCGAATTCCTGCCGCCGCTGACGCGCGAACAGGTCAAACGTCGCTGACAACGAGAAAAGCCCGGCGCGACAGAGTGTCGGCCGAGCTTTTCGTTGAGCGGATGACGAGATTCGAACTCGCGACCCTCACCTTGGCAAGGTGATGCGCTACCACTGCGCCACATCCGCGTGCCTTCCGAGGCCGATCCGGCGAGGCGCCGGTGACTTCGTCGTGCGAGTAGGAACTCTAGCGCGAAACTCCCGAACTACGAAATCCGGGCTCACCGACGAGCCGCGACCACGGTGAGACGCGCGGTCGGCGAGCGTCGTTAAGCGCACGACAAGGTTGTGTAAGTGGTTGCGGGAGAGAGTTTTTCACAGGCGGTAGCAGCCGCGGGGATTACGGGAGGAACTACGTGAAGACTCTGGGGATGATCGCGGCGGGCATTGCGGTGACGGCGGTGACCGTTCTGGGGGCCGGGCCCGCGCATGCCGACTTCACCGATCCGGTGGAGTTCACCGACAGCGGGGAGAACGTGGAGGACGACGGGTTCGGGGAGTACGCGGTCAACCGGGCCGAACCGAGGTCGTGCCTGGTGGTGCAGAACCACACGGGCAAGCGGGTGACGGTGCGGTTGAACTACCCGACCAGCGGTGGAAAGTGGCAGTTCAAGCACGACCAGGTCGGTGTGCTGACGCGCAACGGCAAGGTGGTGACCTCGCCGTCCGGGAATTGGAACGTGCGGACGAACCCGCCGATCAGGTTCAACTGGGTCTACGACGGCAACATGAATACCCGCATGGGTTGCAACGGGTCGTGGGTTCTGACCATGAACTGAGCCGACTTCAGGCGAAGGCGGCGCGGTGGTCGGCGGCCCAGGTGGCGTAGCTGCGGGGTGGGCGGCCGAGGACGCGTTCGATGTCGTGGGTGATCAGTTCGTTGTGGCCGCCGCGGATGAAGGCTTGGCCGGTCAGTGAGCCGTCGACGAAGGCGGGCGGCAGGCCCGCGGCGACCATGAAGGTGCGGGCGTCGGCTTCGGCGATGTCGGTGACGGCGATCGGGCGGTCGATGATCTCGGCGAGGACGGCGGCCTGGTCGCGGCCGGTCTGCAAGTCGGGGCCGGTGAGGGTGTAGGTGCGGCCGTGGTGGTCGTTCGAGCGCAGTGCCGCCACGGCGACCGCTGAGACATCGCGCGGGTCGACCACGGCCTGCCTGCCGTCACCGGTGAGGTTCGGAACAGGGTGGCCGCTGCTGAGCGGTTCGATCCAGCTGAACGTGTTCGAGGCGAAAGTGTTGGGGCGCAAGATCGTCCACTCCAGGCCCGAGTCTCGCACGGCCTGTTCACCCGGCACATGCCAGGAACCCGGCACGCCGAGACGTGGGTCGCCGGTACCGACGGCGGACAGCTTCACCACGCGGCGCACCCCCGCTTCCCGCGCGGCAGCGACCAACGCGGCGTCGGTGCCGGTGTCGTCCGGGCCGGGGATGCCGACGAGGAACGCGGCCTCGATCCCCGCCATCGCGGGTCCGAAAGTGGCCGGGTCACGGTAGTCCACCCGGACCACCTCCACCCCGGCCGCAAACCCGGCCTGCCGCGGGTCGCGGGTGGCCGCGCGGACGGCGACGCCCTCGGCTACCAGCTGTCGAACGATGTCGCTTCCGATGGTGCCTGTCGCACCGGTGATCAGGATCATGCAAAGAGCATGGTCTGCGCGCTGCCTGCGAATATAGGAGAAATCGGCACGGACATCGCGGCCCGCGACGCCTACTGTTGATCCGGTGCGGTACCTCACCTCGGCGCAGCTCGAGACCCCCATGACGACGCCGGAATCGTTGCGCCCATGGCTCACCGAGCTCACCAGCACGCCGGTGTTCGACGATCTCGCTCAGCCGTTCGCGCACCCACCCATGGCGACGACCACGGTGGTGCTGCGCACCGAACAATCGGGCAGGAGTACGGCATTCGTCGTCGGCGCGCAGACCAAGGCGTCCTATTCGCGGCCCGACGAGCCCGCCGGATGCGTGCGCCTGCGGCTGGAACCCGGTGTGACACGCCAACTCCTCGGCATCACCGCGGGCGAACTCACCGACCGCGTGGTCCGCCTCGACGAATTACCCGGCCCACTGGGCACTTTCGCACCCGAGCTCACCCGTCTCCCCGTCGAACAGGCGATCGGCTACTTGGACGACGAACTGCCGCAGCGCCTTTCCGAGACCGACACCGATCGCGCGCACCGGATCGTGCTGCGCGAAGCGATCTCGGCGCTCACCGCCGACAACGCCCCAGCACTGCCCGAACTCACCGCTCGCCTCGCCGTCAGCGAACGCCAGCTACGCAACCTGTTCACCGTGGGAATCGGCCTGTCCCCCAAGCATTTCGCCCGCATCCAACGCCTGCGCCGCGTCCTCGCTTACGCGGGCAACAGCCCATGGTCACACCTGGCCGCGAACACCGGCTACTACGACCAATCCCACCTCACCGCCGACTTCCGCACCCTCATGGGTGTCCCACCCGCCGCCTACCTGCGCGGCAAGCTCCCGGCGCCGACCAGCTGCCGACTGCCACGCTGAGTCGGAGTCAGCCCTCGGTGTCCTGCGTCTTCTCGGCCTTGCGGGCGATCCGTTCGGCGGCTTCGGCGTCGTCGAGGGCGGTCGCCTCTTCGAGGGACGGGGCACCGCCACCGAGTCGTTTCGGGACCCAGTAGGCGCCGGGCTCGTGTTCGTAGGATTCCTGGAGGTCGGCCAGCATTTCCTGCATGGTGGAGCGGAGCTGTGCGGTGAGGTCGGCGGCGGGCTCGTAGGGCTGGATGGGGGTGCCGACGGCGATGGAGATGGGGGTGTTGGTGCGGCCGAGGCGCTTGGGGAAGCCCTTGGTCCAGACCCGCTGAGCGCCCCAGATGGTGATCGGGATGATCGGGACGCCGGCTTCCAGCGCCATGCGGGCCGCGCCGGACTTGAATTCCTTGATCTCGAAGCTGCGGCTGATCGTGGCCTCGGGGTAGACGCCGACGAGCTCGCCGTCGCGCAGGTACTGCACCGCCGACTGGTAGGAGTCGGCGCCCGCGGTGCGGTCGACCGGGATGTGCTTGAGGGTGCGCATGATCGGGCCGGAGATGCTGTTGTCGAACACCTCCTGCTTGGCCATGAACCTGATGTAGCGACGAGGGGTGCGAACGGGCAGACCCGCGTAGGTGAAGTCCATGTAGCCGGTGTGGTTTACCGCCAGCACAGCACCGCCGGTGGCGGGGATGTTCTCCGCGCCCTTGACGGTGAACTTCAGACCTTCGAGGAAGAACAGGGTTCGGGCCACGCCGATGATCGAGAAGTAGAGGGGTTCCACAAGTACGCAAGCGTAGTCGTAGATCTCCCCATCGGCAGGGGTGCGTTCGGTGGGCGCGGTCACCGTAGAATCGCGGCGTTCACCCGCGCAGCCAATCCGCTTCGCGCACACCGGTCTACACCCGGCGAGTCCGCTCGCCCCGACAGTCACCGCCCGCATCGCACGCGGGTGCCACGACCTAGGAATTGAGGAACGTCGAAGTGGAACGCGCTCAGTTGCCCCCGATCGCCGCGGCTCGTCCGCACCGCGCCTACGCGCTGGTCGCCGGACTCACCGTCACCGCGGCCCTGGTCACCGGGTGCGACTCGGTGTCGGGCATCCCGGGAGATCCGGTCGAGGCAACCACCGCCGCGCCGACCACGACGGCCGCGCCGACGACTACGGCGGCCCAGGCCATCGCACCGGGCGAACCGGCGCCGAACAGCCCGCTGCCCGCCGACGCGCCACAGGTCGGCGCGGTCGCGGGTCACGCCGACGCCGTCACCGCCGTGCGCCGCTGGGCCGCCGACCTGCGAACCGGCACGATCGAAGAACTCCAGGACAACTGCTGGACCATCCCGCCGGGCACCGTCGCCGAGATGTACGCCGACCCGCAGTCGGTGCTGGCCGCCCTCACCGGACCGGGCACCGCGACCGCCGACACCGTGACCTGGCGTAGCCGAACCGTCACCGTCACCGTCGACCGTGAATCCGTCGCGTCCGGATATGCCTGCGGCCGGGTGTCCGCGGTGGGCGTCGAGCCCGGTTACGACGACGCCGACGCGCGCCACACCGTCCGCCGCTACCTCGCGCGCGCCACCGGCAAACCTCTCAACGCGGCCGACATCGAAGCAGACCATCCACTGACCTGCAAGGCCTCGCCCGCCACCTGGGATCCAGAGGGCACCGGCAACCCGGTAGCAGCCCCCTTGACAGGCGACTCGGGCAAAGTAGGCAATGTCACCTCCTACACCGGCGAGGAGCTACGATCCGACCAGGTTCGTGGCGACTACCTGGCAGTTCACGTCCCTGTGACCACCTCACCGGGGGGCACGCGGACGCGCACTTTCACGGTTGTCGCGACCGCTGAGGGCTATTGCATCGGTGACGTAACGATTTAGCCACTACCCTGGTTGGCTGGTACGCCGAAGCAGTCAGGGGGCCTGAGGCGGTAGCTCGCCATTGATCCGGCGAATCAGATCCTGGTAGGAGGAAACAGCTCGTGCAGATCACCAGCGTCGGACATGCCGGCTTCCATATCCGAACCGAGGCCGGGACGATCCTGTGCGATCCGTGGGTCAACCCCGCGTACTTCGCGTCGTGGTTTCCGTTCCCGGACAACTCCCAGCTCGACTGGGAGGCGCTCGGCGATGTCGACTACCTGTACGTCTCGCACCTGCACCGCGATCACTTCGACGCCGCGCACCTGGCGAAGTACGTCAACAAGGACGCGACGATCCTGCTGCCCGACTACCCGGTGCTCGACCTGCGCCGTGAGCTCGAGGCGCTGGGGTTCACCAAGTTCTTCGAGACCGAGGACTCGGTCAAGCACACGATCACCGGGCCCAAGGGGTCCGTCGACATCATGATCGTGGCGTTGCGCGCGCCCGCCGACGGTCCGATCGGTGACTCCGGCATTCTCATCTCCGACGGTGAGACCACCTGTTTCAACATGAACGACGCCCGGCCGGTGGATATGGACGTCATCCACGACGCGTTCGGCGATATCGACATCCACCTGCTGCAGTACTCGGGCGCGATCTGGTACCCGGCGGTGTACGACATCCCGGCGCGGACCAAGGCCAACTTCGGCAAGCAGAAGCGTCAGCGCGGGATGGATCGCGCGCGCTCCTACATCGAGCAGGTCGGCGCTACCTGGGTGGTGCCCTCGGCCGGTCCGCCGGTGTTCCTCGACTCCGAGCTGCGCTATCTCAACGACGATCGCGGCGACGAAGGCAACATCTTCCCTGATCAGGTGGTGTTCCTCGACCAGATGAACATTCACGGCAACGAGGGCGGGATCCTGATGATCCCCGGTTCGGTCGCCGATGTGCGTGGCAAGGAGCTCGACCTCGCGCACCCGTTCGACCCGGATCGGATCTACGGCGACAAGGCCGCGTACATCGAGGAGATGGCGCAGCGTTTCGCGCCGGTGCTCGCCGCGGAGAAGGCGTCGTGGGAGACCGGCGAGGGTTCGCTGCTCGAGCCGCTGCGCGAGCTGTTCGAACCGATCATGAAGCAGAGCGCGCTGATCAGCGACGGCATCGGCTACCCGGTGGGCCTGGTGATCGGCGAGGAGACCATCGTTCTCGACTTCCCGCACCGCACCGTGCGCGCGCCGCTGGAAGGCGAAGGCCGCTACCGCTACGGCTTCCGGATCGCCCCGGAACTGGTGCGCACGGTGCTGCGTGACGACGAGCCGGACTGGGTGAACACGATCTTCCTGTCCACCCGCTTCCAGGCGTGGCGCATCGGCGGCTACAACGAGTTCCTCTACACCTTCTTCAAGTGCCTCACCGACGAGCGGATCGCCTACGCCGACGGCTGGTTCTCCGAGGCACACGACGACTCCGCCGTCACCGAACTCGACGGTTGGGAAGTCCAGCGCCGCTGCCCCCACCTCAAGGCCGACCTCTCCAAATTCGGTGTGGTGGAAGGCAACAACCTCACCTGTAACCTGCACGGCTGGCAGTGGGACCTGGAATCGGGCCGCTGCAAGACGTCCAAGGGCCACGAGCTGCGCTCGCGCAAACTCTGAGCCGAACTTCGAACGGGCGGGGCGCTATTCGCTCCGCCCGTTTTGCTGTCGCGCCCGGTATCAGGAAGTGAGATCGGCGGGTTCTGCTACGTGGCGGGCGTATTCGAGGATGCGCAGGGTTTCGACGGCGTCGCGGGGGTCGACGGGGACCGGGGCGCCGTCGAGGAGGGCTGCGGCCATGCCGGCGTAGAAGGCTGGGTAGTCGCCGGGGAGCGTGGGGGTGGTGCGTAGGTCCTCGCCTGCGCCGAGGGTTCCCCATCTGTCGGGTGTGACTGTGCCCCAGGGTTTTCCGTCGTCAGGGCGGCGGCCTGCGCGGAGGTCGTCTTCCTGGGGGTCGAGGCCGGAGACGGTGTAGCCGTTGGCGGATCCGAGCACGCGCATGCGCGGACCCAGTTGCGGCGCAACGGCACTCATCCACAATTGGGACCGGGTGCCGTTGGCGTGGGTGAGGGCGATGAAGGCGTCGTCGTCGGCTTTGACCTCCGGGCGGCGGCGGTCGAGTTCGGCGTAGACCTCGGTGACCGGGCCGAACAATGTCAGCGCCTGGTCCACCAGGTGACTGCCGAGATCGAACAGGATGCCCGCACCGTCCTCGGCTTCGCCGACCTCGCGCCAGCCGCCCTTGGGAACCGGCCGCCACCGTTCGAACCTGGACTCGAACCGGCGGACCTCACCCAGCTCACCGGCATCCATCAGCGCACGCACGGTCAAAAAGTCGTTGTCCCAGCGGCGATTCTGAAACACGCTCAGCGGCAGCTCGGCCCGCTCGGCCGCGTCGACCACTTCCTCGGCATCGGCCGCCGTCACCGCGAACGGCTTGTCCACCACCACCGGCAACCCGGCGGCCAGCGCCTGCAACGCCAGCGGCGCGTGCGAGCGATTCGGGGTGGCGATCACCGCGAGATCGACATCCTCGTCCTCGACGAACAGCTCCTGCGCCGACCCCCACACCCGCACCCCGGGATGCTCGGCTTGAGCCTGCGCGGCCCGCTCCGCTGACGAAGTCACCACGGCGGCTACCCGCATTCGCGGATCGGCGGCGATGAGCGGCGCATGGAACACCGACCCGGCCAGGCCGTATCCGACTACCGCTACTCCGAGCTGGTCCATGGCTGCCCTTTCGTGGTGGTCTGCGGAATCGCGTATTCACCGTAGCCGGGCCCGACTCAGCGCTCGGGCAGTTTCCCGACCGCCTGTCGTAGGAGGGACGAGGCGATCGCGCAGATCTCGTCGCGGATTTCCTCGGTTCCGTGTACCGAGACCTCGATGGTCTCCTTCCCGGCATCCGGCATCAGGAAGGCGCGGGAGCAGATGGCCTTCGAACCGCCCTTGCCGAGATGAATCTGAACGCCGTCGACCGTGACGATCTCCAGGTCCTTGCCCGTAGTGCTCGTACTGGTGCTGACAAGCTCGAGGGTGACTCGCACGCGCCCGTCCCACCGGCAGGTGTGCGCGTCGGCGATCGTGGGCTCTGCTGGCAGGACGCCGATCTTCTCGGCGACGGCGTCGCGGTCGAGCAGCGCGCACGGTTCCAGCAGGGCAAGCGAGAACTCCCGGCCCTCGGCGCGCGGCGCGGTCGTCAGTGAACGGGCGAGATTGGCCGCGATGTAGTCGAGACCCGCGCATTCCTTCACCCCGGACGGATTGTTGAGGACGATGACGATGCCGGATTCGTACTCGACGCCTGGGCTCGCGATGGCCCGCGTGCAGGCTGCGGTGCTGCCGTCGATGATAGGAACCCCTTCTACCACTGTCTTATTGGGTGTCAGGTATTCGTCCTCCTTCCCCGTATACAGGTAGAAGGCATAGCGGTTGGAACTGGCGGTACACCCCCAGCTCGGGGACGGACTCAGCTCCCAGGTATCCGCGGCCAGTGGTGTCGGCGCGACCGGCACCGAGTCGCCGAGGGCCGAGGCCAGCCAGGGGCAGGCATCGACCTGCCGCAACTGCGCCAGGGTCAGCCCGGTCACCGGCCCCGGCTCGCTTTCTTCGCGTGTCGCGAAGTAGGTGATCCCGACGAGCGCCACGAGCAGTGCTGCCAGGCCACCTGCCAGGCCGCTCCGAGCCCTCGGACTCGCCGCACTCCAACGAAGTCGCACGGATTCCAGTACACGCCTGCCGTATTCGACGCTCGCACGACCCGTTTCGACCATGACCACCGAAAAGGGTCGTCCAGGTGCGGGTTCCGGCGCGGTGATCGCGGGCAGGGCGGCCAGCAGCGCCGAGATCTCGTGCTGCTGGCGCCCGATATCATCGAGTACGGGGGCGGGCCACGGTGGCGGACCGCTCGGCTGGGCACCCAGATAGTCGAGGATCTGCCCTGGAGTGGGGCGGGCTGCCGGATCCTTGCGCAGGCACGCGGCCAGCATCTCGAACAGCGGCTCCGGCACCCGGCTCAGATCGGGTTCGCGCTGGGCGATGTTGAACAGCGTGTACGGCACCGATGGCGCGGCGAACGGTGCGACGCCGGAGGCGGCGAAAGCGAGCACGGAACCGAGGGAGAACACGTCCGAAGCCGGCGTCAGCTCATACCCGAGCGACTGTTCCGGTGACAGGAAATCCGGCGTGCCCATGGCCGTCGCGGTGGCGGTGCCGACGGCCGGGGAGATACCGACTTCACCGAGACGACCACTGTCCCTTGCCAACAGCACCGTGTCGGCCCGGATGCCTCGATGCACGAGGCCCGCGGCATGCACGATCCGCAGCGCCGAGGCGAGGGCGGCGGCCAGGGCGCGAACGGCGGGCACAGGCAGTGGCCCGTGTTCGGCTACGGCGGTGTCGAGGCGGATGCCCGGCACGAATGCCGATGCCAACCAAGGCTTCTCAGCGTCAGCGTCGACGTCGATCACCGTGGTGTTGGCGGATCCGGAGACACGCATGGCGGCAATCGCGCTGTGCCGCATCCTGATCCGGAACTCGGGCTCGTCGAGAAGTTCCGGTAGCGCCTGTCGCACGACGACCAGCGAGTCATCGGGGCCGGTGGCGAGCACGGACCGGAATCCGGCCGCGGACTCGAGTGTGCCGAGCACTCGATAGCGGCCGATGGTGGGTGGGTCGCTGGGACCGGGTGGATGGATCGTCATGACGGGGGCAACTTCTCGAGTACGGGTTCGAACAGATCGGCGACGGTCTCGCAGTTACCATCGGCCTGCGGGGTGTTCGGGTAGTACGAGGCCCGCAGTTGCTCGGCTTGATCGTCCTTGGTCGGCATCACCATGAAGATGAAAGTGCAGTATGTGGGACCACTGCCGTCGAGGTAGACCGTGTGCTCCCCGATCGCGCGTGTCGGCCGGACCCTTCCGCCCGTGACACTGTCCGGCCGGATGCTCTCGGCGACGTCGACCGAGAAGTAGCCGTTGGCACCGGACAACGCGCAGCCGTGGGGAGTCGATGAGCGCACCAGGTCACCCACCGACGAACGAGTCGCCGCGAGGTCGATCAGCGAACACGGGTCGAGCGGCAGCAGCGAGCCCTGCGGGTAGGTCCGCAGCGGTGGATTGACCGACAGTCGCCGGACCACCGCCGCGAGTGCGCGTTCGGACTGCGGGCAGAGGTCGCCCGCAGGCGGAAAGGTGCTCGCACTCATCTTCAGCACCATCGGCAAACCGCTCTGCGTCACCACCGTGCGGTCACAGGAGGCGGACTCTTTGTAGCGTCCGAGCACCGGCATCCAATTGATGGTGCTACCCATCGGCTGTTGGTCATCGCGGACATCGGCGAGACTGTCGCTGGTCTCCAGGCCGAAAGACATCTTGCGACCGGCCTGATCGCGATATGCAAGGGTGCAACCGCCAGAGCTGCTCGGTACGAATTCACCTGTCGGCGTGCCCAGTTCACCGAGCACAGACGGATCGAGCAACGCGCAGATGTCGAGCCGGCGGGATTCGTCGTTGGTCAGCGCCAGTGGCGGATCATCCATCGCCACCGCATTGCCCTCGACGCCGACGCCCCAGAACGCTATGGCGGCCAGCACCAGTGCCGAGACCGCCGCGGCGGCGGGAACCAGTCGCGCCCACTTCGGTTTCGGTTGTTCGGGCGCGATCGCCGCTGCGGCAGCAGCGGTTCCGTCAGCCCAGCGACCAGCCTCGGCCTGGCAGTCGGCGATGCGTCTGCGAATCCGGACCGGCCAGACGGGTTCGGCGTCGATCCGGCTCGCCGCGTCGAGCAACTGCTCGGGGGTCGGTCGGGCCGACGGGTCCTTTGCAAGGCAGGCGCCGACCAGCGCGCGGATCGGCTCCGGAATTCCGGTGGTGTCCGGGGAGCTGTAGAGCACGTTGTAGAGGACCTGGGGGGTGGAGGCCGCGTCGAACGGGCTCGCGCCGGTTGCCGCCATCGCGAGCACCGCGCCGACGGCGAAGACATCGGAAGCCGGTGTGAGCGTTCGGCATTCGGCCTGCTCGGGTGACATGTACGCGGGCGAACCGATGACCGCGCCGGTCGCGGTGAGGTTGATGTCGTCCTCGAGCGCCCTGGCGATACCGAAGTCGATCACGCGTGGACCGTCGTTGGTGAGCAGGATGTTGCTCGGCTTGAGGTCGCGGTGCACCAAGCCGGTGCGGTGGATCTCGAGCAGCGCCATCGCCAAGCCGGTGGCCAGGAGTTTCAGCCCGTTCAGGTTCAGTCGGCCGAACTCGCCGATCATGTCCTGCAAGCCGGGACCCGCGATGTATTCCGAAGCCAGCCAAGGTGTTTCGGATTCCGCGCCGTGATCGACCACGCCCGCGGTATAGGCACCGGTGACCTGCTGCGACGCCAGCACCTCCCGCCGGAACCTGGCACGGAACTCCGGATTGCCGGTGAACTGGCGGTGGATCTGCTTCACCGCGACCAACCGGCCATCCTGGGCCTGGCCGAGCAGCACCTGTCCCATGCCACCCCGGCCGATCACGGCCAGCAGGCGATAGCGGCCGAGCTGTTCGGGATCCTGCGAACCCAGCGGTTTCATCGCCGCGCCTCCCGTGTTCACCACGACCCGCTCAGTAGCGCGTGCTGCGCGACCGCCTGCTGTCGAATATCGGTTTCCTGGTTGCTGTAGAGGCGGACCACGAACTCGTTGTGGCGCACCACGCAGGAGAATCGCCGAGCGGGAACCGACCTGTTGTCCGGTCGCGCCGCGCGGTAGCAGGAAACACCCGAAAGCCCCGACGGACCCGGCATCGGGGTGTAATCGGCAGCCAGCGAATGCTTTTCCTCGATGTCGGCGTAGGTCTTCGCGGCTTCGCTGTCACGCGCGCGATAGAGGAACTTGTTGTACGACACCGCGATCGCGTCGATCGAGCTCTGTACGAACTCACCCAGGTTGACCGACGGATCGTCGCGCAACAGGGCATAGGAACGAGGGCCGTAGACCATGAAATCCCACTTGTCGGGCCAGTAGTCGCCGGTCTTCACCACACGGGTGAGCAACTTGTCGCTGTCGAGTTTCAGCTTCGGCACGTCGGCGGCGGGCGTCGGAACGAAGGTGTCCAGCTCGGCCAGCTGTGCGCGGTAGGTCCGTGTGAGCAGGTCGGTCAACAGTTCGGGACTTGGTTCGATGATCTTGGCGTACAGCCTGATCACCAGGTTCTTCCACACCAGCCAGCTCCCTACCGTCGGCACACCGGGTCGCCAATGCGACAGTGCGGCAGGATATTCGGGGAGAGGGAGGGGAGCGTTCTCGGTGTTCGCAGTGAAATCCGCGGCCGCCATCGCCTGCGCTGCCGCCGTCGCCTGGACCTCGTCGGGTAGGGACAGGATCGCGATCGACAGCAGCTTGTGCTTCGATTCGTTGTCCGACTGGCCGTTGCTCGCGATCGCGCCGTAGCCGGCCAGCACGTCGAACGGCCCGAGCGCGGTCCGCTGTACGCCCGAGAGCAGATCGTCGACGCCACGTACGCCGACGATCAGCCCGCCGCCGTTGCCGTCGGTCAATTCCGGGTCGACGCGGTCGGCGAACAGCACCCGCTCCCCGATACGCACGGATTCCACCAGCGTTCCGCGCACCGTGTTCGGCGCGTCGTCGTAGTCGCCCGCCACCGGTTCGAGGGCATAGTCACCGTGGTCGGGTGCGGCGTTGTCACCGCACGCCGCGGTGAGCAGGGTGAGCGACAACAACGGCGCCAGCCAACGCAACCGATTACGCACGTACATTTCCCCTCCGACCGCGGCATCGAACGCCGGGCCCCTCCCGCAACTCTGCCGTGAAACTATCACCTGCGAGTTCGGCGCCGCTACCGCACGGGTAACCGGCCGACCGCCTGCTTCACGAGCGGATCGGCGATCGCGCAGAGTTGCCCTTCGCGCTGGTTCGGGTTGCTGACGGACACTTCGACATCCTCGCGGAAGGTCTCGCCGACCTTGCGGAACTGATACACCCGGCGGCATTCGTTCAACCCCAGCATCGCGCTGCCGAGATCCTCGACCAGCACACCGTCGCCGATATCGATCACCTTCTCCTCCATGGAGGTCGCCCGGCGCCGTGGCTGCGACAACGTGATCCGCACGGTGGAGTCACCCGTCCACTCGCAGGAGTGCGCGGATTTCGCGACGGCGGGGCCGAGGGCAGCGAAGGCCGAATTGTCCACCAGGGCACACGGATCTATCGATGACAGCGATTTCTGCGCGGCGGTGTCGGGACGCAGTTCGTCGAGCGAGGCGGTGAGCCGCTCGAGGACGTGGTCGGCGAGGCGGCATTCGCCGCGAGAGAAGGTGTCGACGACGATTCCCCAGCGCGCGGCTTGCTCGCCGCCCTCGATGGCGAACGCGCAGTCGTCGCCGCGGCGGGCAATCGCGTAACCGTTGACCACCTGCTTGCCGGATTCGAATCCGTTCAGCGCGGCCCCGATCTCGACGGCGACGCGCGCGCCACCCGAGTTGCCGTCACATCCCCAACTCGACGTCGCCTGCCAGCGCCAGGCCGAGACATCCGGCGATGCCTTCTCGGCGACCTCGGTGGGCAGCCGCTCTCCGAGAGCCTGCGGCACCCAGGTGCACGCATCGGTGCCACGCAGCTGGTCCAGGCCGGGAAGAGTCGCGGTCGGTAGCGCCTGCGGCGTGTCCTGAGGCGTTGTCGCGGACTCGTTGCCGCGCAGGACAACCGCTGTGAGCGCTCCAGCGAGTACCACCGCGGTCGCCGCGACAATTCCCAGCCGGAGCGCGGTCCGGCGCTTCCCGGTAGACACCGCGACGGGCGACGGTGCGATGGGTGTGTGCGCCGGAATGATCTGCGTCGCCTCGGGGTCCGAGGTCAGCGCGACCAGTTTCTGTGTCTGGTCCGCGATTTCGGCATGGACGGGCGCGGGCCACGGCTGCGACTGAACGGGCAGGACCCCCAGGTAGTCCAGGATCTGGGCGGGTGTCGGTCTGGCCCTCGGGTCCTTGCGCAGACAGCCCGCGATCAGATCGCGCAGCGGTGCGGGGACCTCGTCGAGTTGCGGTTCGCTGTGGACGATATTGAACAGGGTGTAAGGGGCAGAGGACGCCGCGAACGGCGCCTTACCCGTGGCGGCCATGCACAGCAGCGAGCCGAGGGAGAAGACATCGCTCGCCGAGGTCACCGGTTGGCTGTTGGCCTGTTCCGGTGACATGTACGCGGGCGAGCCGACCACGGCACCCACTTCGGTGAGCTGCGCACCGATGCCCACCGCCTGCGCGATTCCGAAGTCGATGACGCGCGGCCCATCGGCGGCCAGAATCACGTTGGCGGGCTTGAGATCTCGGTGCACCAGGCCGGTGCTGTGGATCGAGTGCAGGGCCGAAGCCATTCCGGAGGCCAGGGTTCGCAGTGCCGGAACCGGGAGCGGACCGAGCTCGCGCACCGCTTTGTCCAGCGGCACACCCGCAATGAATACTGAAGCGAGCCAAGGGGTTTCGCTGGCAGTGTCGAAGTCGACCACTGCGGCCGTGAACGCCCCCGATACCCGGGCGGAGATGGCGACCTCGCGCTCGAACCTGGCCCGGAACTCACGATCGTCGAGCAGATGCGAATGAATCTGCTTGATCGCGACGAACCGCCCGTCGGGCCCCGTCGCCAGCACAACCCGGCCCATCCCGCCCGCGCCGAGCACACCGTGCACCCGATAGCGCCCGATCATCGGCGCGTCACTCGTCGACAGCGGCTCGATCAATGCGGTACTCCCCCGGTCCATACCCGCCACGGCGGGCGCCCGAGACGCCCATCCGACGAACGCCCGGTTCGCCAGCAACCTAGCATCCGCTTCCGGTCGACGTCTCCGCACACGGACAGCGACGTGTGGGCGCGATCTCCCGGTTGGTGGTGAGGCGCTAGTGTGTCACGCCTGAAATAAGCCAGATAAATTGTTAGCCTGTTTGCGTGTCGAATCGTGGGCCTTCTGCTGTTGAGATCGTTGTGTCCGA
>NZ_JBHXNK010000026.1:0-120999 GCF_042719755.1 Nocardia sp. NPDC058519 | reverse complement strand
GCCGGTTAGACGCCGTTGCTTGCTCCTTCGTCGCGTACGCAACGGCGTCTAACCGGCGACCCGGCCGCGGACCGGCCACTTCGTGGCCGTCCCTCCCTAGGGGTCGGGAGTGCGGGGGTTGGGAGTGCGGTCATGGCGGATTTGGGGTGTGGGATGTGGCTGGTGGTGCGGTAGGCGGTCTCGGGGTGGAAGTGTTCGACCTGATCCTGTCCGTATCGACTGAGCATCGCACCCCGGTATTTCGCGAGCACATGGGTAACTCGCCGACCAGAAGCCAATGCTGCCACCTCGAGTTCCGCCGGCCGCCAGCGAATCGACAGCGGCACTTAATCTGGCCCGAAGACGCGGAGAGGCGGAACCGCTACCGTCTTTACATGACTGGACCGGCGCCCCTTGACCTTGCTTCGATCCGACGCGCACCGAAGGCATTGCTGCATGATCACCTCGATGGTGGTCTGCGGCCCGCGACGGTGCTAGAGCTGGCCGCTGATTGCGGCTATGACGAACTACCCGCTGCCGATGCCGAGAGTTTGGGGGCGTGGTTTCGCGACGCTGCCGACAGCGGATCGCTCGAGCGGTATCTCGAGACGTTCGCGCATACGGTCGCGGTGATGCAGACTCCGGAGGGGCTGCGCAGGGTGGCGCGGGAATGCGCTGTCGACCTCGCGGCCGACGGGGTCGTCTACGCGGAGGTGCGGTTCGCGCCCGAGCAGCATCTGGAGAAGGGCCTCACCCTCGACGAGGTCGTGGAGCACACGCTCGCGGGGTTCCGGGAGGGGGAGGCGATCGCGGCTGAGCAGGGCGATGTCATTCGGGTGACGTGTCTGCTCACGGCGATGCGGCACGCGGCAAGGTCGCGCGAGATCGCTGAGCTCACCGTGCGGTTCCGTGACGCCGGTGTCGGCGGGTTCGACATCGCGGGCGCCGAGGCGGGATTCCCTCCCACCCGCCACCTCGACGCGTTCGAGTATCTGCGAGCCAACCACGCGCACTTCACGATTCACGCGGGTGAGGCGTTCGGCTTGCCGTCGATTCACGAGGCGCTCGCGTTCTGCGGCTGTGATCGGCTCGGCCACGGGGTGCGGATCACCGACGACATCAGCGTCCCGGGCGACATCGAGGACGCGCAGCTCGGCCTGGTCGCGAACTATGTGCGCGATATGCGGGTGCCGCTGGAACTGTGTCCCTCGTCGAATGTGCAGACCGGCGCGGTGCCCTCGCTGGACAAGCATCCGTTCGACCTGCTCGCCCGCCTGCGTTTCCGGGTCACCGTCAACACCGACAACCGCCTGATGAGCGACACCTCCATGAGCGAGGAGATGCTCAAGCTGGTCGACACCTTCGGCTACGGCTGGAGCGACCTGGAACGTTTCACCATCAACGCCATGAAGTCGGCCTTCATCCCGTTCCCGGACCGGCTGAAGATCATCGACGAAGTGATCAAGCCGGGCTACGCGGTTCTGCTCGGTTGACATGAATCAGGGGTGGCACCGCATCGGTGCCACCCCTGATCTCATCGAGAGTTTATTCGCTGACGAGCCGCGCTTCGAACGCACGCTGCAGGTCGCGGAACTGCTGGGCTTCCGTCGCGTACGGCGGGTTCGGCGCCATCCGGTTCGGGTCCGGGTTGAGCAGGTACGAGACGTACCAGCCGAGCGGATTCGACTGGGCGAGAGCCGTTTCCACGCTGTCGTCATCGGCGTAGTCGGCCGCGTCGCTGAACAGTTCGACCGCGAGATCGAGCTGTTCGATGTCGACCGCCTCCGGCCCCTCGGCCAGATCGTCGACCAAACCGGTGAGCACGTAGACGTTCTCGTCGGTCACCTCGACCTCGAGCGAACCGTCCACCGCCGCGGTCTGCACCTCGGCGAAGGTCGACACCCGGGCCAGCTCGTGCTCGTGATCGTCGGCCAGGTAGCGGGCCAGTGCGCGCTCGGAACCGAAGACGGTGATGGTGCTGCCGTTTCCGAGGAAGATCGGCTCGTCGTCGAGGTAGCAGCGCAGGGTGAACTGCTCGCCGTCGGAGGTGACGATCTTGACGGGGTCGATGCCGACCCCGTCCCAGAAGGACTCGTCTTCGTCGTCGTCGGAGGCGGTGAGGTCGACGTTCTCGAACTCTTCCTCCTCCTCGGCGACATCGTCGGCGTCGACCTCGTTCTCCTCGGCCGCCAGCAGCTCCGCCTCGGCGACGGCGACCGCGGCCGCGTCGACCTCGGGCGTGCTCACGACGCTGTCGATCGCGTCGAGCACGTCGTCCCAGCCCTTGACGATCGCGGCACCGACCTGGTCCCACAGCTCTTCGCCGTCGCGGCCGACGAAGGTGCTCGCCCCGCTGGCCAGCGCGCCGAGCACCGGGTTGTTGCCGAAGAACTTGGTCACCACGTCGAGCTCGCACACCTCGGCGATATTGCGCACCATCGCCAGGGTGTCCTCGAGCTCACCGACGACATCGACGTCCGGGTCGCCCGCGGCCAGCTCCGGCACGGAGACCAGATCGAAGCTGAAGTTCTCCTCCGGCTCCAGCTCAGCGGCCGATAGGCCGGCGATGACCGCCCAGGACGGGTGGTCGACGAGGTCGTTGTCGGAGTTGGTGCGGATGAACGCCGCCAGCTCCGCAACGGACTCGAATCCGTAGAGGTCGTCCTCGTGACCGAGGAACGCCTCCCACTCGTCGTCACCGTCGCGCCAGCGCGGTGCCCACAGGGTGACGAGATCGCCATCGGTCAGACCGAGCTCGATCGGGACGATGTCTCCAGAAGCCATGACGCGAAGCCTAGCTAGCTCGAGCGCCGGGCACTATCCGGCCCGGGTGCTAATTGCCCGCCGGGCTGTGCACTCGAACCGGTGAGCGATTCGTTCAGTGTCGCAATGATGTTGGAACGTGCCTCTCCGGCGGTCTCGGTGGCCTGCTTGCAGGCCGACAGGATGAGCGCGGCGGCCTCGGTGGGCGCCAGTGTGGTGATGGCTTCGTCCAGCGTCAGGCCGACGAGGGCGCCGTCGCTGTTCACCTCGGCGGTGACCAACCCGTCCTCGGTGGTGAAACGTCCGTTGACCTGCTTCAACCCGTACAGAGCCGCCTCGAGCGCCTCGAGTTTTCCGGTGACGCCCGCGACCAGGGCGTCCATTTCCGCACTCACAGTGGCCTCATCCAACTCGTTTGACCGGTGTCGGCATCGTCGATGCGATCGAGTTCGTCGACCGCCTGCCGCCGGGTGGGCAGGTTCATCTTGTCGAGCAGTTCGTCGGGGATCTGCGCCTGCTCGCTGTAGACCTCGCGCAGGCGGGCGGCGGCGGCGATGGTCGAGCGCCGGGTCAGGCGCAGGATCTCGTCGGCCAGCGCCTGCGCGCCGAACTGGTATTCGCTGCGTTCGAATTTGAGCGCGATCGGCAGACCCATACTGGTCGCGCGGACCGAGATCGTGCCCGAGCGGTTACTGCTGACCGCTGACTCCACATTCGGCACCTCGGGGATCGGCGTGCCGCTCATTCGGTGGGCCTGTAGAAGCCGTAGAACTCCATGCCACTGTTCTCCGTTCGGATGGAACTGATCGAAACCGGATCGCCGGCCTCGACGAGCTGCCCGTTGCCGACCACCATGGCGACATGGCCGTCCCACACGGCCAGATCGCCCGGCTGTAGGTCACCGGGGGATATCTGAGGATTGCCGATGTGCTGTTCCTGCGCCAGCCGAGGCAATTCGACCCCGGCCTCGCCGTAGGCGTACTTGGTGAGCCCGCTGCAGTCGATGCCCGCCTGCGGGTCGTTGCCGCCCCAGACATACGGGGTGCCGACGGCGCCGATGGCCGAGCGGACCGCGGTCGCGGCCTTCTCGTTGGGCGCCTCGACCGTACTGCCGTCGGGCAGGGTGATCTTGATGCCGGTGCCCGACCCGGTCGACGAACCGGCCGACGACCCCGTCGATCCGCCCGTGCCCGCGGAGGTTCCGCCGGTGGTGGTCGACTTGGAGCCGCTGGTGCTGCTGTTGCTGCCACCCATCGCCGTCGACAGACCGGATCCCATCGCACTGAGCACTGTGCTGCCGGTGCTCGCCGCGGTCGAGAGCAGACCGGAACTCGACGCCGAGGACACGAGGTTGCTCGCGCCGGAGGAGACGCTCGCCAGCGCCGTGCTCGACGGTGCGGGGGTGAGTTCCTGGATCGCGGCGGTCTGGGTGCTCATTTCGTCCTGCACCCGGCCGACGACGCCCATGCCCTGACCGATGTGGTCGATCGCCGAGCTCACCACGGCCGTCAGACCGGCGGGTGTGCCGAGGGTGGGGCTGAGCGCGGACACCTGGGACAGGAACGAGTTCACGATCCCGTCGAGTTCCTTCTGCCCGGTCTCCACATAGGCGGCGGCCTGGTCGACGACGGTCGCCATCTCGGTGCCGTTGTCGGACAGGGTGGCCGAGGAGGTCTGCACGCGCAGCGCCTTGGCGGTGGCCGCGTCGACGGCCTGGCCGTCCCACGCGGTGTTCACGTTGTTGATGCTGTAGCGACCCTGTTGATAGATCTGGTCGAGGTTGGTCGAGGTCGAGCGCAAGCCGTCGGACGCGCCGCCGGTGCCGAGCACGCCGGAGCCGAAGCTCGACAGCAGATCGAGGAGGGGCTGAGCCAGCCCGCTGAGGTCGATCATGCGTCGGTACCGATATCGCCCGCGGCCGCGGAGAGCCCGGCCGCGTTGTTCAGGTCGGTCTCGACCAGGGTGGTCGCGGCGCTGGCGGTGGCCAGCCCCATGCTCCCCATGACCGCCGACAGCTGCGCGATCGACGCCACGTGACCGGCATGGGCGGCGGAGTAGGCGGCGGTGAAATCGCCGCCGATGAGACCCATGATGGGGCCGAGCAGGGTGGGGTCGGAGGCAACCGATCCAGCTGCCGCCGTGGCCAGTTCCGTCGCCATCACCTCGGCAGCCGCGCTGTACGCGACGATGCCCTCGGCATCGGCCGACATCTTTTTCGTCATCGAACTTCCCCCAATCCTCGAGTTCCCGGGCAGAGTACGTCACTCATTATCTTGGACGCACCGACTCCGCATTCGGTTCCCTCGACTGCGAAAATATTTCCCCAGCGGTCGTAGGCGCGAAGCGCCAAGCGACCCTATCGTCTTTTCATGCGCACCGACACCGTCGACCATCCGCTCGCCGCGACCCTGCTCAGCACGATGCGGGACGCTCGTACCGACAACGCCACCTTCCGCAATGCTCTGGCCGATCTCACCGGCATCCTCATGTACGAGGCGCTGCGCGACGCGCCGGTGGTGCGCGAACCGATCGACACGCCGGTCGCGGTCACCGAAGGCGTCCGGTTGGCGGCGCCCCCGCTGCTGGTTCCGGTGCTTCGGGCCGGGCTCGGCATGGTCTACGCCGCAGCCGAACTCGTGCCGCAAGCACGCGTCGGTTTCGTCGGCATCGCCCGCGACGAGCAGACCCACGAGCCGGTGCCTTACCTCGAATCCCTGCCCGCCGACCTCACCGGCCTGCCGGTATTCGTCCTCGACCCGATGCTGGCCACCGGCGGTTCGATGCGCCACACCATCGAACTCCTCGTCGCCCGCGGGGCCACCGACATCACCGCCATCTGCGTCGTCTCGGCCCCGGAAGGCGTTGCCGCCCTGGCAGGCTCGGGCCTGCCGGTGCGCCTGATCACCGCAGCCATCGACGACCGCCTCAACGAGCACGCCTACATCGTCCCCGGCCTCGGCGACGCGGGCGACCGCCAGTTCGGTCCACGCTGAATCAGCCTCCCACCGCCCGGTTTTCGTGAGATCCTGGCAGGTATGGGGAGTGGGGTTACCGGGCCCGAGAAGCCGTTCGAGCTGGTTTACAGCGATGTGGCGGCCTGGGTAGACGACTATTTCGTCCGAGTGTTCGGTGACGCGCTGGGGTATCGGCCGGACGATCAGCTCAACTGGTGTCCGGAGTGGTGGCGGCACCCGAGCGCGGCCATACGGCTGGACGCGCTGTGGCGGGTGTGGGAACGCCACCGGCTCGAAGGTGGGCTCGGCATCAGTCTCTGGTTTCTGGACCATGCCGATCCGCATCTGCGGGCTCTGACCGACGGGAACGGGCCTTTCCGTCGATGCTCGATCGAGCACGGACATCAGGAGACGTCGCCGCTGCCCACGGCGGGGCTTCCGGCGCACGACGTATTCGGCGATCCCAGCCGCGAGTTGTTCCGCGAGCCGGGTCCCGGCCTCGGCGACGCGGGTGACCCCTAGTTCGGCCCACGCTGACTCAGCGCGGCCGGGCGAGCGATTCCAGGCGGTCGACTATTCCTTGCCTCCTGCCAGCGACCGGCAGAACGTGGTCAGCTCGGAGAGTCGCTGGGCGGCAAGCTGTCTGGCGTTGTTCAGGTCGTCCGGTTCGGATACCTGGGCGAATACCTCCAGGTAGCACTTGAGTTTGGGTTCGGTGCCAGAGGGGCGGACGACGATGCGGAAGTCGTCGGCGTCGAAGACCAGCGCGTCGGTGCGTAGCCGGCCGCGGACCTGCGCCTGGTCGGTGAATTTCACCGGGGTACCGGCGATTTCGCTGGGCGGGTCCGCGCGGAGGGCGGCGACCAGCACGCTCGCGGCGGCCTGGTCCGGCAGGCGAAGTGAGACCTGATCTCCCGCGTGCAGGCCGAATTCGACAGCGTAGGAGTCGAGTTCGTCCTGCAGCGTTCGGCCCTGAGCTTTCAGCAGGGCCACGAGATCCGCGGCGGCGACGGCGGCCGAGATGCCGTCCTTGTCACGGACCTTCGTGGGATCGACGCAGTGCCCGATGGCCTCCTCGTAGGCGTACACGAGTCCATCGCCTGCCCTGGCCAGCCATTTGAAGCCGGTGAGGGTCTCGGCGTAGCGCGCCGATCGCGCGGCGGCCAGCTTCGACAGCAGACGCGAGGACACGATGGTCGTGGCGACCAGCGGATCGGTGGGACGGGTACGCAGCACGTAATCGGCCAGCAGCACACCGGTTTCGTCACCACGCGCCATGTGCCAGCCACCGGGACCAGGTACGCCGAGGGCGCAGCGATCGGCATCGGGATCGAGCGCGATCGCGACATCGGCATCGATCCGCTCGGCCAGCGCGAGCAGCAGATCGGCAGCGCCCGGCTCTTCTGGATTCGGGAACGCGACGGTGGGAAAGTCGGGATCGGGGGCGAACTGTTCATCGACCACGTGCACGTCGGTGAACCCCGCCGCGGCCAGCGCGCGCACCGCGAGCTCACCGCCGACACCGTGCAGCGCGGTGAGCGCGATCCGCACATCCGCTCGTGCACCTGGCCCACCGAGCAGGCCGGGCAATTCCGCGACGCGTGCGAGATACCGATCGACCAGGTCGGCGCCGGATACCGGAACAGGTTCCCGCGCAATCGGTTCGATCACCGCCTCGATGGCCTTCTCGATCTCGCTGTCGGCGGGAGCGATCAGCTGCGACCCGCCGTCGAGATACACCTTGTAACCGTTGTCAGCGGGCGGGTTGTGCGAGGCGGTGATCTGCACCCCGGCCACCGCGCCCAGCTCACGCACCGCGAACGCCACCACCGGTGTCGGCACCGGATCGGGCAGCACCGTTACCGGAAATCCTGCGGCAGCGAAGATCTCCGCCGTCGCGGTGGCGAACTCGGCAGATCCGTGCCGCGCGTCGCGCCCGACCACAACCGGCCCACCGCCGAGGCACCGCTCACGCAACCAGTCGGCCAGCCCGGCCGTGGCCCGCGACACCGTTGTCACGTTCATCCCGTCGGGGCCTTCGCGCAACGGTCCACGCAGGCCCGCGGTCCCGAACCGCAGCATCTACACGCGCTCCAGAATGCCGCGCAGCAGCTTGCCGAGCCGGGGCGCGGCGGCTTGCCCCTCGGCCAGCACCTCGGCGTGCGAAAGATGTTCCCCGGTAACGCCCGCGGCCATATTGGTGACCAGCGAGATGCCGAGCACCTTCGCGCCGAGCGACCGCGCCTCGATGGCCTCCAGTACCGTCGACATGCCGACCAGATCGGCGCCGATGGTCGCGAGCATGCGGATCTCGGCAGGCGTCTCGTACTGCGGTCCGGTGAGCCCGGCGTACACACCCTCGGTCAGACTCGGGTCGATTTCCCTTGTCAGCGCACGCAATTCGGGATCCCAGGCATCGACCAGGTCGACGAACCGCGCGCCTACCAGTGGGGTGCGCGCGGTGAGGTTGATGTGGTCGGCGATCAGCACCGGCTCACCCACAGCCAGCCCCGCCCTGAGTCCGCCCGCGGCATTGGTGAGCAGCACGATCTCGGCGCCCGCCGCGATCGCCGCGGTCACCGGATGCACCACCTGCTGGGGTGTGTAGCCCTCGTACAGGTGCTGACGACCCATCAGCAGCAGCACATTGTTGTCGTTCACGGTGACCGAATGCACCATGCCGCCGTGACCCTGCGCGCTGGGTTTACCGAAGCCGGGTAGCTCCGTCATGGGGATCGAGGCATGCGGCGCGCCGATCTCGGCTGCTGCCTCCTGCCACCCCGATCCCAGCACCACGGCCACGCGATGACGCGGCACTCCCGTACGTTCGGCAATCGCCGCAGCGGCCTGTTCGGCAGTCATGAAACGAAGTCTAAGCGGCAGCGGGGATGGGCGTCCTCGGGCCGAGTGACCATGGTCGGACAACATCGGGCTCCTGCGTGTCGTACCCGCGAGTAGCTACGCCTTCCGTCGCGGTTTATTCTCCCTGCATGCCGTATTTGGAGCGCTCTGGTGATGTTTTCGTCCTGTACCTCGGCAACGAGGGTGAGACCGACAACGAGAACCGTTTCTCGCCGGGCTGGATCGACGCCTTCCACGCCGCACTCGACAAGGTCGAGGCATCCGAGGGTGCTGCCGCGCTGGTCACTGTCGCGACCGGCAAGTACTACAGCAACGGCCTCGACACCGATTACGTCTTCGGCAACCTGGACAAGGTCCACGGCTACCTCGACCGGGTGCACTCCCTCTACACCCGCCTGCTGACCTTCCCGATGCCGACGGTGGCCGCGGTCAACGGCCACGCGTTCGGCGCGGGCGCCATGCTGGCCACCTCTCACGACTTCCGCGTGATGCGCGGTGACCGTGGCTTCTGGTCGCTGCCCGAGGTGCACCTCGGCATGCCGTTCACCATCGGCATGAACGGCTTGCTGAAGGGTCGCCTGAGCAACCAGGTGTGCGTCCAGGCGATGACCACCGGCCACCGCTTCGGTGCCGACGAGGCCATCGCCGCCGGCATCGCCGATGCCAAGGCCGACGCCGACGAGGTGCTGCCCGCCGCGATCGCGCGCGCCGCCGCGCTGACCAGCCTGCGCAAGCCGATCACCCCGATCATCAAGACCGCGCTGCACGCCGAGACCCTCGCCGCGCTGGCCACCCCGGTCACCCCGGAGAACCTTCCCTTCGGCAACTGACCACGCTCGCCGGTGCGCCGCTGTCGGGCACTGATGCAAGACTGGGGGTATGGCACCCTCGCGCACCGGCGAACTCACAGCCACCGCCTCCGACGCCGCGATTGTGGCTGCCTCGGACGAGCTGATCGGGCTCTCGCACGCGATCCACGCCGAACCCGAGCTGGCCTTCGCCGAGACGCGTAGCGTCGCGAAGGTCCTCGCGCCGCTGGTCGAGCGCGGATTCGCGGTGACCACGGGCGTCGCCGGGCTGTCGACGGCCTTTCGCGCCGTCTACGGCAGCGGCCCGCTGACCGTCGGCATCTGCGCCGAATACGACGCGCTGCCCGAGATCGGGCACGCCTGCGGGCACAACATCATCGCCGCGTCCGCCGTCGGCGCGGCCATCGGGCTGGCCGCGGTGGCCGACGCGCTCGGCCTGACCGTGGTGGTGCTCGGCACGCCGGCGGAGGAGAGCGGCGGCGGCAAGGTGCTCATGCTGGAAGCGGGCGCCTTCGACGACATCGCGATGGCGATGATGGTCCACCCTGGGCCCGGCGACATCGTCGGCGCGCGTTCGCTGGCGCTGGCCGATCTCGCCATCGTCTTCCACGGCCGTGAGGCCCATGCCAGCGCCGCGCCCGAACTGGGGCGCAACGCGGGCGACGCGGTGACCCTGACCCAGGTTGCTGTCGGCTTGCTACGTCAACATCTGCGACCCGGCCAGCAGCTGCACGGTATAGTGTCCGACGGTGGCGTAGCCCCCAACATCGTGCCCGGACGCGCGGAGTTGCTGTACTACCTCCGCGCTGCCGATTCCGGCTCTCTCGACGACCTGATGCGCCGAGCGAAGGCGTGTTTCGAAGCGGGCGCCCTGGCGACGGGCTGCACCCACGACATACGGACGCTCGCGCCCACCTATACCGAGCTCACCCCCGATCCGGTTCTTTCCGCTGCCTACCGCGCGCAGATCACCGGATTGGGACGGACGCCGATCGCGCCCGAGCTCGAGGTGCTGCGGCCGCTCGGGAGCACCGACATGGGCAACGTCACCAACGTCATCCCCGGTATCCACCCGGTGATCGGCATCGATGCCGGCGGCGCGGCCACCCATCAGCCGGAGTTCGCCGCCGCCGCGGTGAACGCCTCGGCGGACCGGGCGGTGCTCGACGGCGCGCTGGCATTGGCACGTACCGCTGTCGCGGTGGCGGGCGATGAAGTACACAGGGACAGGTTGTTGCAACGGCTGATCGAACGACAGGAGGACATTCGGTGACCATTTCCGGCCATCCGGGCACCGCACGCGCAGGCTCCGACGCGCTATCGATGGGTGTCGGCACCCACTCGATGGCGCGCGAGAACGCAGCGTGTCCGACCACGCCGGACACCGAACCAACTCTGATGTCGGAAACCGAGATCGTCGACGCATGGCTGGCCGAGCACGCGGGTGACCTGGTGCAATGGCGCAGACACATCCACGCCAACCCCGAGTTGTCCCGTGCCGAGTTCGCCACCACCGAATTCGTGTCGGGCTGGCTCACCAAGGCCGGGCTGAGCTGGGAAGTGCTGCCGGGTGGCACCGGCTTGATCTGCGATTTCGGCCCCACCGATCGTCCGCGCATCGCCTTGCGCGCCGATATGGACGCGCTGCCGATGCAGGAATTCACCGGCCTGACCTTCGCCTCGACCGTGCCCGGTGTGTCGCATGCCTGCGGGCACGACGCGCACACCACCGTGCTGCTCGGTGCCGGTCTCGCGCTCGCCGAGGTCGAGGACAGGCTGCCGGTGGGGGTACGGCTGATATTCCAGCCTGCCGAGGAAGTGATGCCGGGCGGTGCGATCGACGTGGTCGCGACGGGCGGGATGGCCGGGGTGGACCGGATCTTCGCGCTGCATTGCGATCCGCGTCTGGAGGTCGGCAAGGTCGGCGTGCGGACCGGTGCCATCACCTCGGCGGCCGACACCGTCGAGCTGGTGCTCGACTCGCCCGGTGGGCACACCTCGCGGCCGCATCTGACCAGCGACTTGGTCTACGCGATCGGAACTGTCATCACGGGCTTGCCCGGCCTGCTGAGTCGCCGCGTTGACCCGCGCACCAGCACCGTCATGGTCTGGGGCGCGGTGAGTGCGGGCAAGGCACCCAATGCGATCCCGCAGACGGGCATGCTCACCGGCACGGTCCGCACCGGCGATCACGCCACCTGGCTGCTGCTGGAACCGCTGGTCCGCGAGATCGTCGACGGCTTGCTCGCGCCCACCGGCGTGCGCTACCAGCTCAACTACAAGCGCGGCGTCCCACCGGTGGTCAACGATCCGACCTCGGCGCTGATGTTCGAGGACGCGGTGCTGGCAATGGGTGAGGACGCCCTCGCCGATACCCCACAGTCCGGCGGCGGCGAGGACTTCTCCTGGTACCTGGAAGAGGCGCCAGGCGCCATGGCCAGGTTGGGAGTCTGGTCCGGCGTCGGCGAGCAGTTGGACCTGCACCAGCCGACATTCGACATCGACGAACGCGCACTGGCCGTCGGAGTACGAACCCTGACGAATCTCATCCTCCAGGCTTGACCGCCACTCCGCGCATTTTGGCAGGACTCGCCAGCCGCTGACTTTTCGTCGGCGGCCGGCGGTCGTGCGGTGGCGGGGTCAGCTCGTACCCGGTGAGTTACCCATGTTCTTCTGTGCTGCTAAGCCCCTGGGCCGACGTTTTTGCTGTTGCGGGTGCGGAGGGCGTGGACGTAGTCCTCTGGTGCGCCTGCTTTTTCGGCCGCGTCGGCGATGACGCCGATGTAGCGGGCCGAGGGGAGGCCGCCTTCGTAGGCGTCGAGGACATAGAGCCACGCCAGGCGGGACTCGCCCTGGGTGCCGGTGACCCGGATTCGGATCTTCTTGTGGATCCCGAAGTCGGAGCCCTCCCAGCGGTCGAGGCTGTCCTCGTCCTCGGGGGAGACGTCGTAGAGCACGACGAATACCCGCTGGCCGGGATCCTCGACGACGGTGGCCAACGGCCCTTCCCAGCCGATGTCGTCACCGGCGAAGGTCAGGCGCCAACCCTCCAGCCACCCGGTCCCGGACATGGGCGAATGCGGGCAGCGTTCCAGCATCTGCGTCGAGTCCATGTTGGACCCGTAGGCGGCATAGATCGGCACCATCAAACTGTAGCCAATAACCATGGCGGAATTCCTGTCTCCCACCCAGATCGGCTGACGGTCACACTTGCCGATGGCACAGAACGTGGCACACAACACGCGCACCGTTGTTCACCGATCCGACCCGGCCGTGTCACATCGCACCTGAAATGATGGCCTCGACAGCAACGGGCGAGCCCTCACAAGGGGCCAGGTCCGATCAGGCGAGCACAAGGAGCGTGACTGGTGGCACGGATTGCGATCATCGGCGGTGGACCGGCCGGATACGAGGCGGCACTGGTAGCCGCCCAGCACGGGGCCACGGTGACCCTGATCGACGCCGACGGCATCGGTGGCGCCTGTGTGCTGTGGGATTGCGTGCCGTCGAAAACGTTCATCGCCTCGACCGGCCTGCGCACCGATCTGCGCCGCGCGCGCGATCTCGGCATCACCCTCGACGCCGACCAGGCCAAGGTGCATCTGCCCGAGGTGAACGCTCGCGTGAAGGCGCTCGCGCTGGCGCAGTCTTCCGATATCCGCACCAAGTTGCAGGCCGCGGGCGTGCAACTACTTCCGGGCTACGGCGAATTGGTCGGGCCAGCACCGGGTTTGGCGCATCGCGTGCGCGCGACGCTGACCGACGGCAGCACCGAGGAGTTCGAGGCCGAGGTCGTGTTGATCGCGACCGGCGCGAGCCCGCGGGTGCTCCCCGGCGCCGAGCCCGACGGTGAGCGGATCCTGAACTGGCGCCAGCTCTACGACCTGCCGGAGCTGCCGGAGACGCTGGTCGTCGTCGGATCCGGTGTCACCGGCGCCGAATTCGTGTCCGCGTACACCGAGATGGGTGTGCGGGTGAAGCTCGTGTCCAGCCGTGATCGCGTGCTGCCCGGCGAGGACGCCGACGCCGCCCTCGTGCTCGAGGAAGCCCTGGCCGAACGCGGCGTCGAGCTGGTCAAGCACGCCCGTGCCGATGCCGTGGAGCGCACCGCCGACGGCATCGTGGTGAAGCTGTCCGACGGCCGCACCGTCACCGGCTCGCACGCGCTGATGACCGTCGGCTCCACCCCGAACACCCAGAACCTTGGCCTCGACCGGGTCGGTATCGAACTCGATCGCGGCGGATACCTTCGCGTCGACCGGGTTTCGCGTACGTCGGTGCCCGGCATCTACGCCGCGGGCGACTGCACGGGTCTGCTGCCGCTGGCCTCGGTGGCCGCCATGCAGGGGCGGATCGCGATGTACCACGCGCTCGGCGAGGGTGTGAGCCCGATCAGGCTGAAGACGGTGGCCTCGGCGGTGTTCACCCGTCCGGAGATCGCGACCGTCGGTGTCAGTCAGACCGCCATCGACAACGGCGAGGTCCCGGCGCGGACAGTGATGCTGCCGCTCAACACCAATCCGCGCGCGAAGATGTCGGGGCTGCGGCGCGGCTTCGTCAAGATCTTCTGCCGCCCGGCGACCGGTGTGGTGATCGGTGGTGTGGTGGTCGCGCCGATCGCCTCGGAGCTGATCCTGCCGATCGCGCTGGCGGTGCAGAACAATCTGACCGTCACCGACCTGGCCCAGACGTTCTCGGTGTACCCCTCGCTCACCGGTTCGCTCACCGAAGCCGGACGTTTGCTGATGCGCCACGACGACCTCGACTGAGACCGTATCGCCAGAATGTGAAACGAATCACAAGAGGTTTCGGGTTTCGAATTGTGTTGTTCGCCAACGCTGCTCGTCGCTTCCCGGCAACCCGCACACCAGGTGTTTGCGCAGGCGGCGCCGGGTGAACTCGAAACCTGGTGCTGCGTTGCCTGTCCCGCGCTCATGTGGTTGACTCACCGCCGAGGCGTGATCAGATGTTGATCGCGTGGTGGAGCAGTGGGGGATTCCCTCCGGGAAAGGGATTACGAAAAGTGAAGCATCGTAAGCCGAGTCGGGCGCAGCGAGCGATGGCAAGCACGTCGTTGCCTCTGGCTGCCGCGGCAGCCGTGGCAACCCTTCTCGCGGCACCGGCAGGCGCGGTCCCCAGTGACCAGCCGACCACACCCGCGACTCCGGCTCCTGCGCAGCCGGGCCAGCCTTCGGGCGAAGTAGAAGCTCCGGAGACCCCGGAGAGCGCCAAGCCGGGCGAGACCAAGCCGACGCCGGCCCAGCCGGGCGTCACCAGCCCCGCGCCGGGTCAGCCGGAACAGGCCGTCCCCGCCAAGCCGACGCCGAGCCAGCCCGGTGTCACCAAGCCACGTACCGCGCCGCTGCCGGTACCGGGACAGGCGCAGCCCGCGGTCCAGCCGGAGCGCGCAGGCGCGACGCCCGATCAGCCGGGCACCGCCAAGCCCGAGACGGGCACCACGCCGAGCCAGCCGGGCGCCACGCCGGGTCAGCCGGGCACCACGCCGAGCCAGCCGGGCGCCACGCCTGGGCAGCAGCAGACGCAGCCCAGCGTGCCGTCCGGTCAGGGCAACGGGACCGGCACCCAGGCCGAGGTCGAGTCTCCGGACACCCTCATCCAGGAGCCGAAGGAACCGGCCTGGCAGGCACCGCGCCTGGCCAACGCGCCCGCCGCGCCCGTCGTCGAGATGGAAGGCCCGCGCCAGGAACTCGGCGTCACCATCGACGGTGCAGGCATCCTGGCCAACACCCACCACTACAACAACGCCTCGGGCTACGTCGGCACTGTCGGCTACCGGGCGCCGGGTGGCGGTTTCGGTGACGCCGGTGTGTCGGTCGAGTACATCGGCGCGAACTCGGTCAAGGTCACCACCTTCAACGGTGGCGACGGCCGCAGTGACAACACCACGGTGACCGTGCTCGACACCACGCAGGCCAACCTGGCCAAGGCCGCGGTGGAGAACTGGATCAAGGCGCAGCCGGGCGGCACCGCCGCGCTCGATGCGGCCGCGAAGGCTACACTGCCCGTGCCGGGCGAGCTGCTCCAGACGTTGAACGTCGCGGGTGTGAACACCCAGTGGGGTGGCTCGATCCAGTACTGACACGCAGTACGTCGTGTGGGGCGGTCGACTTCGACCGCCCCACACGTGTGTCCTGGGGAAAGGATTGACTTGGGCACCGAGGGCGACGACAACGAACGCGGCGATCAACGACCTGCTGCGGAATTCGGTCCTCCCGTAAGCGATTTCGGGCCGCCGGTCGACGACGCCGGTTTCGGTGGGCCTGTTCCCGCCGCGCCGCCGCCCGCGCCGTCCGGGGTTCCGGAGCGGGGTTGGCGACCGGCCGGTCCGCCCGCCGGTGCGCCTGCGCCCGGCCCGTTCGGTCCGCCCGCCGGTGCACCCGCGCCGGGTCCGTTCGGTGGCCCTGTCGCGGGTCAGCCGCCTGTCGCTCCGCCGCCCGGTGCCCCGTTTGCCGGCTCGGTGCCGCCGGGACCGCCCGCCGGTCAAGCGCCCCCTCGTCTACCTGATGGTCGCCGTTCCGCGCCGACCTCTGTTTTCGGTGACGCATTGGCGACGCCTCCGCGCAACGCGCCGTTCGGTGGTCCCACTACCGGTGGGGATGCGCCCGCCGGTCCCGGGTCGCGGGAAGCCGCACCGTTCGGTGGTCCCACTCCGGGCGGTCCGCCAACTGCCGACCCGACGGTGCGTTTCGGTGGCGAGCAGCCGCGCGGTGAGGGTTCTGTCTTCGGCGGCTCGGTCTTCGGTGATTCCGTGCCGGTGACTTCCGGTCGTGAGCTCACCGAGGTGATCCGGCGTGGTCGCCCCGGCCCCAAAGATCCTGCGCCGCAGGCACCCTCGCGCGATGCCGGGCCCCCGGAGCAGGTGCGCCCGCCCGAGGGCAGCCGCACCCCGCTGGTCCCCGACAAGCCGAGGCCCGCGGGCGACAAAGCGTGGTGGGACAACCCGGACGATGACGGCGCGATCCCGAAGCCGCCGTCCGAACCCGGCCTGTCGTGGGCCGACGATCCGATCGCGCGCCGTCTCGCGCCGAAGATGCCGACCACCCCGGCGCCGGTGGAGCGGGAACCCGATAACAAGCGCCTGCGCTGGATCATCGGCGGTGTGGCCGCGGCTGTCCTGCTCGTGGTGGCCCTTGTCCTGACGATCGGGCTGGTCAAGCGCGGCGGCGGTGCCGATCCCGGTGTCACGGCCGCGCCGGTTCCCTCGGTTGCCTCCGCTACCGAATGCCAGTCTGTCGCAGAACAATCCGTCACCGTCGGCAACGGACCGGGCGACACCACCACCGGCGCCAGGGCGATCCTCGGCTTCCAGTACGCCTTCTACACCGACCGGTCCGGGGCGAAGGTGCGCGAATTCGTGGCGCCCGACGCCGAGAACATCTCGCCCGCCGAGACGATCCAGCAGGCGATCGACGGGCAGATTCCCGCCGGTACCACCCACTGTGTGAAGATGCGCGAGACCGCCGTGGGCCGCTACGACGTGGAACTGCGCGAAATGCACCCCGATGGCTCGGCGGTGGTCTACAAGCAGGAAATCATCACCACCAACACCGACGGAAAGTGGCAGGTCAAGTCCATCACCGCTCGGTAGAGTCTCACTGCATGAGACGACAATTTCACATTCTGGCGGACGATATGCAATCGTAGGATGATTGCTTCTCTTGGCGTCCCCGGAGGTTCCCATGTCGCTGACCATTCCAGCATTGGCGGGCAAGCTCGCCGGCCTGCAGAGCTCGGCGATCAGGGATCTGCTCAAACTCACTGCCCGCGACGACATCATCAGCCTCGCGGGCGGCCTCCCCGACGCCGCCCTGATGCCGCGCGAACAGATCGCACTCGCCGCCGAGAACGCCCTGCGCGACCCCGCCGTGCTGCAGTACACCGAGTCGTCCGGTTGGCCTGCCCTGCGTGAGGTGATCGCCGCCCGAGAATCCGCCAAGATCGGCCGCACGGTGCCCGTCGCCGAAGTCTTCATCACCCACGGCTCGCAGCAGGCGCTCTCGCTCCTGGCCGAGGTCCTCCTCGATCCCGGTGCCCTCGTGATCGTGGAAGACCCCGCGTATGTCGGTGCGCTGCAGGTCTTCCGAGCCGCGGGCGCCCGAATCGTCGCCGTCCCGCTCGACAGCGATGGCATGCGCCTCGACATCCTCGAAGACCTCCTCGCGGCAGGTGAACGCCCCGCCGTCGTCCACACCGTCTCCACCTTCCACAACCCCGGCGGCGTCACCCTCACCCCCGAACGCCGCCAACGCCTCGCGAAACTGGCTGAGGCCCACGGCTTCTGGATCATCGAAGACGACCCCTACGGCGAACTCTGGTTCGACAACCCCGCCCCCGCGCCCGTGGCCACGCACTCCGCCCAGGTGATCCGCCTCTCCAGCGTCTCCAAAATCCTGTCCCCCTCCCTCCGTGTCGGCTGGATGATCGCCCCCGAAAGAGTCTGCCGCGCAGTGGAACTCCTCAAACAAGGCGCCGACCTCTGCGGATCGGCCCTGACCCAGCAGATCACCACCGACCTGCTCACCGACACCAATTGGCTAGCCACCCACATCAATTCGATCCGCACCACCTACGGCACCAGAGCCCGCGCCCTGGTCTCCGCCGTCCGCACCACCTTCGGCGACCGCATCCGCTGCACAGACCCCACCGGCGGCATGTTCATCTGGGCCGAATTCACCGACAACACCAACACCTCCACCCTCCTCCCCACCGCCCTGGAATCCGGCGTCGCCTACGTCCCAGGCGCCGCCTTCGCCATCACCAACACCACCCCCAACACCCTCCGCCTCTGCTTCACCACCTCCGACGAAGCCACCCTGACCGAAGCGGTCGACCGCCTGTCGAAGGCCGCACAGGCTACGAGCTGAGCGGGAAGGACCTTCGTCGCGGTTCGCTCGTCATAGCGGTCGGCTCCGACGCAGATCCGCGCGGGAGAACGCCTGGGCGGCCGCTTCGAGCAGCGTTTCCTCGAGCGCTGTTGCCGAGGCAGCTTGCGCGGTCGGTTCACACCCAGTTGTAGGTGCGTTCGACGGCCTTGTTCCAGTCCGCGTAGCGCTGGGTGCGTTCCTCTTCGGGCATCGAGGGGGTCCAGGTTCGGTCGGCGGACCAGTTGGCTCGTAGGTCGTCGAGGCCGGACCAGAAGCCGACTGCCAGACCGGCGGCGTAGGCGGCGCCGAGGGCGGTGGTTTCGCGGACTACCGGGCGGACGACGGGGACGTCGAGGATGTCGGCCTGGAATTGCATGAGGAGGTTGTTGCCGGTCATGCCGCCGTCGACTTTGAGGGTGGTGAGTTCGAGGTCCAGGTGTTGGGCGGCCGCGTCGGCGCGCATGGCGTCTACCACCTCGCGAGTTTGGAAGGCGGTGGATTCCAGTGCGGCTCTTGCCAAGTGGGCCTTGGTGACGAAGCGGGTGAGTCCGGCGATGACGCCGCGGGCATCAGGGCGCCAGCGGGGGGCGAACAGGCCGGAGAACGCGGGGACGAAGTGGGCGCCGCCGTTGTCTTCGACGCTGAGGGCCAGTGGTTCCACTTCCTCGGCGGAGGAGATGATGCCGAGGTTGTCGCGCAGCCACTGGACGAGGGAGCCGGTGACGGCGATCGAGCCTTCGAGGGCGTAGACGGCGGGTGCGTCGCCGAGTTGGTAGCAGGCGGTGGTGAGTAGGCCGTGCTTGCTGAACACCGGGGTGGTGCCGGTGTTGAGGAGCATGAAATTGCCGGTGCCATAGGTGTTCTTGGCCTCGCCGGGGCTCAGGCACGCTTGGCCGAATGTGGCAGCCTGCTGGTCGCCGAGGATCCCCGCGACCGGGATGCCTTCGAAAGGACCGGAGGTGATATCGGCGTAGACCTCCGACGAGCTGCGGATCTGCGGCAGCAACGACATCGGGATGTCGAAATCGGCACAGATCTGTGAATCCCATTGCAGGGTGCGGAGATCCATGAGCATGGTGCGTGAGGCGTTGGTGACGTCGGTGAGGTGTGCACCGGTCAGCTTCCACAGCACCCAGCTGTCCATGGTGCCGAAACACAGGTCGCCTGCTTCGGCGCGTTCCCTGACGCCGTCGACATTGTCGAGGATCCAGCGCAGTTTCGGACCGGCGAAATAGGTCGACAGCGGCAGCCCGGTGCGGTCCGCATAGCGTTGCGGCCCTTGATCACCGGCGAGTTCGGTACACAGCTGATCGGTGCGCGTGTCCTGCCAAACGATCGCGTTGTACACGGGCTCGCCGGTCGCCCGATCCCACACCACGGTGGTCTCGCGCTGATTGGTGATCCCGACGGCGGCTAGATCCCCGGCCGAGCACCGGCTGTTGCCCAGCGCCGCACCGAGTACCGACTCGGTATTGCGCCACACCTCCGCCGGATCGTGCTCCACCCAGCCGGGCTTCGGAAAGATCTGCCGATGCTCCTGCTGGGCGGTCCCGACGATCCGGCCCTGCCGATCGAAGATGATGCACCGACTCGAAGTCGTGCCCTGATCGATGGCAGCCACATAGCGACGCATTGATGCAGGTTACCGAAAGCGGAGCCCGGGGCCGCACGCTTTGTCGTCGGCGACGAATTTCGGACCCGCGCCCCGCCGCGCACGTCCCGAGCGCCGCGCGGGCGCTACGTTTAGCCTGTACGCAGCGGCGCCGCCGAACGCGGCGCCGGCCCCACTGTCGGCTGGGACCGGCCGGAATCGGTCGGCGGCGAGGAGTCGAGCATGTCGCAGACACCGGAGTTCCTGCACCCGGGTGAGTTGGTCGCGGGCGGGAAGCGGGACCGGCTCGGGCCCGGCGATCTGGGGCCCGAACATCGGCGGACCGCCTGGGAGCGTCTGGGCAAGGATCAGTTCGACGTCCTGGTTGTCGGCGGCGGCGTTGTCGGTGCGGGTATCGCGCTGGATGCTGCGACACGCGGGCTGTCGGTCGCGCTGGTCGAGGCTCGCGATCTCGCGTCTGGCACGTCGAGCCGCTCGTCGAAGATGTTCCACGGTGGCCTGCGCTATCTCGAACAGCTGGAATTCGGCCTGGTCAGGGAAGCTCTGAAGGAACGTGAGCTGGCACTGTCGACGCTGGCACCGCACCTGGTGAAGCCGCTGCGGTTCCTCTACCCGCTGACGCATCGCGTGTGGGAGCGGCCGTACGTAGCCGCGGGCCTGACCCTGTACGACACCATGGGCGGCGCGAAATCCGTTCCGGGACAGCACCATCTGACCCGTCACGGCGCGCTGCGTCTGGCACCCGGCCTGCGCCGCGATTCGATGATCGGCGGCGTCACCTACTACGACACCGTCGTCGACGACGCCCGCCACACCATGACGGTGGCCCGCACCGCCGCCCACTACGGCGCGGTTATCCGCACCTCCACGCAGGTCGTCGGGTTTCTGCGTGAGGCCGACCGGGTCGTCGGGGTGAAGCTGCGTGACACCGAGGACGGGCGCACCGGCGAGGCGCGCGCGAATGTGGTGATCAACGCGACGGGCGTGTGGACCGATGAGGTGCAGGGTCTGTCGCGACAGCGCGGCCGATTCCATGTGCGCGCGTCCAAGGGCGTGCACATCGTGGTGCCGCGCGACCGCATCGTCAGCGACGCCGCGATCATCCTGCGCACCACCAGCTCGGTGCTGTTCGTCATCCCGTGGGGCGCGCACTGGATCGTCGGCACCACCGACACCGACTGGAACCTCGACCTCGCCCACCCCGCGGCGACCAAGGCCGATATCGACTACCTGCTCGACCGGGTCAACGAGGTGCTGGTCACACCGCTCACCCACGCCGACATCGACGGGGTCTACGCGGGCCTGCGCCCGCTGCTGGCGGGGGAGAACGACGAGACGTCCAAGCTCTCGCGCGAACACGCCGTGGCACGCGTCGCGCCCGGTCTGGTGAGCATCGCGGGCGGCAAGTACACCACCTATCGGGTGATGGCGGCCGACGCGATGGATGAAGCAGCACAAGACATTCCGGCACGCGTCTCGCCCTCGATCACCGAGAAGGTCGCGCTGCTCGGTGCCGACGGCTACTTCGCGCTGGTCAACCAGACCGTGCAGCTCGCCGAACACTACGGCATCCACCCGTACCGGATGACGCACCTGCTCGACCGCTACGGCTCCCTCGTAGACGAGGTGCTCGCCATGGCCGCGGGCAAACCCGAACTGCTGCAACCGATTACCGACGCCCCGGCCTACCTGCAGGTCGAAGCGGTCTACGCGGCCGCCGCCGAGGGCGCGCTGCACCTCGACGATATCCTGGCCCGCCGCACCCGCATCTCGATCGAATACTCCGATCGCGGCGCGAACAGTGCCGAGCAGGTCGCCCACCTCATCGCACCCGTACTCGGTTGGGACGCAGACGATATCGACCGCGAGGTGTCCACGTACCAGGCGCGGGTGCGGGCCGAGATCGAATCGCAGACCCAACCCGACGACAAGTCGGCCGACGCACTGCGGGCCGCCGCTCCCGAGCCGCGCCCGCAACTGCTGGAGCCGGTGCCGCAGGACCGCTGATTCTCAGACCGGGTCGATGCGGGCCCTGAGCAGGCAGAACTCATTGCCTTCCGGGTCGGACAGGACATGCCACGATTCCTGGCCCGTCTGGCCGATATCGGCCGGGCGCGCACCGAGCTTCAGCAGGCGTTCGAGCTCGGCGTCCTGATCACGGTCGGTGGGGTTGACGTCGAGGTGCAGCCGGGATTTCCCGTGCTCGGGTTCTTCCCTGCTGCTGAGGATGATCGTCGCCTGCGGACCGCCGAACCCCTCACGCGGGCCGATCTCCACGGTGCCGTCGTCCTCGCGATCGAGGACGACGAAGTCCAGGACCTCACACCAGAATTGGGCAAGTGCCTCGGGGTCGCGGCAACCGAGCACGAGCTCACTGATCCGACATGCCATCACGAAACCTGCTCTCTAACTGGGGAGATGCCCTGGCTATTAGCAATGAAAACAATCCCGGGATCGTATCGGACACGGTGATGCGCGGCGAGGTGTTTTCAGGGAAGTGGCTGACAGCGAGGACAGAAGTAGATACCGCGTTCGCGCTGGGTGATGCGGTCGGCGGGGTCGTCCTCGCCGAGGAGTTGGGAGGCGATGGCGGTGCCGCAGCGGGGGCAGGGGCGCCGGGTTCGGCTGTAGACCATGGGGCGCCATGGCGGCTGGTGCGCGGCCTTGCCGAGGACGCGGTGGGCTTCGTCGACGAGCGCGGGGAGATCGGGAATCTCGCCGACGGGGGTGGTGGGGTGGACTCGGCGGAGGAAGCAGATCTCGCTGCGGTAGATATTGCCGATGCCTGCCAGATTGCGCTGGTCGAGCAGGGCGAGACCGATGGCGCGGCGTGGGTATTCGGTGAGCCTGCGCAGGGCCTCGGCCGGGTCCCAATTCGGGCCGAGCAGGTCGGGGCCGAGGTGGTCTATGACGGTGTGTTCGTCGGCGCGTGGCAGGACCTGAACCTTGCCGAGCGAGAATCCGACGGCCTCGACCTCGTCGTTGCCGAGGACGAGTCGGGCGGTGACCCGGGGTTTGGTCCAGCGCTGGCCGCAATGGAACACCCGCCACTCGCCCTCCATCTTCAGGTGGGTGTGGATGCTCCAGCGGTCGGTGCGGATGAACAGGTGCTTGCCGTAGCTGGCGACCTCTTCCACGAGATCGCCGACCAGATCCACCGTGGCGTACCGGGGGACCCGGAAGTCGCTGCGGGTCAAGGTCTTACCGGCCAGGGCCGCGCGTAGGCGCTGCGCGGTGCGGAAGACGGTGTCGCCCTCGGGCATGCGGCTACACCTGCCTGCGCAGCCGCAGACCGCTCGGGGTCATCGAGAAACCGGCTTCGATCAGGACTTCGACGAAAAGGTTGCCGTGCACGGTTTCCCCATTGATCTTGTCGATCACCAAGCTGTCGACCCTGCGGTCGCGCACCAGCCCCGCCAGCGCCATGGCTGCCGCACGGCGCAGGCCGATGTCCTCGGTGAAGCTGAGCAGCGTCTTGCCGCCGCGCTCCGAGTAGAGCACCAGTTCGCCACCGACCAGAACTACCACGGCACCCGCCTTGCGGCCCGGTCGATGACCGCCTTCGGCGTCACCCTTCGGCCACGGCAGGGCGGCGCCGTAGGGGTTGGCGGGGTCGCACGCCGCGAGGGCGAGCGCGATGCCTGCTCTGGTGTTGTCACGGTCGGTGTCGAACGAACGAAGGCGATCGACGGTGTCGGTGGTGGAGAACTGGGCGCCGCCGAGCGTGTCGACGAAATAGCCGCGCCTGCATCGGCCGCGATCCTCGAACTCGGTGAGCACCCGGTACATCAGCTGGAAACCGCCGGATATCCCTTCGTTCTGCACCGAGCCGCGAGTCAGCACGCCGTAGCGTTCGACGAGCTGATCGGCGGTGGCGTGGGCGCGAACGGTGTTGTCCCGCACGCGTTCGGGCAGGATCGACCAGCGGCCGGCCAGCATCGGCGGGCCGGATCGGGTCGGCATCGACGGTCGTGGCAGGTACGCGCGGCCGCGTGGAGCGCGGCGCGGGGCGCGGTGCGCGGTGGTGGCGCGGGCGGTGCCGGACAGCAGGGCGCGCACCGGGGCGAAGGTGTCACCGGAGACGTATCCAGCCCAGACCAGCTGCCACAGTGCGTCACCGGCGGCCTTGTCGTCGAGCAGACCCGCGGTATCGGAGAGCTGGCGGAAGAAATAGGCGCCGCCGCCGGTCAATGTGAGTGGCAATCGTGCGGTGCCACCGGAATCGGCGGGCACATCATGTTCTGGACCATGCCGTTGACCATTGCCGCGGGTTGGCTGCGCGCGCTCGGCGGCGTCGAGGTCGACGATCTTATCGGCGGACGTGCTTCTGCGAGCAGCCTTCGGGCGGGTGCGGGGTGACTCCGAGGCGACTGGAGGATGCGGGTCGGTTCGCATGGTGCCGGGTGGGGGCCATGGCTCCAGGTTCGCGCCGAGAGCGGCCAGTAGCCCGAGCTGGATGTCGGTGGGGTCGATCTCGTCGGCTGGGGGCAGGGTGAACGGTGCCTGATCGGCCAGGTGCAGGGCGATCCAGCCGTCGCGGGCGGTGATGGCGCCGTGACCCGACCACACCACCTCGCCGGTCGCCATCAGCTCGTCCAGCATGGCGGGGGAGTAGTCGCGGACTCGCGTCGGCAGGATCAGCGACTCCCATGCCGAGGCCGGAATCGGCACACCCGCAAGCTGTTCCACCACCGTGGCGACCCCGTCGACGCCGCGCAGCTCGCCGGAACCGACGTGTTGCCAGGCGGGCAGGAAGCGTGCGAAGGCCGCGGTGGAGACCGGCTCGACCTCGTGCCGGGCGGCAGCGAGCGAACGGCGGCGCAATCGACGCAGAACCTGGGCATCGCACCACTCGCCGCCAGCCGTACCGGGAGTGAATTCGCCCTCGACGACGCGCTTTTCGGCGAGCAAACGATGCAGCGATGTCGCGGCGACCGCGGTCCCCAAACCGAAGCGGTCGGCGACCGCCGCGGTGGTGAACGGCGCGTGGGTGCGGGCATAGCGCCCGACGAGGTCGCCGAGCGGATCGGGCACCGGTTCGATGAACGCGGCGGGCACGCCGATCGGCAGCGGAACCCCGAGCGCGTCGCGCAGACGAGCGGCGTCCTCCACCGCCACCCACCAGGTACGTCCCGCGAACGAAACCTCCAGCGCCCGCCGCGAATCCCGCAGTTCCGCGAACCAAGCCGGTGCATCGGAGTCGATGAGCAGGTCGTGGCTGCCACGATCGGCCTGTGCTCCGCCTTCCGAAGGACCGTCGTCCGAGCGGGTTCCGTTGTCTGGGTGCAAGGCAATGCTGTCGGGGGGTGCGGCGTCATCCCGGGGGAAACCAGCCGGCCCGGCTCCGACGGCTCCTGCGCCGGGTCTTGGGGCGAGTTCGCCGGACTTCGAGCCTCGCTCGTGTGTGCGAAATTCGTCCGGTGCTCGACTTTCCATCGCCTCGTCGTGGCGAGCGGCGGATGGGGTGCCGGGGCGGGGGACGCAGCGGGCCGCGGCTTCGGCGGGCGTGAGTGGACCGA
Organism: Nocardia sp. NPDC058519; assembly: GCF_042719755.1. Classification (NCBI taxonomy): domain Bacteria; kingdom Bacillati; phylum Actinomycetota; class Actinomycetes; order Mycobacteriales; family Nocardiaceae; genus Nocardia; species Nocardia sp. NPDC058519. The sequence goes on along the minus strand of NZ_JBHXNK010000026.1, from coordinate 95,616 downwards.
GCAGGCGTAGGAGGTCGGCCAGGCCTTCGGCGTCGCGGGCTAGACGTTCGGGGGTGAGGCGTTGGAGTTCTTGTTCGGTCAGAGCGATGACGGCGGGGTCGAGGAGTTCGCGGAGTTCGACGCGGCCGAGGAGTTCGGCGAGCAGGCTGGAGTCGAGGGCCAGTGCGGCGGCCCGGCGTTCGGCCAGTGGGCTGTCGCCGTCGTAGAGGAATTGGCCGATGTAGGAGAACAGCAGGGCACCCGCGAACGGCGACGGGCTCGCGGTTTCGACTTCGATCAGGCGGATCTCGCGGCGCGCGACCTTGGTGAGCAGGTCGCGCAGGGCGGGCAGGTCGTATACGTCGCGCAAGCATTCGCGAACGGTTTCCAGCAGGATCGGGAATTGCGGGAATTTGCGTGCCACGTCCAGCAATTGGGCCGAGCGCTGCCGCTGCTGCCACAGCGGTGCGCGCTTGCCGGGATCACGGCGCGGCAGCAGGAGTGCCCTGGCGGCGCATTCGCGGAAGCGGGACGCGAAAAGGGCGGAGCCGCCGACCTGTTCGGTGACGATGTCGTCGATCTCGTCGGGCTCGAAGGCGAACAGTTCGGCGCCGGGCGGCTGATCGGTGGTGTCGGGCAGGCGCACCACGATGCCGTCGTCGGAGGCGGTCGGGGCGGCGTCGATGCCGAACTGTTCTTGGAGGCGCGCGCCCACCGCCAGCGCCCACGGGGCGTGGACCGGGGTGCCATAGGGCGAGTGCAGGACCAGACGCCAATCACCGAGCTCATCGCGGAAACGTTCGACTACCAGCGTGCGGTCGGTCGGCAATTGACCTGTCGCACTGCGTTGTTCCTCGAGCAGACTCACCAGATTCGCTGTCGCGTTCTGGTCGAGCCCAGCGGTGCGCACCAGATGCTCGAGCCGCTCCGCGGGCTTACTCCGCGCGGCAGACGAGGGCTCGTCGCGCAGACCCATGTCCGCGACGATCCGCGTCAGCTCATCGGCCGGCACCTTCCCCGCCGTCCGAACGAATTCGCCCAGCGCGGCGCCCAATTCGGCCGGGCGGCCCAACCCGTCGCCATGCCAGAACGGCAACCTGCCCGGCAGCCCGAACGCAGGCGAGACCAACACCCGATCGAAGGTGATCTCCTCGATCCGCCAGCTGGTCGCACCGAGCGCGAACACATCACCCACGCGTGATTCGTAGACCATCTCCTCATCGAGTTCACCGACCCGAGAAGCTTTCTCACCCACCATGAACACCGCGAACATTCCACGGTCGGGAATCGCGCCGCCGGAGGTCACCGCCAGCCGTTGCGCGCCGGGACGGCCGGTGATGGTGCCCGCATCGCGGTCCCACACCACGCGCGGGCGCAGTTCGGCGAACTCGTCGGACGGATAGCGCCCGGCCAGCAGGTCGAGCACCGATTCGTAGGCCGAGCGGGGCAGGTTGGCATAGCTGCCGGTGGAGCGGACGATATCGAACCAAACGTCGACGTCGATCGGTTCGAGCGCGCAGGCCGCCACCGTCTGCTGGGCGAGGATGTCGAGCGGGTGCGCGGGGATCTGGAGCTGCTCGATCTCACCCGCGAGCATGCGCTGGGCGGCGACGGTGCAGTGGATCACGTCGGTGCGGTGCTTGGGAAACAGCACGCCCCGCGAGATCTCACCGACCTGGTGCCCGGCGCGGCCGACTCGCTGCAAGCCACTGGCCACCGACGGCGGCGCCTCCACCTGCACCACCAGGTCCACCGCGCCCATATCGATGCCGAGTTCGAGACTGCTGGTGGCCACCACGCAGCGCAGGCGGCCGGTCTTGAGATCGTCCTCGATGATGGCGCGCTGTTCCTTGCTGACCGACCCGTGATGCGCGCGCGCCAGCAGATGGTCGGCCCCGTGGATCACCTCGGTGGACGGTCCGAGCTGGGCGGGTGGCTTGTGCTCGGTCTCCACCGGCTCGCCGAGGCGGGCGGAGTAGGTCTCGTTGAGTCGCGCTGTCAGCCGCTCGGAGAGCCGCCGCGAGTTGGCGAACACGATCGAGGACCGATGCTCGAGCACGAGATCGACGATGGCCTCGTCGACATGCGGCCAGATGGACCCCGGCTGATCGGAGTCGCCCCCGGGATCGGTCATATCGGCCACCGGCACCCGCACCGACAGGTCGAAGGTCTTCGGCGCGGGCGGCCGCACGATGGTGATCGGCGCGTTCCCGACCAGGAACCGCCCGACCTCTTCGGGCGGGCGCACCGTCGCCGACAACCCGATCCGTTGCGCGGGCTTGTCGGTGAGCTGGTCCAGCCGGGCCAGCGACAGCGCCAGGTGCGCACCGCGCTTGGACCCGGCGATGGCGTGCACTTCGTCGACGATCACTGTGTTGACCTGGGCAAGCGTCTCGCGCGCAGCCGAGGTCAGCAGCAAGAAGAGCGACTCGGGAGTGGTGATGAGAATGTCGGGCGGCGTGCGCAACATCGCCCGCCGCTGGGCGGGCGGAGTGTCACCGGAGCGCACACCCACCGAGATATCCGGCGGGTCGAGGCCCAACCGCTTCGCCGTCTGCGTCACGCCGACCAGCGGCGCTCGCAGATTGCGCTCCACATCCACCGCCAGTGCCTTCAACGGCGACACGTAGAGCACCGACGTGCCCCGGCGTGCTCCCGCTTCGGGTGGGTCTCGGTGAGCCAGTTGGTCGATAGCCCACAGGAAAGACGACAAGGTCTTACCCGACCCCGTCGGTGCGATCACCAGCGTGTTGTCCCCGGCGGCGATCGCGTCCCACGCGCCGAGCTGGGCCGACGTCGCACCGGGGAAGGCGCCGTCGAACCACTGTGCCGTTGCGGGGGAGAACCGATCCATAGCACCAAGTGTGCACCGACCCTCCGACAACTTCGCCGGCATCATGCACCCCGACCTGCGTGAACATGCTGATGACCGGGGCGGCGCGAAGCCCGGGTTGTGGCGTGGATCGCACTCGTCGCTACCCTCGACTCTCGTGCAAACGGTGCTGAGAGTCGACCTTGTCGGCCATGGCCTTACCGAGGCGGTACGTAAGGCGCGTTTTCCTGTCGATGAACCCCTGGACGAGTCGGGGCGGGCCGCTGTGCGTGCCTGTGTGCCGCTCGATGCGGCGCTGGTGCGGACAGGACCGGAGCGGCGGGCTCGCGAGACGGCGGAGGAATTGGGCCTCGTCGGCGAACAGGACGTGCGATTACGGGATCTCGATGCCGGGTCGTGGCGGGGCAGTGAGATGGGCAAGATCGCTCAGGATCAGCTGTTCGCCTGGCTCACCGATCCCGAATTCCGTGGGCACGGTGGGGAATCGGTCAGCGATCTGGTCGATCGGGTGCGGTTCTGGCTGGCCGAGATCGCGTCGTCGGGGCGCGACACCGTAGCGGTGACGCATCCGGCGGTGGTGCGGGCGGCGCTGCTCGTGGTGCTCGACGCACCGGCGAAGTCGTTCTGGCGCATGGATATTCCGCCCGCGAGCGTCACCCGGCTGCACTATCGGGGGAACTGGACCCTGCGGCTCGGCAACGGATAACGAAAGAAGGCCCCGGAGATAACGAAAGAAGGCCCCGGAGTCGAAACTCCGGGGCCTTCTTCGTAGTAGCGGGAACAGGATTTGAACCTGCGACCTCTGGGTTATGAGCCCAGCGAGCTACCGAGCTGCTCCATCCCGCGTTGCAAATACCACTTTACACGGGGTGGGTCGGAAGGCGAAATCGTATGGCTGATCAGCCGAAATGGATCCCCTGCGCGAGCGGGAGTTCGGTGGAGTAGTTGACGGTGTTGGTGGCCCGGCGCATGTAGGCCTTCCACGAGTCCGAGCCCGACTCCCGGCCGCCGCCGGTGTTCTTCTCCCCGCCGAACGCCCCGCCGATCTCCGCACCCGATGTCCCGATATTGACATTGGCGATGCCGCAGTCGGAGCCCGCCAGGAACTGTTCGGCCTCGCGCTGGTCGAGCGTGAAGATCGAGGAGGAAAGTCCTTGTGTCACACCATTGTTCAGTGCGATGGCCTCGTCGAGTTCGTCGTAGGTCAGCACGTACAGGATCGGTGCGAAGGTCTCCTCGCGCACGAGTTCGGTCTGCGCGGGCATACGGACGAGGGCGGGCCGTACATAGTAGGCGTCGGGTCCGAGCGTCTCGACTCGCTCACCGCCACAGATGATGTCGCCACCTTCGGCCACCGCGCCGACCAGTGCTTGCTGCATCGCCGCGAAGGCGCGCTCGTTGATCAGCGGACCGACCAGCACCCCGTCGTCGAGCGGATTGCCAACGGGCAGTTGGCTGTACGCCGCGGCGAGCCGGTCGACCAGCTGGTCGGCGATCGAACGATGCACGATCAGCCGCCGCAGACTCGTACACCGCTGCCCCGCGGTCCCCGCCGCCGAGAAGACGATGCCGCGCACCGCCAGCTCCAGATCGGCGCTCGACGCCACGATCGCGGCATTGTTGCCACCCAGCTCGAGCAGGCACCGCCCGAACCGCCCGGCCACCCGCGGGGCAACGGCGGCGCCCATCCGCACCGAACCGGTCGCGCTCACCAGGGCGACCCGGTGATCGTCGACCAGGGCGGAGCCGACGGCGGCATCACCCTGAATCAGTTGGTGCACTTCGGGATCCGCTCCCACGTCGACCGCCGCACGACGCAGCAGCGTGTGACACGCCAACGCCGTCAACGGCGTGGTCTCCGACGGCTTCCACACCACCGTGTCGCCGCACACCAGCGCGATCGCGGTATTCCAAGCCCACACCGCGACAGGGAAATTGAACGCCGAGATCACGCCGACGACACCGAGCGGATGCCACGTCTCCATGAGCCGGTGGCCGGGGCGCTCGGAAGGCATGGTGGCGCCGTAGAGCTGGCGCGACAGCCCGATCGCGAACTCGCAGACGTCGATCATCTCCTGCACTTCGCCCAGCGCCTCGGGGCCGATCTTGCCCGCTTCCAGGGTCACCAGCTCGGCCAGCTCGTCCTGATGGGTCACCAGCAACTGGGACAGCCTGCGCACCAGCGCCGCTCGCACGGGTGCGGGGACGGTGCGCCACGCCTGGAACGCGGTGGCGGCGCGGCCGATCGCGGCATCGACGTCGGCGGGAGTGTCGGTGGTCAGTGGCAGCAGGACGCCGCCGGAGATCGGCGTGCGCGCGAGCAGCGGGCCGGGTTCGGGCACAGTGGCGCCGAGGCCGTGCAGGAGCGCCCTGGCTCGCAGTGAGAGCTGCTCGGAGAAGTTCACGGTCTGCGTCATCGGTACTCTGCTCACCTTCTGCTGTTTGGTACGACTCACGGAAAAGTTCGGGAGAATTCGGTGGGGAACGGAAAGAAGTTTTCCCCGCGCGAGCCCCACGCTGCGTTAGCCTTCGCTGATGGCGGATACACCGGCTCGACCCCAGCTCGATGACATCGATCGACTATTGATCAAAGAACTGATGGCAGACGGTCGCGCCACATTGTCGAATCTTGCGGAGAAGGCCAGCCTTTCGGTCTCCGCGGTGCAATCGCGGGTGCGCAGGCTCGAAGCGCGCGGGGTGATCCGCGGGTACGCGGCGCAGGTGGACCCCGAAGCGCTCGGGCACTTGTTGTCGGCGTTCGTCGCCATCACTCCTCTCGATCCGTCCCAGCCCGATGACGCGCCCGCCCTGTTGCAGCACATCCCCGGCATCGAGGGTTGTCACTCGGTGGCGGGCGAGGAGAGCTACGTCCTGCTGGTGCGGGTGGCCTCGCCCCGGCATCTGGAACATCTGCTGCAGGAGATCAGGGCCACGGCCAACGTGCACACCCGCAGCACGATCATCCTGCAGACATTCTATGACAGGTAGTGATCTTCCGTAATTTGATTCGTGATTCCGTAGAACTTCCGTAAATATTTGCGTATCGTCGGTTTCATGACCATCGAACTGGAGCGCCCTGGCGCGGCGGTCATCCCCGCCGACCGGGTCCACGAAATCCTGTCCTCGCACATCCTCGCGGACGGTTTCGAGCTTGTGCTCGACCTACACGAGTCGCACGGCCGCACGCTTGTCGATGAACGCGACGGCACCAGCTACCTCGACATGTTCGGCTTCTTCGCCTCCAACGCGCTCGGGATGAACCATCCCGCGCTGGCCGGTGACGAGAGCTTCCTCGCCGAACTGACCACCGCCGCACTGAACAAGCCGAGCAACTCCGACATCTACACCGTCGAGATGGCCCGCTTCGTCGAAACCTTCGCTCGCGTTCTCGGCGATCCGCACCTGCCGCATCTGTTCTTCGTCGACGGTGGTGCGCTCGCGGTGGAGAACGCGCTGAAAGTCGCTTTCGACTGGAAGAGCAGGCACAACCAATTGCACGGCCGCGCAACGGAACTCGGCACCAAGGTGCTGCACCTCACCGGCGCCTTCCACGGCCGGAGCGGCTATACGATGTCGCTCACCAATACCGACCCGATCAAGACCGCGCGATTCCCGAAATTCGATTGGCCGCGAATCGACACACCGCACACCTTCGCCGGGCCCGACATCGCCGCCCTCGAGGCGCGGGCCATCGCCCAGGCCGAACAGGCCTTCGCCGACAACCCGCACGACATCGCCTGCTTCATCGCCGAGCCGATCCAGGGCGAAGGCGGTGACCGCCACCTGCGACCGGAATTCCTCGCGGCCATGCAGCGGTTGGTCCACGCCAACGACGCACTGTTCATCCTCGACGAGGTGCAGACCGGTGTCGGCATGACCGGAACCACCTGGGCCTTCCAGCAATTGGACGTGCGGCCAGATGTGGTGGCCTTCGGGAAGAAGACCCAGGTCTGCGGGATCATGGCAGGCGGACGGGTCGACGAGGTGGTCGACAATGTCTTCCGGGTGAGCTCCCGGCTCAATTCCACCTGGGGTGGCAACCTCACCGACATGGTCCGCACCCGGCGCATTCTCGAAGTGCTGGAACGGGATCGGCTGATCGAGGGCGCGGGACCGCTCGGTGCTTTCCTGCTCGACCGGCTCAGCAAGCTCGCCGCCGCCCACCCGAACCTGGCGGGCGAGGCGCGTGGGCGTGGGCTGATGTGCGCGATCAGCCTGGCCACCCCGGAGCTGCGCGATCGAGTGGTGACAGAGCTGCGGGAACGCGAGCACGTGCTGCTGCTCGGCACAGGGGAGCGCGGCATCCGGTTCCGCCCGCCGCTGACGGTCACCGAGGCAGAGCTGAGTCAGGCCGTCGACGCACTCGACGCGGTGCTCACGCGAGAACATGGGTAACTCGTCGGGCACCGGCTGATCCGACCGACACCTCACCGCCGCCCGCGTCGCTGAGTCTCCCGCGCCTCGATCCGGCTAAGAGTCGCGGGGAGGCGGAACAGTCAATCCGAGTGCGCCCGCGACGAAGCGGTGGACCGAGGCGAGGCCGGCGGCCAGTGCCTCGTCCTCGCCGGGGCGGGCCCACCCCGTGACGGTCGCGGTGTCGCCGGGGCCCGGTGTCACGCCGATCTCGGCGACCAGCTCGGCCGTCGTCGGAACGCAGACCGCCCAGGAGAAGTGGGATTCATCGGCCCACTGTGCCGACCGGGTGGCCACGTAGCCGGGATCGGTGATGCCGCCGTCGGCCAGCGCGGGTCGATCGTCGATGCGCTCGTCGGCGCGAAGGGCGCGCAGATACCAGGACCCTGCGTTGATCTCGATCGGTTCCACGCCCGCAGCCTAGTGCCGACCGGCGTGGCCGTCGCCGACGGTCCCCGGCGATCACGGGCTCGCCGGATTCAGGCCGTGCGGAGGGTGCCGCCGCCGAGAAGTGAGTGGACGGCGGTGCGGCCGATGTCGAGGGCGCGGGTGAGCAGGTCGGTGTCGCGGGCCGCGCTGTCGATGGCGGGGGAGCCGGCGGGTGGGTGAACCTGGAGGACCTGCTCGCCGAGGCCGTCGAGGTAGCTGTCCTCCATCGCCTGCTGTCCCGGCCGCTTACTCCACGCCCGGAACGCGCCGGGCGCGATGGCACGCATGTACCCGCCGCCGACCACCCGATGCAGCAGGGGAGCGGGCGGGCGCAGTTCGTCGGTCCGGCGGGTCCGCAGAACCAAGGCGTGGGTGGTGCCCGCGGCCACGGCGGTGCGGATCGGCACGGTTTCGGTGAGCCCACCGTCGAAGTAGTTGCCGCCCGCGAGGGCAACCGGCGGTCCCGCCAGCAGCGGTAGGCCCGCGGAGGCCCTCAGCGCCGTCATGAGGGACTGTTTGTCGGTGATGTAGGGCCCGAGATCCACCGACTGCCCGGTGCGGATATCGGTCGCGATCGGGTGGAAGGTGGTCGGATTGGCCAGGATGGCCGGAAAGTCCATCGGCTCGATGCCGTCGTACACGCGATGCACGAGATAGTGCAGATCGAAGACCGGGCGACCGCGGAAGATGCGCACCGGATCGACCACGCGGCGCATGATGGCCGGATCGGTCCACGATCGCATCCCCGTCGCCGCGCGCCCGCACAGCAGCCACGCGCCATTGATCGCCCCGGCCGACGTGCCGTAGACGGCGTCGAACACCTTCGACAGACCCAGTTCCTCGAGCGCCTGCACCATGCCGCTGGAGTACACACCGCGGCTGCCACCGCCCTCGATCACCAGCGCGAGGCGATGACCGTCGGCGCGATGACCGGCGTCCCGCCTGCCCTGGATCACCTCGGTCACCGTTGCCGAACCCGGCGTCGAGAGCGGGTCCAGATCGGTGTGCGCAGTACTGGTCACCCGACCCACGATACGACAGAACACGGACACCCATCCTGCGGAGACAGGTGATTTTCGTCCGCCGTTCACCCCGGCGAACGACAACGGGCGCCGGTCCGCGAAGACCAGCGCCCGTCGTCGAGTTCTTTACTACTTGATCTCCGCCAGGACGGTGCCCTGGGTGATCGCCGCACCCGCCGCGACGGCCAGCCCGGTGACGACACCGGCCTTGTGCGCGTTGACCGGGTTCTCCATCTTCATGGCCTCGAGCACCACGATCAGGTCGCCGACCTCGACGGTCTGGCCCTCTTCGACCGCGACCTTCACGACAGTGCCCTGCATCGGCGCGGTCACCGCGTCACCCGACGCGGCACCGGCACCGGCGCCACCACGCTTGCGCGCCTTCGGCTTCTTGCGAACCACACCGTTAGCGGCCGAACCGGCCGCACCGCCACCGAGGCTGAACTGACCGGGCAGCGACACCTCGACGCGACGCCCACCGACCTCGACGACAACCTTCTGCCGGGGCAGATCGTCGTCGTCATCGTCGGCCGCGCCACCGGCCGTGTACGGCTCGACGGTGTTCTTCCACTCGTTTTCGATCCACTTGGTGTAGACGTCGAACGTCTGGCCGTCACCGATGAACGCCGGGTCCTCGATGACCGCGCGGTGGAACGGGATCACCGTCGCCAGGCCGTCGACCTCGAACTCGGCGAGCGCGCGACGGGCACGCTGCAGCGCCTGCTCACGGTTCTCGCCGGTGACGATCAGCTTGGCCAGCATCGAGTCGAACTGACCGCCGATGACGCTGCCCTGGACCACACCGGAGTCGACGCGCACACCGGGGCCCGTGGGCTCGCGGTAGACGTTGACCGGGCCGGGAGCGGGCAGGAAGCCGCGACCGGCGTCCTCACCGTTGATCCGGAACTCGAACGAGTGCCCACGCGGAGTGGGATCTTCCTTGATGCTCAGCTCGTCGCCGTTGGCGATCGCGAACTGCTGGCGCACCAGGTCGATGCCCGCGGTCTCCTCGGTGACCGGGTGCTCCACCTGCAGGCGGGTGTTCACCTCGAGGAACGACACGGTCTCGCCCTGCACCAGGAACTCCACAGTGCCCGCGCCGTAGTAGCCCGCCTCGCGGCAGATGCGCTTGCTCGATTCGTGGATGGCGGCGCGAACCTTGTCGGACAGGAACGGCGCGGGCGCCTCCTCGACGAGCTTCTGGAACCGGCGCTGCAGCGAGCAGTCGCGGGTACCGGCGACGACCACGTTGCCGTGCTGGTCGGCGATGACCTGGGCTTCGACGTGGCGGGCCTTGTCGAGGTACTGCTCGACGAAGCACTCGCCGCGACCGAAGGCGGCGATGGCCTCACGGGTCGCCGACTCGAACAGCTCGGGGATCTCCTCGATGGTGTGGGCGACCTTCATGCCGCGGCCACCGCCACCGAAAGCGGCCTTGATGGCCACCGGGACGCCGAATTCCTTGGCGAACGCGACGACCTCGTCGGCGTTCTTGACCGGGTCCTTGGTACCGGCGGCCATCGGCGCCTTCGCCTTCTCGGCGATGTGGCGCGCGGTGACCTTGTCACCGAGGTCGCGGATGGACTGCGGCGACGGGCCGATCCAGATCAGCCCGGCGTCGATGACGGCCTGGGCGAAGTCGGCGTTCTCGGAGAGGAAACCGTAACCGGGGTGGATCGCGTCGGCGCCGGACTTGGCCGCGGCGTCGAGGATCTTGTCGAACACGAGGTACGACTCGGCAGAGGTCTGACCGCCGAGGGCGAACGCCTCATCGGCGAGTTTCACGAAGGGAGCATCGGCATCGGGCTCGGCGTACACCGCGACGCTGGTGATTCCCGCGTCCTTGGCAGCCCGGATCACGCGAACCGCGATCTCGCCGCGGTTAGCTACGAGTACCTTTGTGATCCGTGCGCTGGCATGGCTGGGCACTGAGCCTCCTGTGTGCAATCTTTGGTCGCGTCGGGGAACGGTTCGCCGGTTAGGCCCCGTACCCGGTATCGACAACTTTCGTCTCGGGCGAGTGTAGGCAGTGTGCCAACACTGCTCGAACTCGGCTAGCCCTACTGCCGAGTAGGTCGCAGGTCACATTACGCGGCGCGTACTGATGTGAACATGTTTCAAATGATCTGATTCGCGACACCGGGTTCGGTGCCCGTCGCGATCGGCACCCGCACCGAGTTTCCCCATTCGATCCACGATCCGTCGTAATTACGCACCGACCTGCGGCCGAGCAGGAAGGTCAGGACGAACCAGGTGTGGCTGGATCGCTCGCCCACCCCGCTGTAGACGACAAGGTCGTCGGCGGGCAGCGCGCCGTAGACCTCGTCGAGGTCGGCGCGCGAGCGGAAGCGGCCGTCGATCGTGGCGGCGTCGGTCCACGGGATGTTCACCGCGGTCGGCACGTGTCCGCCGCGCAGCGTCGAAGACGGCAGGCCGGAGGAGGCCGCCGAGCGTAACCACGCCGGCCCTCGGGTAGACGCCGAGGTGTCAGCCGCGTCGTCGAGCTCGCCCGAGTACTCCTGCGCCGAGCGCACGTCGACCAGGGGCTTGCCGAGCCTGCCGAGCACTTCCTCGCGGAACGCGCGCGCGGTCGAGTCGTCGCGCACGACCTCGGGATAGTCGCTGGGAGCGGGGTAGGGCTGGTCGAAGGTCGTGTCGCGCTCCTCGGAGATCCAGGCGTCGCGGCCGCCGTCGAGCAGGCGCACGTCCTCGTGGCCGAACAGCGAGAAGATCCAGGCGGTGTGCGCGGCCTGGGCATTGCCGCGATCGCCGTAGATCACGATGGTGTCGTCGCGCCCGATACCCTTGGCGCGCATCAGTTCGGTGAAACGCTTGCCGTCGACATAATCGCGGGTCACCGGGTCGCTCAGATCGCCGCGCCAATCGATTTTGACCGCGCCCGGGACATGGCCGATGTCGTAGAGCAGGATGTCATCGTTGGACTCGATGATCCGTAAACCACTCACACCGATGTTTGCGGACAGCCATTCTGTGGTTACCAATCGATGCGGGACTGCGTAGGAACCGAAGGCGGGGTGCGGATCCGGGGCGACGGGCACGGTGTGGTCCTTCACGCGAGTTGGGTGGGTGCGAGCAGTATGTGGTCGCAGCCGATGGTAAGTGTGTGGTGGCACATCACGAATCGACACAATGGGCGAATAAAGCGCACGGATGTCCGATAAAGTCTCTGGAGAGGAGGGGTGAGCTATGTCCGATTCTTGGCCGCGACGGCGACTGCTCGCGATCCTACGTGGCGCCACCGAGCCCCTCGATGCCCAGGAACTGGCCCGCATCACCGGACAGCACGTCACCACCGTCCGATTCCACCTCGATGTCCTCACCCGTGAATCGCTGGTTCGCCAGTTCCAGCAACCGCCACGCGGTCGCGGACGCCCGCGCATCGGCTATCGCGCGGTGCAGCGCTCGGTGGGATATCAGGAGCTCGCGCAGGTACTGGCCGACCATCTCGGTCCCGATCCGGTCGCCCGATCCGCCGCCGCCGTGGCCGCGGGCCGCGCGTGGGGTGCGCGGATGGATATCGGCACGCAGCCGGTGGAAACCCTCGCCGACGCCAGGGACATCACCATGTCGCTGATGTCGGAGCTCGGGTTCGCGCCCGAGAAGGAGCCCGCCGGTGAGACGACGGAGCACGTACAGATCAATCTGACCGCCTGCCCGCTGCGTGAACTGGCCCGCTCACACGCCGAGGTGGTGTGTGGTGTGCACATGGGTCTCATGCGGGAGGTGCTCGAGCGCAACGGCGCTCGTGGCCGGGTGGACGTGCAGCTGCATCCGTTCATCGAGCCCGAACTGTGTACGGCCCGGCTCGACCTGACGATGACCGCGCCCGATCGCACCCCGGCCAAGGAGCCCGGGGATCAGCACGTGATCGCGCCGTCAGTCCCGCGGATCCCGCCACAGCTGCGTGACACCGACACCGACGTCTTCGAGCAGCCGGCGCAACAGCGGTAGTCCGATCCCGATGACGCTGGACGGGTCGCCCTCGATCCGGTCGACGAACCAGCCGCCGAGGCCGTCCAGCGTGAACGCGCCCGCGACCTTCAGCGGTTCACCCGTTGCGATATAGGTATCGAGCTCGTCCGGCGTCGGCTTCGCGAAATGCACCGTGGTACTGCTGCATTCGGCCGACTCGGCGACGATCTCACCGTCGCGCAGCCGCAGCACGCAGTGCCCGGTGATCAGGTCCGCGCTGCGGCCCGCCATCGTGGCCCAGCGCTCGCGCGCCACCTCGGGGGTGTGTGGTTTGCCCTGTAGCTGCCCGTCGACGAGCAGCATCGAATCGCAGCCGACGACAACACAGTCGGCGTCGAGTTCGGGAATCGAGGCGGCGACGTCGACCGCCTTGGCGCGCGCCAGGGCGACGACGACATCGTGTGCGGAGGTGCCGGCGGGCAGTGCCGCCGACACCGCGTCCTCGTCCACGCCCGAGACCCGCACCACGGGGTCGATGCCCGCCGTGCGCAGGATCCCGAGCCGGGCGGGGGACGCCGATGCCAGAACCAGTCTGGTCACCGGAGCACCAGCTCGGTCACCGGAGCACCCAGCTCGATCACCTCAGCGCAGGTGCGACAGCATCGGGTACACGTACGGTGAGAACGGGTTCGTGCCCCGATGCGTCAACGTCGGTGTACCCCATGCGTCGGCCGGTCCGTTCGATCCACCGGCGGGCGCGTTGGCGGACGCCGCGCTCAGAACGGCGACCAGAGCCGCGATGTCCTGATCGGTGGGCGAACCCTTGAGAATGCGGAACATCGGCTCGCCGGTGGCCGGCACGGGGGCCTCGACCACCGCGCCCGCCGACAGTTCGGCCTCTTCGACGAGTGGTTCGACGACGAGCTCGAGCTCGGCGACTGTCAACACGTCTTCTTCTGCCACAGTTGTCACAGTGCCAGATCCTTCCTGCACTTACTTCGCTTCACAGCGCGGTTGACGCGATCATTCCCGGTGTGGCCGCGCTGATCAATAGTTGTCTTCCACAACAAGTGTGCGCGGCCTATCCGGGATATCGCGTTTTCAGAGCGGAATGTTGCCGTGTTTCTTCGGCGGCATGGTCACCATTTTGCGCTCGAGGAGCCGCAGCGCCGACACGATCTGGCCACGGGTGTGTGAGGGCGGGATGACCGCGTCGACGTATCCGCGCTCGGCGGCGACGTACGGGTTCACGAGAGTGTCCTCGTACTCGTTCTGCAGCTCGAGGCGCAGCGCATCGACGTCGTCGCCGTTCTTGGCGGCCTCGGCCAGCTGCTTGCGGTAGACGAAGCCGACGGCGCCGGAGGCACCCATCACGGCGATCTGCGCGGTCGGCCACGCCAGGTTCACATCGGCACCCATGTGCTTGGAACCCATGACGTCGTAGGCGCCGCCGTAGGCCTTGCGAGTGATGATCGTGATCTTGCCCACAGTGGCCTCACCGTAGGCATAGAGCAGCTTCGCGCCACGGCGGATGATGCCGTTGTATTCCTGGCCGGTGCCGGGCAGGAAGCCGGGCACGTCGACCAGGGTGATGATCGGGATGTTGAAGGCGTCGCAGGTGCGCACGAAGCGCGCGGCCTTCTCCGAGGCGTCGATGTCGAGGCAGCCTGCGAACTGGGTGGGCTGGTTGGCGACGATGCCGACGCTGCGGCCGTCCACGCGACCGAAGCCGCAGATGATGTTCATCGCGCGCTCGGCCTGGACCTCGAGGAACTCGTCGTCGTCGAGCAGGCGACGGATGACCTCGTGCATGTCGTAGGGCTGGTTCGGCGAGTCGGGGATGATCGTGTCGAGTTCGATGTCCTCGTCGGTCAAGGACTCTTCGATCGCACCGTTGATCGGGTCGGTGGGCGCGTGGCGCGGGGCCTCGGCGCGGTTGTTGCTCGGCAGGTAGCCCAGCAGGTCCTTGACGTAGTCGAGGGCGTCCTGCTCGCCGGAGGCGACGTAGTGGGCGACACCGGACTTAACCATGTGGGTGTGCGCGCCACCGAGGTCCTCCATGGAGACCTCTTCACCGGTGACGGTCTTGATCACGTCGGGACCGGTGACGAACATCTGGGAGGTCTGATCGACCATCACCACGAAGTCGGTGAGCGCGGGGGAGTACACGTGACCACCGGCGGCGGCACCCATGATCAGCGAGATCTGCGGGATCACGCCGGAGGCCTGCACATTGCGGTGGAAGATCTCGCCGTAGAGCCCGAGGGAGACGACACCCTCCTGGATCCGCGCGCCCGCGCCTTCGTTGATGCCGACCAGCGGGCGGCCGGTCTTGATGGCCAGGTCCATCACCTTGACGATCTTCTCGCCGTAGACCTCGCCGAGGGAGCCACCGAACACGGTGACGTCCTGGGAGAAGATGCACACGTCGCGGCCGTCGATCGTGCCGTAACCGGTGACGACACCGTCACCGAGCGGGCGGTTGTGCTCGAGGCCGAAATTCACGCTGCGGTGCTTGGCCAGGGCGTCGAGTTCGACGAAGGAGCCTTCGTCGACCAGGGCGAGGATGCGCTCGCGCGCGGTCATCTTGCCCTTGGCGTGCACCTTGTCGACCGCGGTCTCACCCATCGGGTGTTGCGCTTCTTCCAGCCGATTCCGCAGATCAGCCAGCTTCCCGGCGGTGGTGTGGATATCGGGGGTGCCCGCCGATTCCGATGCGGGCTGCTGCTGGACACTCGTCATGGGTTGCGAGTGTAACGAGTGACACCGTCGCGCACCACGGCAGTCCGGCTTACCGGCCAGTAGAGAAACCCCAGCTAGGCGTACCTCCGCATTCGCTCCGGCCATGCGCGGTCTGAGGATGGGCTGCGCCCACAGCGCCTCTTCGGTGCCATGGTGATCGTTCACTGTTGACTCCCGGTAGCGTGCCCCGAATGAACAGGGCACCGATCGACGCGCCACGTCTGAGCAGCTCACCCGCACTGTCGTTCTACGAGCGGATCGATGTGGTCGAGTCGACCGGATCGACCAACGCCGATCTCGTCGCCCGCGCCGCCGACCCGTCCGCCGACCGCCAGGCCCTGCTGGCCGAGGAACAGGTGAGCGGTCGCGGCAGGCATGCCCGCGCGTGGGTGAGTCCGCCCCGGGCCCAGATCTCGCTGTCGATCCTGGTGCGCCTGCCCGGCATCGACCCCGCCGCGCTCGGCTGGCTGCCGTTGCTCACCGGCATCGCGGTGGTCGACGCGCTGCGCGGCACGGCCGGGGTCGCGCCGGAATTGAAGTGGCCCAACGATGTCCTGCTCGACGGCCGCAAGCTCGCGGGCATTCTCGCCGAGGTCGCCGCGACCGGGATCGCGCCTGCCGTGGTGGTCGGCATCGGCATGAATGTCGACCTCGACGAGTCGGAACTGCCTGTCGCACACGCGACTTCGCTGACGTTGGCCGGTGCTGGGAATGTCGACCGCACCGCGCTGGCCGAGGCGATCCTGACCGAGTTCGCGCGCCGCTTCACCGCGTGGGAGCGGTCGGGCTGGAGCACCGCCGATCTGGTGGCCGAATACCGCGAGCGGTGCGCCACCATCGGTATCGACGTGCGCGCCGAACTGCCCGGCGGGACGGTGCTCACCGGGGTGGCGACCGGCGTCGACGACACCGGCCGCCTGCTCATCGGCGAACGGGCTGTCTCCGCGGGCGACGTGTCCCACCTGCGCGGACAGTACTGACGACGGGCCCGAGCCGGGCCCGTCGCCAGGACGGATCAACGTGCGGCCGCACCCGTCGTCGCGCGCTCGGCCACCACGCGCTCGCGCGCGAGCAACCGGTCGCGCTGCTCCTCGAACCGCAGCACGTCCTTCTCCAGTTTGTCGATGAACAGCGCGAGTTCATCGCGCGCCGCCTCGCCGCGCGCACCGAAGTCGTTGCGGTCGAAGACGTTCCACTGCTTGAGCACCGGCCGCACCACCTCGTCGAGATGCTGGCGCAGGTCGTAGATGCCGTGCTTGGCCATCAGCACGCCGTTGCGCCGCCAGTTGGGCATGCCGGCGCCCGGCATCTGGAAGTTGGTGAGCACCTTGGTGATCGCGGGCATCGCCTGGTCGGGGGCGAGGTCGAGAGCCGCCGCGCAAAGGTTGCGGTAGAAGATCATGTGCAGGTTCTCGTCGGTGGCGACGCGGGCCAGCATCTTGTCGGCGACCGGGTCCTCGCACACGCGACCGGTATTGCGGTGGCTCACCCGGGTGGCCAGCTCCTGGAACGTCACATACGCGACATTGACCAGGAATCCACCCCAGTTCGCCGGCGCGTGCGCGCCCTGGGTCATGTGGATCATCCGCGCTTGTTCCAGCGCCACCGGGTCGACACCACGGGTGACGACGAGGTAGTCGCGGATCACGATGCCGTGGCGGTTCTCCTCGGCGGTCCAGCGGCCCACCCAGGTGCCCCACGCACCGTCGAGCGAGAAGTTCTCGGCGATCTCGCGGTGATAGGACGGCAGGTTGTCCTCGGTGAGCAGATTCGTGATCATCGCCGCCTTGGCGACATCGGTGAGTCGCGATTGCGATGGCTCCCAATCGCTTCCGCCCATCGCGGCGAAATTGCGGCCTTCCTCCCACGGAACGTAATCGTGCGGATTCCAGTCCTTGGCGATGGAAAGGTGCCGGTTGAGGTTCTGTTCGGCCACTGGTTCGAGGGCCGTGAGGATTTCGAGCTGAGTCAGATCTTTGGTCACGCGTGCCTCCACTGTCGGTGTCGAGCAAGCAGATATGGGCAAAACCTGGCATCGAGCGTGGAATCCACAGTATCGCCTCGGTCGTGGCATCGAGAAATGCGGTGTGCCAGCGCGGTACTGTTCGGTCATGGGTTACCCGGAGGATGTCCTCGCGCCCGACGAGCAGTTGATCCTGCACCGCCACCCGCACTGGAAAATGTTGGTGTGGCCCATCGTCACTCTTATCGCCGCGACCGCGATCGCCGGTTTCCTCGGCGGCCTGGCCTGGCGCAATACCACCGGGCACGTGCGCACGGTGCTGCTGATCCTGATCGGTCTGGTCTGGCTCGGGCTGATCGCCTGGCGGGTCGTGGCGCGCGTGATCGCCTGGAAGTCGACGCATTTCATCGTCACCGGGCGGCGGGTGCTCGTACGCCAGGGCGTGCTCACCCACACCGGCATCGATATCCCGCTCAGCCGCATCTCCAGCGTGCAGTTCCGCCACGGTCTGCTGGACCGGGTGCTCGGCACCGGCACCCTGATCATCGGTTCCTCCTCGGAGGAGCCGCTCGAATACGACGACGTGCCCCAGGTGCAGCAGGTTCATTCGCTGCTCTACCACCAGGTGTTCGAGGCGGGCCGCTCCGCCAACGAGCAGCATTGGGGTGGTGGCTACCGGTGAGCTGCCCCTCCTCGCTGATCGAGAACACATTTCAGGCGCCGACGCGCAGCGTTCCTCAGCTGCGCATGGCCGCAGCGCAGGCGTAGGTTTCGCCTAACCTGTGCACATGACCGCAGTACTGCTGGCCGAAGACGACGAGGCGATCGCCGCACCTCTATCGCGTGCACTGGGGCGTGAGGGCTACACCGTCACCGTCGAACGCTTCGGCCCGGCGGTGTTGCGCCGCGCCCTCGAGGGCAACCACGACCTGCTGATCCTCGACCTGGGCCTGCCCGGCATGGACGGGCTGGAGGTGTGTCGGCAGGTGCGCGCGAGCGGTGCCGATCTGGCGGTGCTGATGCTCACCGCCCGCACCGACGAGGTCGACTTCGTCGTCGGCCTCGACGCGGGCGCCGACGACTACGTCGGCAAACCGTTCCGGCTGGCCGAACTCCTCGCCCGCGTGCGAGCTCTGTTGCGGCGCAGTGGAATCGGTGACGACGCGGTGGAGGTCGGCGCGATCCGGCTCGAACCCGCGGCCCGGCGCGTGCTGGTGAACGGTTCCGAGGTGAACCTGGCCAACAAGGAGTACGAGCTGCTCAAGGTCCTCATCGACCGGGCCGGTCAGGTGGTGGCGCGCGAGACCATCCTGCGCGAGGTCTGGGGCGACGCCGACCTACGCGGTTCCAAGACCCTCGATATGCACATGTCCTGGTTGCGTCGCAAGATCGGTGACGAGGGGCCGATGGCGGAGCGCCGGATCGTCACCGTGCGCGGTGTCGGGTTCCGGCTCAATACCGACGGACCCACCTCGCACCGAGGCTGACGGGCAGTGCGCCGCCGCATCCTGCGTTCGATCCTGACCGTGCTGACCATCACCACGGTGGTGCTCGGCGTGCCGTTGATCTACACCGCCTGGCTGTGGGTCGAGGACATCACCCGCAACGATCTGCAGAGTCGCCTCGAGCGGATCTCGACGGAGGTGATCGCCCAGGAACGCGTCGACGGGACCGTCCCGGACGGCCTCGACGTGCGCGCCATGAGCGCGCTGGTCCCCGAGGGCGGCAAGCTCACGATCGTCTATCCGGCCCCGCACGACAATGCCGCGCGCACCGACATCGGTGTCGGGGAAGTCACGGATCCGCTGGTCGAATCGCTGTCGATGGGTACGTCAGGTTCGCTGCGGCTCGAGGTGCCCGCCGGGCCGATGCACTCGAGGCAGGAGCAGGCGGTGGCCGCGGTGGCGCTGGCCGTGCTCGCCTCGCTCGGTGCGGCGTTCTCGGTCGCCGTGGTGACCGCGCGCCGGGTCGCCGATCCGCTGCGCGATGTCGCCGCGCGGGCCGCCCGGCTGGCGATGGGCGACTTCCGGCCCGATCCCCGCCGCCACGGCATCGCGGAACTGGACCGGGTCTCCGATGTGCTCGATTCGGCGACCGTCGAGATCGCGGGCCGCCTGCAACGCGAGCACGCGCTGGTGGCCGACGTTTCCCACCAGCTACGCAGCCGCCTGACGGCCGTTCGTTTGCGTCTGGACGAGTTGTCCACCCATGCCGACCCCGAGGTGGTGCACGAGGCAGAGGAGGCGATGGCGCAGGTCGACCGGCTCACCGAGGCCATCGACGACCTGGTCCGCGCCTCCCGCGACGAAGACGCCACCGACCGCGATCCGGTCCCGGTGATGGCGGAGCTGCGCGGGGTCGTCACGGAGTGGACCCACCCGTTCCACGAGACCGGGCGCGAACTGCTCCTGCTCGGCGATGAATCCCTGCAGGCCCCGATCACCGGTTCGCGGCTGCGTGAGGCTGTCGCGGTGCTGGTCGACAATGCCCTGATGCACGGCGCGGGCACCTGCACGATCTCGGTGCGCACGGTCCCGACCATGAGTTCACGCGACCCGCTGATCTGTGTGGAAGTCTCCGACGAAGGTGAGGGTGTGCGTGATGAACTCGCGCCGCACATCTTCGATCGTGGTTTCTCCGCGGGCGGATCGACCGGTGTGGGTCTGGCGCTGGCCCGCGCGCTGGTGGAGGCCGACGGTGGGCGGCTCGAGCTGCAGCGTCGCCGCCCCGCCCTGTTCGCGGTGTTCCTCGGCTCCAAGCTCAACCGCCCGCAGAACGCGACCCTCACCGAGCCGCGCTGACCCAGCTGGTTGCTCAGCTGTGGCCGAGGTGCTCTTGTTCCTCTTCGATCAGGTCCTCGAGCTCGGCGACGATCTCGTCCATCTCGTCGGGGAACACCCAGCGCCGCATCGCCCAGAACCGGAACGCCATCTGCAGCAGATTGCCGATCACGAAAGCGCTGACGAAATCGGCGATGTTCTCTACGAGGAAGCTCACATGTGGTTGCCGCAGATCGAGCACATAGATCGAGATCCACAGCGGGATATTGCTCAGGATCACCCCGATCCCGCTCACCCCGAAGAACAACAGTGCCTCGTGATGCTTCTCGCGCCCGCCCCGGTTCTTGAACGACCATTCCCGGTTGAGGATGTAGGACGCGATTACCGCCACCACGCCCGAGATGATCTTGGCGGTGATCGGCTTGTCCGAGAGAACCGTCCATTTCAGGAGGTAGAACAGGCCGCTGTCGATCACGAACGTCGTCGCTCCGACGATGGCGAACTTGATCAGCTCTTTGTGCCTGATCGCGGTTTCGCGCAGGCGTGGGGGAAGGACGCTGACCACGTCGTCGACGATTGACACGAGTTCCGAGTGTACCGGTCGCGAACATTCGCATTCGACATGACAACATTGCACGACGTGAGTGCACGTTCATTCGATCCGTCAGCCATGCCCACCGTCACGATGGTCGGTGGGGGCCAGCTCGCGCGCATGACGCACCAGGCCGCGGTCGCCCTCGGCCAGCGTCTACGGGTGCTCGCCGAGCGGCCCGACGACCCGGCCGCCCAGGTCACCCCCGACGTCGTGTTCGGCAGTCACGGCGACCTGAACGCGCTGCGCAAAGCCGCCCACGGCTCGCACGCGCTGACCTTCGACCACGAACACGTGCCCACCGAGCACCTCGAGGTGCTGGTGGCCGAGGGCGTGAACGTGGCGCCGCCGCCGCAGGCCCTGATCTTCGCCCAGGACAAGCTGGCCATGCGGACGAAGCTGTCCGGGCTCGGTCTGCCGGTTCCTGCTTTCGTCGAGGTCACAGCGCCCGCGGACGCGGTGGCGTTCGGTGACGAGCACGGCTGGCCGTTCGTGCTGAAGGCCGTGCGCGGCGGTTACGACGGCCGTGGCGTCTGGATGCCCGCCGATGCCGCCGAGGCCACCGAGCTGGTCACCGACCAGCTCGCGCACGGTGTGCAGCTGCTGGCCGAGTCGAAGGTCGACTTGAAGCGTGAGCTGTCGGCGATGGTCGCGCGTTCGCCGTTCGGGCAGGCCGCGACCTGGCCGGTCGTGGAGACGGTCCAGCGCAACGGCCAGTGCGCCGTGGTGATCGCCCCCGCCCAGGATCTGGACGAGGACCTGGCCGCGCGCGCCGAGACGAT
Source organism: Nocardia sp. NPDC058519 (assembly GCF_042719755.1). Classification (NCBI taxonomy): domain Bacteria; kingdom Bacillati; phylum Actinomycetota; class Actinomycetes; order Mycobacteriales; family Nocardiaceae; genus Nocardia; species Nocardia sp. NPDC058519. Next base: position 74,148 of record NZ_JBHXNK010000026.1, on the reverse strand, counting down.
GGCGCTCGAGCTGGCCGCGGGTCTCGGTGTGGTGGGTGTCATGGCGGTGGAGCTGTTCGAAACCCACGACGGCGAGCTCTTGGTGAACGAGCTCGCGATGCGCCCGCACAACTCCGGTCACTGGGGCATGGACGGTGCCCGCACCGGCCAGTTCGAGCAGCACCTGCGCGCGGTCCTCGACTACCCGCTCGGCGATACCAGCCCCCTCGCGCCGGTGACCGTGATGTCGAACATCCTCGGTGCCGCCAAGACGCCCGAGATGTCGATGGACGAGCGCCTGCACCACCTGTTCGCCCGCCTGCCCGAGGCGAAGGTCCACCTCTACGGCAAGGGCGAACGCCCCGACCGCAAGATCGGTCACATCAACATCCTCGGCGACGACGTCACCGAGGTGCGCGAAAAGGCCGAGCGGGCCGCGCACTGGATGTCGCACGCCGTCTGGACCGATGGCTGGGACCCGCACGGAGCCTGACCCGCCGCACCCGAGTAGCCCGCGAATTCCCGTGGGCGCCAACCACTTCCCGAAGGGAATCCCACGTGAGCACCCCCGGTCCCCAGGTCGGCCTGATCATGGGCAGCGACTCCGACTGGCCAACTATGGAAGCCGCCGCGGAAGCACTCGCCGAATTCGGCATCCGCTTCGAGGTCGGCGTCGTCTCCGCCCACCGCACCCCCCAGCGCATGCTCGACTACGCCCGTGACGCGGCAGGCCGTGGCCTGAAGGTGATCATCGCGGGCGCGGGCGGCGCCGCCCACCTACCCGGCATGGTCGCCTCGGCCACCCCCCTCCCCGTCATCGGCGTCCCGGTCCCCCTCAAATACCTCGACGGCATGGACTCGCTGCTGTCCATCGTCCAAATGCCCGCAGGCGTCCCGGTCGCCACCGTCTCCATCGGCGGCGCCCGCAACGCAGGCCTGCTAGCAGTCCGCATCCTCGGCGCCTCCGACGAGTCCTTGCGCACCCGCATGGAACAGTTCCAGGCAGGCTTGGAACAAATGGTCCTCGCCAAAGACGAAGCCCTGCGCAACAAACTCCTCGGTTGAGTCGCCCACCCCCCGCCGGTAGGGCTACGGCTTCCGGCGCCTCGGCGTGTATGACGTGCCCGAATCGCCGAATTCGGGGAAATCGCTGCCGATTTCGCACTGATGTTCGATCGGGCGTACGTTCCGTGCATGGTGACCTCATCGCATGAAGCGATGCATCGGATTTTTCAGCATGATGCGGCGGCGATCGCTCATGCCTTCGCCGTATTGAAGCTGCCCTTCTCCAAACCGACTGCGGTAGAGCAGGTTTCGGTAGACCTCACGGAGACGGCTCCGGTCGAGCGGCGCGCTGACACGATCTTGGATATCACGACTGTCGACGACAGATTTCTGATGGTGGTCGAGGCGCAGTCCTCGGCCGACAATTCACGACCTGACGCCTGGTCGTATTACGTGACCTTCCTACGCAACAAGTACAAGCTGCCGGTCATCCTCGTCGTCATCTGCCATGACCACGCCACCGCGCGGTGGGCGACGACTCCGATGAAACTGGGGCACGCTTTCTGGACCACGATCACGCTGCATCCGTTGGTACTCGGCCCACACAATGTGCCGGCGATCATCGACCCGGCCGCAGTTGTTCAGGATCTGCCCTTGGCGGCTTTGTCGGCCGTCACCCACGCTCGCGAGCCGGAGATCGGTGCGATACTGGGAGCGATCGTCGCGGGCATTCGTCGGCTGGGCGGAAACGAGACGACCGAGTTCTACGTCGAGTTGATCGAGCAGGGCATCTCCCATACTGACGCAGCCGAGACCTGGAGGAAGCACATGGCTACCGATCTCTCGTTCTTCCGTTCCGAATCCGCGCAGAAGCTCAGGGCGCAGGGACGTGCGGAAGGCCGAGCCGAGGATGTGCTGATGGTTCTGCGGCACAGGGGCGTTGTCGTCACTGAGGACGCGGCGGATCGGATCCGTGCGTGCCACGACGAAGTGCAGTTGGCCACGTGGCTCCGTCGATCTCTGGACGTGTCATCGGTGGATGAACTATTGGCATAGCCCCGCGCCGGCGGCGATGTCGCGTGAAGGCGTCCGTATCGCGGTGACTACGGTTGACCCCCGTGGCACACGATGACGCGGCGCAGTTTCGGCTCACGGTGGTTGATCAGGCGTTGCGGTTGTTCGCCGAGCGGGGGTACGAGGCGACGACGGTGGATGAGATCGCGGTGGCGGCGGGGATTTCGCGGCGGACGTTCTTTCGGCAGTTCCGGTCCAAAGAGGATGTGATCTTCGCTGATCACGAGTTCCAGCTGGCCTCGGCGGAGGAGTTTCTGGCGGGGGTCGGTGCGGGGGATCCGTGGGACGCGGTGTGTGAGGCTGTGATCGGGGTGTTCGAGCGGTTCACGCAGTGGCGTGACATCGCGGCGCGGCGGTATCAGGTGGTGCGGCGGGTGCCCGCGTTGCGTGAGCGCGAGATCGTCACGGTGTTCCGGTACGAGCGGCTGTTCACCGAGTTCCTGCGCGGCCGGTTGCCGGAGGTGCCCGACCTTGTCCGGGTGCAGTACACGGCCGCCGTCACCGCCACGCACAACTACTTGCTGCGCCGGATGGTGCGCGGCGAATCGGGGGCAACGGTGGGGGATCTGCGCACCGAACTGGCCATGATTCCGCGCGGCAGACGCGCGCAGACCGAGCCCGACGAACTGGTGCTCGCCGTGTTTCCCCGCGACATGCCGCCACGCAAGGTGGCCGATCTACTCACCGCACGCCTCGGTAACCTGTGAGCGCCGCGCACGCCAGCGCATGAGGCGATGACACTGAGTGCCACCCATATATCCGCATGTAGCGATAGAGTGCCGCGCGTATAATCCTCGGTAGATTGGCACTGCGTGCCGACCCACCACGCGCTGTGAGACCGCAGCGGCGATCACGACCACGACCAGGAGTGTGCCCCCGATGGCTGGTAACCCCGATTTCGCACTGTTCAAGCTCGAGGACTTCCACGACGAGCTGCGCGGCGCCATCCGCGGCCTCGCGGAGAAGGAGATCGCTCCTTACGCCAAGGACGTCGACGCCAACGCACGCTTCCCGGAGGAGGCGCTCACCGCGCTCAACGCCGCGGGCTTCAACGCCGTGCACGTGCCGGAGGCCTACGGCGGCCAGGGTGCCGACTCGGTGGCCACTTGTATCGTGATCGAGGAAGTCGCCCGCGTGTGCGGCTCCTCCTCGCTGATCCCCGCCGTGAACAAGCTCGGCACCATGGGCATGATCCTCAACGGCTCCGAAGAGCTCAAGACCAAGGTCCTCGCCGACATCGTCAACGGCGAGATGGCCTCCTACGCGCTGTCCGAGCGTGAGGCCGGTTCCGACGCCGCCGCCATGCGCACCCGCGCCAAGGCCGACGGTGACGACTGGGTCCTCAACGGCTCCAAGTGCTGGATCACCAACGGCGGCAAGTCTTCCTGGTACACCGTGATGGCCGTGACCGACGCCGACAAGGGCGCCAATGGTATTTCCTCGTTCCTGGTGCACAAGGACGACGAGGGTTTCGTGGTCGGCCCGCTCGAGCACAAGCTGGGCATCAAGGGTTCGCCCACCGCCGAGCTGTACTTCGAGAACTGCCGCATCCCCGGCGACCGCATCGTCGGCGAGCCCGGCACCGGTTTCAAGACCGCGCTGCAGACTCTCGACCATACCCGCCCGACCATCGGCGCGCAGGCCGTCGGCCTTGCCCAGGGCGCGCTCGACGCCGCGATCGCCTACACCAAGGATCGCAAGCAGTTCGGCAAGACCATCGCCAGCTTCCAGAACACCGAGTTCATGCTGGCCGACATGGCCATGAAGATCGAGGCCGCGCGCCTGATGGTCTACACCTCGGCCGCCCGCGCCGAGCGTGGCGAGAAGAACCTCGGCTTCATCTCGGCCGCCGCCAAGTGCTTCGCCTCGGACGTGGCCATGGAGGTCACCACCAACGCCGTCCAGCTCTTCGGCGGCGCCGGCTACACCACCGACTTCCCGGTCGAGCGCATGATGCGTGACGCCAAGATCACCCAGATCTACGAAGGCACCAACCAGATCCAGCGTCTGGTGATGGCTCGCCAGATCCTGCGCTGATCACCGGCACACCAGTGCTTCCGCGGCCCCTCGACGAGATTCTCGTCGGGGGGCCGCGTCGTTTGTGAGGCAGGTGGCGACCGGGGAACGCCGGATTCCGGCCGATTCCGCGGCGTTACCTCGATCGTGGCCGCTTACCGGGGTAATAACGACCGAAACGTAGCCGCGATTTGAACGGACGATGTATCGGGAAATTGAACCGATATCGTAGGGTTATTTATTCGTAGCTCAGTGGCGATTCGTTTCGCACCTTCCGTGCCATATACCAGGACAGGTGGGATCAATCTGAGCCGGTTGGGGCGAGTGTATGTGGCCGATGTCGATCCTCCTGACTAGATAGTGGCTGTGACCTGGCCATTAGTCCGTCTATCGCAGGAGTCGGCAAATGTTGTGCAGCGCTGAAATATCGAGTGTAACGAGCTCGACCGTAATTCGAGTGGTCCACTACTCGCGTGCGGAGTCCCGCTTCCGCGGGATTCTAGACCTCGTGATGTAGCGAGGTGAATTATGAGCGATGTAATTTCTGGAACCCGTTCTGGAATGAGTTGGCTTCCCCTGTCCAGTTCCGGGGACGGCTCGACGTTCATGCAGGAGCTGCTGGATCGGCTCCGAGGGTGGGCGCACGATCATCTGACTCAGCCGCTGGACGTGATCGGCCGGGAGGGCCCGGTCTGTCCGTATGTCGGCCCATCGCTGCGACGTGACCTGACCTGGGTCGGCCGGGTCGCGGGCGCACAGCCGTGGTCGCCCTATGTGCGGTTGGTCCTCTCGGACGCGCTGGAGCTGTTCCCGACCCTGCCGCCGGACACGGGCGGCTCCACGGTGCTGCGCTGTCTGGTGACCGCTCTGCCCGATCTGCACGACTACTCGCTGATCGACGAGCTGCACGACGAGCTCAAGTCGGAGTTCGTCGAACAGGGGCTGATGCTCGGGCAGTTCTATCCCGGGTGCACCCAGCCCGGCCTGTGGAACAAGGACTACCACCCGCTCGACGCGCCGATTCCGATGCTGGTGGTGCGCACGATGATGGCCACCGACTTCCCGTTCCTGCTCTCGCGCCCCGAGTGGATGTCGGCCTACGTCAAGAAGTTCGCGCCCAGCCTGCCCGCGCACGTCCGCAGTGTTGTGGTGTCCAGGCTCATCGCGAGCGAGAGCATCGAGGTACCCGAGTACCACCTCATCGAGGAGCGGATGCCGCAGACGGTCGGCGCGGAGAGACCACGGCGATGACCCGCGAAATCTCCACCGCGCCGGATACCGAGCCGGCCGCGGTGGAGGAGTTTTCGCTCTCGCCGGCCCAGCTGGGCATGTGGTACGCCCAGCAGCTCGACCCGACTGTGCCGCTGTACGAGGCGCAGTACATCGACATGCGCGGCCCGCTCGACATCGACACCCTCGTCACGGTGTCACAGCAGGTGGGTCGCGAGTTCGAGTCGGCCCTGCTGCGGCTGGTCGACACCGATGACGGGCCGCACCAGGTCGTCGACCGGCGGATCGAGCTGACGATGTCGCACCTGGACTTCAGCGCGGCCGCCGATCCCGAGGCCGAGGCGATCCGGTGGATGCGCGCCGACGTCGCGGCGCCGATCGACCTGCTGGGTGACCGGCTGGGGGCGTCGGTCCTGATCCGGATCGGACCGCAGCGGGTGCTGTGGTACTCGCGTGCGCACCACATCGTGGTCGACGGCTTCGCGTCCGTGACGGCTCTGTACCGGGTGGCGGAGCTCTACAACGCCGCACTGGACGGGCAGCACCCGCCGCCGTGCAAGGCCGCGAGCCTGCACACGATGCACGATGCGGAGCTGCGCTACCGCGACAGCACGCGCTTCGTCAGCGACGGCGAATACTGGGCACAGAAGATCGCGGACATGCCGCAGCGGTGCAGTCTGGTCGACGCCGCCGCACCCGCGCACGCGCTCGGCAGACAGCACCGCGCGGAGCTGTCGGCGGCGACGAAGGCGCGCCTGGACGCGGCCGCCGCGCGCTTCGACGTCGGGACGCCGGGGCTGGCGATGGCGGCACTGGCGGTGTACTACGCGCAGGCGACCAGCAGCGAGGACATCGTGCTGAGCCTGCCGGTATCGGGCCGCACCACCGCGGTGCTGCGCAGATCCGGCGGCATGCTGGCCAATGTGGTGCCCTTGCGGGTGCCGGTCCGTGCCGACAGCACCGTCGCCGACCTGGTCGACGCGATCCGGGTGGAGGTCTCGGGTGCGCTGCGCCATCAGCAGTTTCGGCACGAGGAGATCCGCCACGGCGGGGCCGACGGCGACTCGGCGGGCGGGCGTGGCTTCGTCGGCCCGGTGGTCAACATCATGCTGTTCCCGACCGAGGTCGACTTCACCGGCGTGGAGACGAGCCTGCACGTGCTCACCTCGGGACCGATCGAGGACCTGTTCGTCAACTTCTATCAGCACGGCGCGAGCAGTCCCATCCACGTGGACTTCACCGCGAATCCCGACCTCTACGACTCGCAGAGCCTGGCCCGGCATCACCGGCGATTCCTCGCGCTGCTCGAGGCGATGATCGACGCCGAACCGGACACCGAGGTGCGTTCGCTCGAGTACTTTCTCCCTGATGAGCTGCCGCTGCGCTCGGGTCTGCGCGGTGCGCCCGCTCCCGCGCCGCGGCTGCTCGCGGACGTGCTCGATGAGGGCATGCGGGCTGCGGGGCATGCGGCGACGGCGGTGGTGTCCGGCGAGCGGGAGCTCACCTACGGTGCGCTGGAACAGGTTTCGGCCCGGTTGGCGCGTCGGCTCGTCGCGTCGGGGGCTGGTCCGGAGTCCGCGGTGCTCGTGGCGTTGCCGCGGTCGGTGGAGTCGGTGGTGGCGTTCTGGGGTGTCGTCCGATCGGGGGCGGCGTATGTGCCGGTCGGCATTTCGAACCCGGCCGAGCGCTTGGCGGTGATGGCGTCGGAATGCGGTGCGCGGCTGGGCATCACGACGGTGAGCAGGCGGCATGAGCTGCCAGACTCGGTGACCTGGATCGTGCTGGACGACCTCGGCGACGACGATGCCACCGGGCCGCTGCCACGCCCACGGATCGAGAATCCCGCCTACATCGTGTTCACCTCCGGCTCCACCGGCACACCCAAAGGTGTTGTGGTCACGCACGCGGGGATCGCCACGCTGGCCTCGGCGGTGCGCGATACCTACGGCGCGGATCGGCACTCGCGCGTACTGCACTGTCTCAACCCGAGTTTCGACGCGTCGCTGCTCGAGCTGCTGGTCGCCTTCACCGCGGGCGCGACGCTGGTGATCGCCGACGCCGACTCCGTAGCGGGCGCGGATCTGGCCACGGTGATCCGCGAGTCGTCGATCACCCACCTGTGCTCGACGCCCGCCGTGCTGACGACGCTGGCGCCCGGCGCGCTCGACGGCGTGTGCGCGGTATCCACCGGCGGCGAGGCATGCCCGCCGGAGGTGGTGGCGCGCTTCGGTTCCGGTCGCGCCCTGGTGAATTCGTACGGTCCGTCGGAAACCACCGTGGCGGCCACCTTCACGGCACCGCTGGCGACCGGTGACTGTGCGGGCATCGGATCGCCCGTGCCCGGTGTGACTCTGCATGTCCTCGATCGCCGGATGCGGCCGGTGCCGGCCGGAACTCCCGGGGAGCTGTTCATCGCGGGCCCCGGCCTTGCTCGCGGGTACGCGGGCCGTCCCGGCGCCACCGCGCTGCGCTTGATCGCCGATCCGTTCGGCGCCGCGGGCAGCCGTCTGTATCGCACGGGCGATCTGGTCCGCTGGCGCGCGGTCGAGGAGCCCGAACCCGACGGCGCCCCGTTCGTCCTGGAGTACTCGGGCCGTAGCGACTTCCAGGTGAAACTCCGTGGCATGCGGGTGGAGCCGGGCGAAGTCGATGCGGTGCTCGCCACCTGTCCCGGCGTGGAATTCGCGGTGACGGTGGTGCGGACCGGTTCGTCGGGCCGTGCCATGCTCGCCTCGTATGTGGTGCCCACCTACGAGGCGGGTCGGCTCGACAGCACGGCTCTGCGGGAGTTCTGTCTGCACCGATTGCCCGCGCACCTGGTGCCCGGCGCCGTCACGGTGCTCGACGCGTTGCCGCTGACCGGCAACGGCAAGGTCGATCGGCAGGCACTACCTGAGCCCGACAGCACACCACCGACGCCGCGTGCGGGCGAATCCGAGGTAGAGCAGGCGCTGTGCGCGTTGTTCGCCGAGGCGCTCGGTGTGCCGGAGGTCGGCGCCGAGACGTCGTTCTTCGCGCTCGGCGGCGACTCGATCCTGTCGATCCAGCTGGTGGCCAGGGGTCGGGACGCGGGCCTGGTCTTCTCGGCGCGGGATGTGTTCGAGCATCCGACCCCGGCCGGGCTGGCCGCCGCCGTCGGGGCACCCGGCGAGCGGGTCGTCCTGCGTGAAATGCCCGGCGGCGGTGTAGGTTCCGTGCCCCGCACGCCGATCGTGGACTGGCTCCTCACCCAGCCCGGCTGGCAGCGGTTCGCCCAGACGATGGTGCTGGCGCTGCCGGACACCGTCGAGCGTGTCCCGTTGCAGCGCACGCTGCAAGCGATCATCGACCACCACGACATGCTGCGCGTGCGGGTGGTCGACGGCGCGCGGCTCGAGGTCGCTACGCCCGCGACGATCGACGCGGCCGCGGTTGTCGACCAGGTGCGGTGCGAGCGGATCGATTCGTCAACACTCGACAGGGCGGCAGCGGCGGCGGTGGAGCGGCTCGACCCCGGTGCTGGGGTGGTCCTCGCCGCTACCTGGCTCGACCCAGGCGGTCCCGGCGGACGACTCGTCCTAGCAGTGCACCACCTGGCTGTCGACGCGGTGTCCTGGCGCATCCTGGTCGCCGATCTGATGACCGCCTGGGCCGCGGTGACCGAGGGCGCCGCCCCGCAGCTGCCACCGGTCGGCACCTCCATGCGCACCTGGGCGCACGCGCTCGACGCTGCCGCGAGCGCCGAGGAATGGACCGATGAGCTCGACTACTGGCGCCGCGTGCTCGACACCACGGACCCGCGGCTCGGCGATCGCCCACTCGACCCGGCCCGGGATATCGGTGCCGCAGTCGATCGCATCGAGATCCGGATTCCGGCCGAGACGAGCGCCCAGCTGGTCGGATTCCTGCCGACCGCGCTGCGCTGCGGCGTCGAGGAGGCGCTGCTCGCCGCCCTGGTCTCGGCGCTGACCGAGCACCGCGGAGCGCCGGGACCCTCGTTGCTCATGCTGGAGCGGCACGGCCGCGACGAGACCGCCGTGCCCGGTGCCGACCTGTCGCGCACCGTCGGCTGGTTCACCAGTCAGTTCCCGATCGCGCTCGACCTCGGCGCCGACCCGGATCCGGTGAACGTGGTCGCCGCGGTGAAGGAGCAGTTGCGCGCGGTGCCGCACGGCGGGTTCGGCTTCGGCCTGTTGCGTCACCTGAGCACTGCCGCGGTGAAGGAACAGCTGGACCATGTGCGGTCCAGGGGTACGCCGCAGGTCGGGTTCAACTATCTGGGCCAGATCTCCGGCACCGACGCAGGCATTCCGTGGCTGCCGGTCGATGTGGCGGACCGGCTCGGTGGGGCGGGTGATGCCGAGCTTCCCGCGTCGGCGGTACTGGCCATCGACGCGGTGACGATCGACGAGCCCGACGGGCCTGTGGTGCACGCGGTGTGGAGGTTCCCGTCCGAAGTGATCAGTCGCGCAGAAGTGGAACAGATTGTTCGGCACTGGGTTTCGACGGTGACCGCGATCGCGGACGCTGTCGCCGAGCCGGGCGCCGGTGGCCTGACACCGTCGGATATCGCGTTGGTGCCGGTCACCGGTCCACAATTGGCCGACTGGCGGCGCCGCTATCCCGGCATCGAAGACGTCTGGCCGCTCGCGCCGTTGCAGCAGGGCCTGCTGTTCCACACTCGGCTCACCGCAGGTCACACCGACAAGTACGCGGTGCAGGCCGTCTTCGAGCTGGATGGCGAGGTGGATCTCGCTCGTCTCGAATCAGCCGCCACGGCACTCGTGCGCAGGCATCCCGCGCTGCGCACCGCCTTCGTCACCACCGCGGACTCGGCGGCCCAGCTGGTGCTCGCCGAGGTCGCCGTGCCGTGGCAGGTGCTCGAGGCGAGCCCGGCCGACTGTGCCGCGATCGCCGCGCGCGAGCTCGCCCGCCCGTTCGACCCGGAACAGCCGCCGCTGCTGCGCTTGCTGTGCGTGCGCTGCGGACCGCGTGATATCCGCCTGATCGTCACCAATCATCATCTGGTGCTCGACGGCTGGTCGATGCCGTTGCTGCTCGGTGAGCTGCTCGCGCTCTACGAAGCCGAGGACGGCGGGCTCGGTGAGCCGGTGTCGTATCTGCGGTATCTGGAGTGGCTCGACCGCCAGGACGCGGCCGCCGCGCGCGTGGCCTGGTCCGAAGCGCTGGCCGGGCTGGCCGGTCCCACTCTGATCACGGCGGTCCGCCCCCCGCGCGGCCATGACGGTGAACCCGGCGAGCTGCGTCGCGAGGTGCCGCTGACACCGGACGCCGTCGCCGCGCTCGCCCGCCATCGCACCGAACGCGGCGTCACCATGAACACGGTCGTGCAGACCGCGTGGGCGCTGCTGCTGGCCGAGCTGACCGGGCACACCGATGTCGTCTTCGGCACCACCGTGTCGGGTCGCCCGCCGGATCTTCCCGGGGCCGAGCGGATCGTCGGCATGCTGGTCAACACGGTCCCGGTGCGGATCGGGCTGGTCCCGGACGAGCCGGTCGGCGAGCTGCTGGCCCGGGTGCAGCGGGAACAGGGCGCGCTCGTCGACCGGAATATCCTGGGACTCACCGAGATACAGGCGCTCGCCGGAGTGGGCCCGTTGTTCGACACCAGCATGGTCTTCGAGTCGTATCCGATGGACATCGAGGCACTGCGGGCGGCTTCCGAGCAGGCCAGTCTGCGGATCCGCGACTTCCACGGCCGCGACGGCACCCACTATCCGCTGTGCCTGGCCGCGGAGGCGCGCGACGGACTGCGGCTCCACCTCACCTGCTCGGACCGGTTCTTCGACGACGCCGAGGCCACCGCGCTGGCGAATCGGCTGGCCCGGATCGTCGCCCGGCTCGCGGATCCGGCGCTGCCGGTCGCGGCGGTGCGCGGCGTGGACGGCGCCGAGATCGTCCGGACCGAGCCGGTGCCGAAGCGCTTGCTGCCCGAGCTGCTGGCCGCAGGCGTACGGCCCGGCGGGATCGCCGTCGTCGGTAACGGCACGGAGCTCGGGTACACCGAGCTCGACGAGCAGTCGAATCGGTTGGCGCGCCAGCTGATCGCCGCAGGTGGTGGACCGGAAGGCGCCGTGCTGATCGCGGTGCCGCGCTCGCCCGAATGGCTGCTCGCCGCATGGGCGATCGCCAAGTCCGGTGCGGCGTTCGTGCCGGTGGATATCGACCACCCGGCCGAGCGCATCGCCACCGTCGCACACGATTGCGGTGCCCGCCTGGGCATTACGCTCGCCGCCTACCGGAAGTTGTTGCCCGACACAGTGTCCTGGGTCGTCATCGACGACGAGCCGACAGCTGCTCGTATCGCCGACCGTCCCGAAGGGCCGGTGCGCGATGCCGAACGGGTTCGTTCGCTGCATGCCGGACATCCCGCCTATCTGATCTACACCTCCGGATCGACCGGCGTCCCCAAGGGGGTGATGGTGACCCATGCCGGGCTCAGCGGACTGGTCGACGGCGTCTCCGCACGCGTACGCCCCGGCCCCGATGATCGCCTCCTGCTGTGCATGAATCCCGCCTTCGACGCGTCGATCCTGGTGTGGCTGACCGGCTGTCACACCGGAGCCACGCTCGTGGTCGCGCCGCCGCAGGCCACGGCGGGCGAACCACTCGCCGAGGTCATCACCACCCACGCGGTGACCCACCTGATCGCACCGCCCGCGGTTCTCACCACGTTGCCCACCGAAGCCGTCGCCCGAGTGCGCACGATCGTCACCGGTGGCGAACCCTGCCCGCCCGAACTGGTCGCGCGTCTGGGCGAGGGCCGGACGATCCTCAACTCCTACGGTCCGGCCGAGTCGACCGTGGCGGTGACCCTGAGCGACCCGCTGACCACCCATGACACGACCGATCTCGGTGCGCCACTGCCGGGTTGCGGCCTCGCGGTCCTGGACCGGTGGCTGCGGCCGATACCGCCCGGCGCGGTCGGGGAGCTGTATCTGATGGGCCCCGGCGTGGCCAGGGGCTACGTGGGTGCGTTCGCGCGCACCGCGGAACGCTTCGTGGCCGACCCGTTCGGCGCGCCCGGCGAACGCATGTACCGCACCGGCGACCTGGTGCGCCTGGCATCGACGAACCGGCTGAGTTACCTGGGGCGCAACGACTCCCAGCTCAAGCTGCACGGAATCCGGGTGGAGCCGGGCGAAGTGGACGCTGCGCTGCTCGCGGCTCCCGGTGTCGCGCTGACCGTCACGGTTCCGTGGCGGGGTCCGAAGGGCGAGCAGACACTGGCGTCCTTTGTCGCCCCGGTCACCGGCGTCGAGTTGACCCCGACAGCGCTGCGCGAGTTCCTGGTGCGGCGGCTGCCCCGGCACCTGGTGCCCGCGACCGTCACCGTGCTGGACGCGCTGCCGGTCACCGGCAACGGCAAGGTCGACGTGCGCGCGCTACCCGAACCCCGGTACACGGCCGCGCCCTACGTGGCGCCGGTCGGCACCGAACGAGTGGTGGCGCAGGCATACGCGGCGGTGCTCGAGCACTCCGAGGTCGGCGCCGACGACGACTTCTTCGCCCTCGGCGGTGACTCGCTGTCGGCGACACGGGTGGCCGCCCGGCTCGGCGCCGAACTCGGCATCGAGGTGCCTGTGCGGCTGCTGTTCGAAGCGCCGACCGTGCACGGCCTCGCTGCCCGGCTCAGCGACGACACCGTGCGCCCCGCCGGTGCGCTCGTCGGCCCGCACGCGGGGCCGCGTCCCGAACGGATTCCGCTCGCGCCCGCCCAGCGGCGCATGTGGTTCGTCAACCAGTACGACCCGTCCTCCGGCGCCTACAACATTCCGGTCGTCCTGCGACTGACGGGACAGCTCGACCTCGCCGCGTTGCGGGCGGCGCTGATCGATGTGGTCGGCCGCCACGAGGCGCTGCGCACGATGTACCCCGATCACGACGGAATCGGCTATCAGGTCGTCGTCGAGCCCGAAGAACTCGACAGCCACGTCGAAACGATCGATATCGCCTCCGGCGACCTACATTCTGCCGTACTTGCCTGCATCACAGAGGGATTCGATGTCGCCGCCGCTGTTCCGATGCGGGTGCGGCTGTTCCGGCTCGCCCCCGAGGAGCACGTCCTCGCGGTGGTGGTGCACCACATCAGCGCGGACGGCTTCTCGATGGGAACGCTGGCACGCGACGTGATGTCCGCCTACACCGCCCGCACCACCGGCGCCGCACCCCAGTGGCCCGCGCCCGCCGTGCAGTTCGCGGATTACACACTCTGGCAACGTGATCGGCTCGGCAGCGCCGACGACCCCGATTCGCTGACGGCCCGGCAGCTGGCGTACTGGACCGAAACCCTTGCCGGACTGCCGGATCGGCTCGAACTACCCGCCGACCGCCCCCGGCCCGCCGTCGCGTCACTGCGTGCGGGCACTGTCGTGCGCACCGTGGAGCCCGACCTGCGGACCGGTCTGGAACACCTCGCGGCCCAACGCCATTGCACCCTGTTCATGGTGCTGCACAGCGCGCTCGCCGTGCTGTTCGCCAGGCTCGGTGGCACCACCGACATCGCCATCGGCACCCCGATCGCCGGGCGCGGCGTCGCCGAACTCGACGACGTCGTCGGCATGTTCGTCAATACCGCGGTGCTGCGCACGGAAGTGCCTGCCGCGCTGCCGTTCACCGACCTGCTCGACCGCGTGCGCGGCACCGATCTGGACGCCTTCGCGCACGCCGAGGTCCCCTTCGAACAACTCGTCGACCTGCTCGAACCCGCTCGTTCTGCGGCGCGGCATCCGCTGATCCAGGCCATGCTGGTGTTCGGGAACCTCGGCCACACCGAGATCGCGCTGCCCGGACTCCGCGTCGAAGCGGTGGACCTTGATCAGCAGAGCCTGCGCTTCGACCTGAGCGTCACGGTCGGTGACGACGGCGTTGACGGGCTGTCGGTCCGGTTCGGTTACGCCACCGACCTTTTCGACGCGAGTACCGCGGCGAGCTTCGCCGAACGCTGGCTCGGCCTCCTGCGCGCCGTGGTGGCCGATCCCGCTGTTCCGGTGGGCGATATCGATCTGCTCGACGCGCGGGAACACGCGGAGCTGCCCGGCAAGGCGGCACCCGCCGTGGCCGCACCGGCCGTCCTGCCCGACCTGCTCGCCACCGCCGTCACCGGAAACCCGGACGGTATCGCCATCGTCGACGGGCCAACCAGGCTCACCTACCGCGAGCTCGACGAACGCTCGAACCGTTTGGCACGGAAGCTGATCCAGGCCGGAGCAGGCCCGGAGAAACTCGTCGTCATTGCCGTACGCCGCAGCGCCGAGTCCGTGCTCGCGGTCTGGGCGGTAGCCAAGACCGGCGCCGCATTCGTCCCCGTCGACCCCGCCTATCCCGCCGAACGCATCGCCCAGATCCTCACCGACTCCGGCGCGTCCCTCGGCATCGCCACGACAGACACCGAATCGATCCGCCCCTGGATCGACACCCCGCCTACCGATACCGGGCTCCGGAGTGTCCGCTGGTTGCTGCTGGACGACCTGGACCCCGCCACCCCGGCCGCACCCATCGACCCCGGCGAACGCCACGCCACACCCCAACTCGCGCACCCGGCGTACGTCATCTTCACATCCGGGTCCACCGGCCGCCCCAAGGGCGTGATCGTCACGCATGCCGGACTGTCGAACCTGGTCGCCGCACAACAGGAACGGCTGGGCACCACGAGCGAATCACGGGTGCTGCATGTCGCCTCTCCCAGCTTCGACGCCGCGGTGCTGGAACTGCTGCTGGCCGCCGGTTCTGCGGCCACGCTGGTGGTCGCGGGCCCGACCGCGTACGGCGGTGCGGAACTGGGGGAGCTGCTGGCCGGCGAACAGGTCACCCACATCGCGCTCACCCCCTCGGCCCTGGCTTCGGTGGACAACGTGGCGCACGAGCACCTGCGGGCGATCATCACCGGCGGCGAACCCTGCCCGCCCGAACTGGTGCAGCGGTGGGCGGCGCCGGATCGCGTGCACTTCAACGACTACGGCCCGACCGAGGCCACCATCTGGGCCACCGGTGCGGGACCATTGGCTCCCGGTGCCGAGATCACCATCGGCACAGCGGTTCCCGGCCTGGCCGCGCTGGTTCTCGACGAGCGGCTCCATCCCGTTCCCGACGGCGTCGCGGGCGAACTGTATCTGGCCGGACCGGCACTCGCCCGTGGCTATCACGGCCGCCCCGACCTCACCGTCGCCCGTTTCGTCGCCGATCCGTACGGTGCACCGGGCGAGCGGATGTATCGCACCGGCGACCTCGTGCGCAGACGCGTTCACGGCCTCGAGTACCTGGGCCGCTCCGATCTACAGGTGAAGCTGCGCGGCCTTCGGATCGAACCGGGCGAGATCGAAGCGGCTCTCACCGCCGACCCTGCGGTGCACCAGGCCGCGGTCACCGTGCACACCGACGCCGCGCTCGGCGAGCTGCTCGTCGCCTACCTGGTACCGGAGCCCTCGGCTCAGTGCGACCCAGATGCGGTGAAAGAGGCACTGGCACTGCGTCTTCCGTCGTACATGGTGCCCACGGCATTTGTCGTCCTCGACGCCTTGCCTCGCACCGGCAACGGCAAACTCGACCACCGCGCGCTGCCCGCCCCCGACATCAGGTCGGGCCGGTTCCGCGCACCCGTCACCGCCACCGAGCGGGCGGTAGCCGACACCTTCGCCGAGCTGCTCGGCGTCCCGAAGGTCGGGCTGGACGACAACTTCTTCGCCCTGGGCGGCAACTCCCTGATCGCCACCAGGATCGCGGCGCGACTCGGCGCCGCCCTCGACGCCCGCATCCCCGTGCGCGTGGTCTTCGACTCGCCGACCGTCGCCGAACTGGCCACCGCCGTGCGCACCGCGGCCACCGCGCGCGGCCCGCGGCCCGGCCCCCGCCACCGCCCCGAACGGGTCCCGCTCTCGGCGGCGCAGCGGCGCATGTGGTTCCTCAACCGGTACGACCCCACCTCCCCGGCCCACAATGTGCCGATCGCGCTGGCGGTCGAGGGCGAACTCGACCTCGCGGCGCTGCAGACCGCGCTGATGGATGTGGTGGCCCGCCACGAATCGCTGCGCACGGTGTACCCGACCGACGCCGACGGCGAGCCGTATCAAGACGTGCGTGCCGTCGCCGCGGCGTATGTGCCGATGCGGGTCGCACCCATCGAGCCGGAACAGATCAGCGACGAGGTCGCCGCCGAAATCACGCGGGGATTCGACCTCACCACCGAACTTCCACTGCGCGTGCGGCTGTTCCGGATCACGGACGACCGGTCGGTGCTGGCGGTGACGCTGCACCACATCGCCTCCGACGGCTGGTCACTGGCACCGCTGACCCGCGACGTGCTGGCGGCGTACGCGGCCAGGCGGGCCGACGCCGAGCCCGCCTGGACCCCGCTGCCGCTGCAATACCCCGACTACGCGCTCTGGCAGCGCGAGCTGCTCGGCGCCGAGGACGATCCGGCCGGCGTGTCGCACCAGCAGCTGGAGTACTGGCGCACCACGCTGGACGGGCTGCCCGAGGTCTCGACGCTGCCCAGTGACCATCCGCGGCCCGCGGTGCGCACCCACCGGGCAGGGCTGGTGGAATTCGAGATCGACGCCGCGATCCAGGTGCGGGTCCGTGAGCTGGCCCGCTGGCACGGTGTCAGCGTGTTCATGGTGGCCCACGCTGCGCTGGCGGTACTGCTGGCCAGACTCTCCGGCACCACCGACGTAGCGATCGGTTCGGTCATCGCCGGCCGCGGCGACGGCGAACTCGACGACCTCGTCGGCATGTTCGTCAACACGCTGGTGCTGCGCAGCCACGTCCACCCCGAGGCCACCTTCGACACGCTGCTCACCGCGACGAAGGACGGCGACCTCGACGCGTTCGGCAACGCCGACGTGCCTTTCGAACGGCTCGTCGAGGTGCTGGCGCCGATCCGGTCGGCTGCGCGCCACCCGCTGTTCCAGGTGCTGCTCGTCTTCCAGAACTTCGAGCGGGAGCAGGTGGAGCTGCCCGGCCTGCGGGTCAGCCCGCTCGAGATGCCGCCCGTCGGCGCGAAATTCGATCTCGAATGGATGCTGGCCGAGAAATTCGGCCCCGATTGCGCGCCCGCGGGCATGTCAGGGATGCTCACCTTCGCCCTCGACCTGTTCGAGGCGCCCACCGCGCGGACGCTGGCGCACCGGTTCGTCGATGTGCTCGACGCGCTCACCGCCGACCCGGGCCTTGTGCTCGGCGACATCGATGTCACCGCGCCACCGGGAACCGTCGTCCATCCGGTCGTGCGCGCACCGGCGCACTGCGTCGACCTGCCCTATCGGCCGCCGGTGACACCCGTCGAGGAAGCGGTCGTCGCCGCGTTCGAATCCGTTCTCGACATCGAGCGAGTCGGCTTGGACGACAACTTCTTCGAACTCGGCGGCACCTCCATGATCGCCATCCGGCTGGTCTCCCAGATCCGTGACCGCCTCGACGTCGCGATGCCGGTGCAGTGGATGTTCGGCGATCCGACGCCCGGCGCGCTCGCCCAGCTCCTCGCCGGGAACGGGGACATGGCCGACCCGGCCCTGCGAACCCTGTTGCCCTTGCGCGCGGGCGGCAGCGGTCCCGCCTTGTTCTGCGTGCACCCGGCGATCGGGGTGGCCTGGTGCTACACGGGTCTGGTCGGGCACCTCGACCCCGACTTCCCGATCTACGGTCTGCAATCGCCCGGAATCGCGGCCGACCGACCCGACCAGCCGCTGCGGGAACGGGTCGCCCACTACGCCGACGAGATCCAGGCGACCCAGCCCGACGGACCGTACCGGCTGCTCGGCTACTCCGCCGGCGGGCCGATCGCGCACGCCGTCGCCGTCGAACTCCAGCGCCGCGGTGCCCGGGTCGACGCGCTGACCATCCTCGACGGCCGCGCCGATGTCGACCCGGCCGGTGCCGCCGAGTTGCCGCCGCCGGAGGTCCTGCTCGCCGAGTTCGGCGGCCTGGACCCGGCGATGCTCGACGGCGACCGACCGCAGGCCGAACAGGCCGCTGAACTTCTCCGCGCCGGCGCGGTCGCCGACGCTCCCGATCGAATCGTGCCGCCAGCGTCGCCGGCCGATTCCGCGGCGGTTCGGGATACCGCCGCACCGCTGCCTGGCGCCGACAACGACGTCGGCGCCGGTAGCCGAGCCGACGGGCTCCTCGGCGCGCTCACCGCGACGGATCTGCGGCGGCTCTACGCCGACTACCAGCAGATAGTGCGCGAGGCCGCCGAGTACGAACCCGAGATGTTCGACGGTGATCTGCTGTTCTTCAGCAGCACCACCGCCCGTCCCGGCTACGAACCCAACGCCGATACCTGGCGCCCCTACGTCAGCGGCGAGATCATCGACAACCAGACCGGCCACGAGCACAACCGGCTCACCAGCCCGGACTCCCTCGCCGTGATCGGCCCGATTCTGGCCGGATACCTACGCGCTTAGGCGTACCCGCGTGCCCGCGTGCATCAGCCGACCAGGTCGGCGTACTCGCGGTGTTCGGCGATGTACTTCTCGACATACCAGCAGGTCGGGATGATCTTGAAGCCGTTCGCGCGGGAGTCGTCGAGGCCGTACTTCACGACCTCCGCCGCGACCCCACGGCCCCGGAACTCCGGAAACGTCATGGTGTGGTGGAAGTCGCGGACCTTGGCGTCTTCACGTTCGGCGTAGTCGGCGTATCCCGCGAGGATGTCGTCGTGGTAGATCTCGAAACGGGTGTTGGCGACGTTGTGCTCGAGCCTGGTGGTCATACCGGATGCTAACCCTGCCGTCCCTTGCGATGTTCCGCTAGAGGACCGCGCCGGGATTGAGGATGCCCTCGGGATCGAGCGCGTCCTTGATGCGCCGGGTCAGCGCCATGACGTCGGGGCCGACCTGGTCGGGCAGCCACGCCTTCTTCAAGCGCCCGACGCCGTGTTCGCCGGTGATCGTGCCGCCGAGCGCGATGGCCAGGTCCATGATCTCGCCGAAGGCTCGGTGGGCGCGGGCCGTGTTGTCGGGGTCGGTGGGGTCGTGCACGATCAGCGGGTGGGTGTTGCCGTCGCCCGCGTGCGCGATGATCGACACGAGCACATCGTTGCGTTCGCCGATCGCGGTGACCCCGGCGATCAGGTCGCCGAGGCGGGGGAGCGGCACGCCGACGTCTTCGAGCAGCAGCGACCCGATCTTCTCCACCGCGGGAATCGCGAATCGGCGTGCGGCGGTGAAGGCTTCACCTTCGGTGGCATCTGCGGTGTGGAAAACCTCTGTCGCCCCGGCCTTCTCACACAGCCCAACCATCAGCTGTGCTTCGTGCGCGGCGAATTCGCCTGGAGCGTCGGAGCGGGCGACGAGCAGGGCGGCGGCGGTGCGGTCCATCCCCATCCGCATCTCGTCCTCGACCGCGTTGATCGCGACGGTGTCCATGAATTCGAGCATGGCGGGGCGCAGCGTCGAGGTGATTGCCAGGATCGCGTCGGTCGCCGCGGTGAGCGAGCCGAAACTCGCGACGACGGTCGACTGCGGTGGCTGTGCGGGCAGCAGCCGCAGGGTGAGTTCGGTGATCACGCCGAGCGTGCCCTCGCTCCCGACGAACAGTTTGGTGAGCGACAGCCCGGCCGAATCCTTGAGCCGTGGCCCGCCGAGCCGCACCACGGTCCCGTCGGCAAGCACCACTTCCATGCCGAGCACGTAGTCGGTGGTCACGCCGTACTTCACGCAGCACAGCCCGCCCGCGTTGGTCGCCGCGTTGCCACCGATCGAGCAGATCTCGAACGAGGACGGATCCGGCGGGTACCACAGCCCTTCTTCCGCGACGGCCCGCTTCACCTCCGCATTGAGCAACCCGGGCTGTACCACCGCGATCCGGGTCACCGTGTCGACGCTGATCTCCCGCATCAACTCGGTGGTGAGCACGATCCCGCCGTCCACCGCGGTCGCCCCGCCGGACAACCCCGTCCCGGCCCCACGCGGCACGACCGGCACCTTGTTCGCGTGCGCCCACCGCAGCGTGGCGGCGACATCGGCGGTTCCGCGCGCCCGCACCACCGCCAGCGGCGTGCCCGCATCGGGATCGCGGGCCCAATCCTGCCGGTACCCGGCCAGCAGATCGGGGTCGATGACGACCGCCCCGTCCGACAACGCCGAAATCAACGAATCGAGGTCACCGCTGCGCTCGTCCACCTGTCCACGCTATCGCGCGCACCCCATCCGCCGCGGGCAGTTCGCCCTGGTCCGGTGATCACACACAGGCATCGCCCGAGAGCGGAATCGCACAGGCGCCGGGTGATCAATTGACCAGATGTGATGTGGGTCCGAACAAGGAGGTTTCCGCATCGCTGTGATCTGGCGCGCCCCATTGGTGTATACGCCGTCCAATGCTTCACAATGCCCATACCGGGTGTGTTCGATGGTGAATCGCCTCGCCGCCCAGCGTGTTTCGAGTTCTGCTCCACGGGTGCGCTTCGCGCGCACCGATCATGCGACGCTGTTGCGCCGCACCGTTTTTCGCAGGGAGGACTGGCGATGCCGAAGGAACCGCAGGACCGCAGTGAGCTGGTGGGTGCCCTGTTGGCCGCGGAATTCGCCGACGCGGGCATCGACACCGACGCGATGCGCAGCGTCCACACCGGCGCACACCACGAATGGCTGTCCGCTCTGGAATCGACGGGGATGTTCGACGTCCGCGCGATGGCCGAGATCGCGCAGCGCTGGGCGGCCGACCCCGCGCTGCTGCGTGACGCCCTCCTCGCCGAGGCCGACGAGATCACCCGCCGCCGCTGCCTCGCCGCATGGGCCTCGTTCGATACCCGCCCGATCGCTGCGGTAGGCCGCTAGCTTCTCGGCCCACCCGTTTGCCGGTTGCTCACCCTGGCTTCATCTGCCGCTGGCAGGCTGGCCGCGTGGAGCATCAGGCGAGTGTCACCGAGTCGGTGGCCGACCGATTCACCCGTTGGTGCGAGGCCGTCGTTGCCCGGCTGCCGTGGGGCCTCGATCGGTATATGCCCGCGACCCTGCTCGGGTTCGGGCTGATCAACAGCTTCACGTTCGGCGTCGATCTGCTGCTGCTCACCCTGCTGCACAGTGGATTCGGTCTGCCGGTCTGGCTGTCGATCACCCTCGCCTACATCGCCGCGTTCGGGCTGAGCTTCCTGCTCAACCGCACTTTCAACTTCCATTCCCACGCGCCGATGGGCAAGCAGGCCGCGGTGTATGTGGTTGTCGTGCTGGTGAACTACCTGGCGTTCATCCTCGGTGTCGGCTCGGGTCTCACCGCGCTCGGCCTGGAATACCACCTGGCCAGGCTGCTCGCCGGCGGCTGTGAGGCCGTGTACATGTACAGCGCGATGCGCTGGATCGTCTTCCGCCGCAAACCGGCGGTAGCCGCGTCTACCGCTGCGTGATCGGCGATCCGGCGTGGTGCCGAACTCGCGGTCTCAGCCTCTGAGTACCTCGGTGCGGTCGCCGTCGACCAGGACGACGTCGTTGTCGGTGAGGGCCCAGTGCGGGATCTGTTCGGCGACGCAGCGGGCCAGCATCGCGGCGGAGTCGCCGTCCGGGTCGGTGGGGGAGTCCAGGTGGACGACCAGGCGACGATCTACCAAACCCAGTCCGTCCCACAGTGGTTCGATACCGGTGGTGGGCAGCACCTCGGCGGGATCGTCCATGGTTTCCAACCCGTGCAGGTCGGGTCCGAGCAGGCACGCGCCCGCGCTGTAGCCCGCGTAGACCAGCGCGTCCTCGCGCAACAGAGTCGTGAAGACGGAATCAGCACCGCTGCGGGCGAATTGGGCACGCAGGACGAAGGTGTTCCCGCCACGCACCCAGACCATCGGGAACGTGCGCAGGTGCCGTTCCAGCCGTTCCGGCTGTCCGGCGTACTCGCGCAGATCAAGCACCTCCGGCGAATAGCCTTGCTGTTCCAGCGGTTTCACATCGCTCATCACCGCCGACGACCAGGCGTCGGGCCACGCGTCACACGCGTTCGGAATCACCGCGACCCGTCCCGGCGCACCGACGAGCCCGACGAGCCGATCAGCGAAACCACCGAACCGGTATGACGCCAGGAAAAGTCGCATCAGATGGTGAACGCCAGATTCCGCACGAGCCGCTCACCGAGGGCCGTATCGCCCTCGACGACAACCTCGCCGGGATGCCGGTCGGCCGTCGTGCGCCCACCGCGCAACCGTGCGAAAAGCCCGGAATCCATCCGGAGCACGGTCGTCGGCTCCCCTGCAGCCTCGTCGAGCACCGTCCCACGCCCACCGGCGACCGACAGATGCACCTGCCTGGTCACCGGCCCGGTCAGATCGAGAGTGACCAGCGAACCATCCGGCGCCTTGGCGCCCTTCACCACGGCACGACCGAGACCGATGGTCAGTTCGGCGAACGCGGCCTCGGCGCGCGCACCACCCTCGGGCACGCTGCGGCCGATCCCGTCGGCGAGGTCGAGTTCGTGCATCCAGCAATCGAACAGCCGCACCCGCATGAACCGCCCGTAGGGCACCTGCCCGACCGGTGAGACGGTCGTGGCCTGCCAGGCCTCGTCGTCCATCGCGGCCAGGGCGGCCCGGCGACGCTCGGTGGTCTCGTCGAACAGCGCGAGCAGCCGCTTGCCGGAGAGCGGGCGCAACCGGTCGACCCAGATCTCGTTGAGCACGGCCACTTCGTTGCGCACATGCGGCAGCGTTCGCACATCGGTCTTGGGGCGCAACGGATCATGCGGCGGCGGTGTCTCGCCGAGCAACCACGATTCGGTCCCGATCACATGGGCGACCACGTCGAACAGCGTCCAGCCGGGCAGCGGAGACGTTCGCCGCCAAGCCTTCTCGTCGAGGTCGGCGACCAGCAGCGCGATGGCTTCCCACTGCTCGGCGAGCAGATCGGTGAGTTGTTCGCGCCCCGGCGTCTCGGTCATCCCTGTGCTCCTTCTGCTTCGCTCTGGTCGAGTGCGGACAGGCCCGCGCGGATCGCCGCCGCGGTCGAATTCGGTTCGTGCGGACGACGCAGCAGGAAGCCCTTGGCGAAGCTGAGTTTGTCACCGTGTTTGCGGGGAACCACGTGCAGGTGGACGTGGCCGACGGTCTGGAACGCGGCGGCACCGTCGTTGAGAACGAGGTTGGCTCCATCGCTCGCGAGCCCGCTCACGCGCAGCGCACGGGCCAGGCGGTGGCCGGTGCGGAACATCCGGGCGCCGAGTTCGGGATCGAGATCGTCGAGCTCGGTCGCGTGGACCTTGGGGACGATCAGGGTGTGGCCGCGGGTGATGGGACGGATGTCGAGGAACGCGCACACCGCGTCATCGGAGTAGACAATGGTCGCCGGCGCGGCACCCGCCACGATCAGACAGAAGGCGCAGTCGTTCACGGCCTCGACCCTACGGTGTGATCTGGGTCGCGCAACAGCCCGAACGAGTCATCGGCATGACCCGCGTCACGTCCCGTGCGACGCCGCGGTGCTCGGTCGGCGGTCGGCTGTCGAGGTGCGTGCTCGATCCGGACCGGTGTTCTCGGGTCTCACCTGCGGCGACGAATCCGGGTGGGCGCGTCGACCGGTGTCTACCGGGTCGGGAGGCCGTTGTCACGATCTATCACGTCCACGGTGTCCGATTTGTGGTCGTCAGTCCAGTTCTCCGTTGTGACGGGCATCTCCGCTAGGCTCACCGCGAGCCGAGTACAGTTGCGAGGATTTGAGTCGAACTTACCCGCAGGTAACTTCGGCAACCCGTTGTTCCCAGGCTCGAAGCCAGCACGAAAAGGAAGTCTGACTAGTGGAGACAACGCAAAACGTGGGCGAGGGTTCGCCGCGCGGAGCGCGTGTCGGAGTCGTTCGCGAGTCCGGCCCGGGTGAGCGGCGAGTCGCATTGGTACCCAAGATCATCCCCACCCTGTCCAAGCAGGGTGTCGAGGTGATCGTGGAAGCCGGTGCCGGCCTCGGCGCTCTCATTCCCGACGCTGCCTACGTCGAGGCAGGCGCGACCATCGGTGATCCGTGGTCGGCCGAGGTCGTCGTCAAGGTCGCCCCGCCCAGCGATGCCGAGGTGGCCAAGCTGTCCTCCGGGCAGACGTTGATCGGGTTCCTCGCCCCGCGCAATGCCGAGAATCAGATCGGTGCGCTGAAGTCCGCCGGTGTGCAGGCCTTCGCCGTCGAGGCGATTCCGCGTATCTCGCGCGCCCAGGTGATGGATGCCCTGTCCTCGCAGGCGAACGTGGCCGGCTACAAGGCCGTGCTGCTCGCCGCGTCGGAGTCGACCCGGTTCTTCCCGATGCTGACCACCGCCGCGGGCACCGTGAAGCCGGCCACCGTGCTGGTGCTCGGTGTCGGCGTCGCCGGTCTGCAGGCTTTGGCCACCGCCAAGCGTCTCGGCGGGCGGACCACCGGTTACGACGTGCGTCCCGAGGTCGCCGATCAGGTGCGTTCGGTCGGTGCGCAGTGGCTGGACCTGGGGATCGACGCCGCCGGTGAAGGCGGGTACGCCCGCGAACTCACCGACGAGGAGAAGGCCCAGCAGCAGCAGGCCCTCGAAGACGCCATCAAGGGTTTCGACGTCGTGATCACCACCGCGCTGGTGCCGGGTCGCCCCGCCCCGCGTCTGGTCACCGCCGCCGCTGTCGAGGGCATGAAGCCCGGCAGCGTGATCGTGGACCTGGCCGGTGAGACCGGTGGCAACTGCGAGCTCACCGAGCCCGGCGAGGTCGTGGTCAAGCACGAGGTGACCATCGCCTCGCCGCTGAACCTGCCCGCCACGATGCCCGAGCACGCTTCCGAGCTGTACTCGAAGAACATTTCGGCGCTGCTGGAACTGATGCTGGTCGACGGCAAGCTCGCCCCCGACTTCGAGGATCAGGTCCTGGCCGACTCCTGCGTCACACGTGAGGTGCAAGCCTGATGTACACCGAACTGCTCGCCAATATCGCGATCCTCGTTTTGTCCGGCTTCGTCGGCTTCGCGGTGATCTCCAAGGTCCCCAACACCCTGCACACCCCGCTGATGTCGGGCACCAACGCCATCCACGGCATCGTCGTGCTCGGTGCGCTGGTGACCCTTGGCAACGTGAAGGACCCCTCGCTGCTGGTGCAGGTGATCCTGTTCGTCGCGGTGGTGTTCGGAACACTGAACGTCATCGGTGGTTTCGTGGTCACCGACCGCATGCTCGGCATGTTCAAGGGTAAGAAGAAGGCGGCCGAGTGATGCACGCAGTCGACAATATGACCTACCTGGTCAACGGCCTCTACATCGTGGCCTTCTCCATGTTCATCTACGGCCTGATGGGCCTGACCGGCCCGAAGACCGCCGTACGTGGCAACCAGATCGCCGCTGTCGGTATGGGTCTGGCCGTGGTCGCCACCCTGATCTCGGTCCGCCACGCCGCCCTGCTCAACTGGATTCTCATCGCCGGCGGTCTGATCGTCGGTGTGGCACTGGGTGTTCCGCCCGCCATCCGCACCAAGATGACCGAGATGCCGCAGCTGGTCGCGGCGTTCAACGGTGTCGGTGGTGGCACCGTCGCGTTGATCGCGTGGGCCGAATTCGTCGACAGCGCCGGCTTTTCGCAGCTGCACGAG
The DNA here is from genome assembly GCF_042719755.1 of Nocardia sp. NPDC058519. Taxonomy (NCBI): domain Bacteria; kingdom Bacillati; phylum Actinomycetota; class Actinomycetes; order Mycobacteriales; family Nocardiaceae; genus Nocardia; species Nocardia sp. NPDC058519. The sequence continues at coordinate 48,341 of NZ_JBHXNK010000026.1, read as the reverse complement.
GAACCGACCGTCCACATCATCATCGGTTCGCTGTTCGCCGCGGTGATCGGCTCGATCTCCTTCTGGGGCTCGATCATCGCCTTCGCGAAGCTGCAGGAGATCCTGTCCGGCAAGCCGATCGGTATCGGCCGTTTGCAGCAGCCGCTGAACCTGCTGCTGCTCCTCGGTGCGATCGTGTGCGCGGTCGTGATCGGCCTCGGTGCCGACAACGGTGGTGTTTCGCAGCTGTGGATGATCGGGCTGCTGTTGCTCGCCGGTGTGCTCGGCCTGATGGTCGTGCTGCCCATCGGCGGCGCGGACATGCCGGTCGTGATCTCGCTGCTCAACGCCCTGACCGGTCTGTCGGCCGCGGCCGCGGGTCTGGCGCTGAACAACACCGCGATGATCGTCGCGGGCATGATCGTCGGCGCGTCCGGCACCATCCTCACCAACCTGATGGCCAAGGCCATGAACCGCTCCATCCCCGCGATCGTGGCCGGTGGCTTCGGTGGCGGCGGCGCGGTCGCCGGTTCGGGTGACGGTGAGGCCAAGACCGCGAAAGCGACCTCGGCCGCTGATGCCGCGATCCAGATGGCCTACGCCAACCAGGTGATCGTGGTCCCCGGCTACGGCATGGCCGTGGCCCAGGCCCAGCACGTGGTCAAGGAGATGGCGTCGCTGCTCGAGGCCAAGGGCGTCGAGGTCAAGTACGCGATCCACCCGGTCGCCGGTCGCATGCCCGGTCACATGAACGTGCTGCTGGCCGAGGCCGAGGTCTCCTACGACGCGATGAAGGAAATGGACGACATCAACGGCGAATTCGGCCGCACCGATGTGGTCCTGGTCATCGGCGCCAACGACGTCACCAACCCGGCCGCCCGCGACGACAAGTCCAGCCCGATCTACGGCATGCCGGTCCTCAACGTCGACCAGGCCCAGAGCGTCATCGTGCTCAAGCGCTCGATGAACTCCGGCTTCGCCGGGATCGACAACCCGCTGTTCTACGCCGACCACACCTCGATGTTGTTCGGTGATGCGAAGAAGTCCGTCGGTGCGGTCACCGAGGAACTGAAAGCACTGTAAGACAAGCGAATACCCGGACCAGGGGTCCTGTCGTTCCTCGGAGCGGCAGGGCCCCTTGTCATTTGGCCGACCGAGCGCGTCGGCGCGAGGTCTCGTAGGATCGCAGCGGATGGAGCGAAGGCGCGTTGGCCGGATCGGCGCGCTCGGAGGCTAGGGGGGCCGCGCGGTGACGACGGATGGGGCGGTGCCGAGCCTGATGGCCGAGGCATCCAGCGGCGGACTGTATTACGAGATGGGAACCGCGGCAGCGTGCGCGCAGGCTTGTGCGCGATTCCTCGAGACGCTCGATGTCATCGCAGTCCACGCATCGCTGGTCCAGCACGTCGAGGCCGTCAGTGCCCAGGCGTGCGGGGAAGCGCTCGCGGCCCGGTTCAATATGGCGGGCAGTGACCTCGAGAGCCGAATGAAGGAACACCAGAAGGCCGTCGCCGATCTCGGTGAGATGTTCGTCCAGGCCGAACGACGCTACGTACAGTCCGACGAAAGCGCGGCCGATGGGTTCACGCGATTGCGGAACGAGGTCGGCCGGGAGGTCGTCACGATCGTCGAACGTGCGGAACCACAGGCGCTGAAACCCACGTCCCGCACCGTCAATTCAGGTAGGGCAGTGGAGGTTACACCCCCGGACAAACCACAACTCGGCAAAGAGCTGGTGGACTTGAGCGGACAGTCCGAAAAGCGCTACAGCAATATCATTTCCGCTGTCAGTGGATCCTCGTTGAGTTGGGACACGCTGTACAAGAATCGTTTGGTGATGATTTCGAATGCCGGGACTCTCCGCATTGCCGCGTCACGGTGGGGAACGATGTCGGACACCATGAAAGAAGATGTCGCGGTCTTCGGCAACACGATGGACAAGGCGGTCTCGGAAGGTATCAAGAGCCCAGCGGGTACGCGTGCCAGGACGGCGGTCTCGGCCTACGTGAACTCGATGGCGCAACTGGTAGCTGCCACGGATCTGATGAGCGACAATTTGGCGTTCGTGTACAGCACCATCTCCGGGTTGTATCCCAGTCTCCCCGCGCAGACGGAAAGCGCGTTCCGGGCCAAATCGAAGGTCAGCGAAGCGGCGTTCCTGGAGAGGCTGAACGGACACCGCGACACGTGGACGAACTGGTATCCGAACAATATCGACGGTGCCGCCAAGTCGGTGCCAACGGTGCCGGGATTCCTGAATCCGGTCGCGTCGGCGCCCGCCCCCCTTCCTGAACTGGAGCAACCGGGCGCGGGTCTCGGCAACGGCGGTGGTTCACCGTCGTCGCCGGGCGGCGGAGACGATGGCGGCGCTCCGGTGAAGCAACCGTCCGATACCCCGGAGGAGACGCCGGCCACTCCGGATACGCCGAAGACCGAAACCCCGACCACGGAATCCCCGACCACGCAGACCCCGTCGACAACCACCGACGACTCCACCTCCGACGACCAGACCTCCGATACCACGCCGTCCACCTCACCCACCGAGACGACCAGTCCGACGACCTCCGGCACGGACACCTCCGATTCGTCCTCACCGTCGACCACGCCGACGACGTCGACTCCATCGACCTCGCCCACCGCGACCTCGCCCACGACGACTTCGCCGGTGTCGGCCCTCACCGGTTCGCCGAACTCGTCGAAGCCCGGCTCGGTTGCCGCCGGCGGTGGCGGTGGAGTCCGAGGCGGTGGCGGTGCGCCCGGTGCGGCGGCACCGTCGTTGCGTGCGGGCACCCAGTCGAACCTGTTCCCTCGTGCGGGTCTGGCAGCCTCGGTCACCCCCACCGCCGGTGTTGTCGCCGCGAGTAGTGGAGCCGCCATGCCGGGTGCCATGGGCCCCGCCGGTGCCGGCGCCGCAGGCCAAGGGAATCGGCAGGACTCCCATCAACGTGCCAGATACCTGGATTCGGCGGCGCATATGGACGAGGGCTTGGGCGAGGCGCAGGTGGTCGTGAACCCGGTGATCGGCGAAGACCCCGACGCCGTCCAAGACCAGGACGTCCCCGAGCCCGGTAGGCGCTGACCGATGAACCGATCCTGGCGATTCACCGAGACCGAGTTCTTCGCCCTGTGGGAGCACGTGACCACCGATTACCACCCCGCCCCCTTCCTCTACACGTCACGAACCCAGAGCCATCAGGAGTTCGAGAGGGAGAAGCGGCAGAAGCTGGCCGATCTGGACCGCCGCCTCGGCTACGACTTCCGGGCCAGAATCGCGGAGATGGCGCGTCCCGACATCCGTATCACCGCCTTCGGCGTGGACGAAACCGTGCGTGGCGAATCGCCCGCGGTCCGTGTCCGCGTCCTGGCGACCCGCAAAGGATCCCGCGGGTACACCGTCGTCCAGCATCCGGGCGAATCCTATTGGTACGGAGGTGGATACACCATGACCGAATGCGAAGCGGTGAGCCTGGGCAATGCTGTGGTCGACCTGTTGCCCACCTGCGACCCCGGACGCCACAACGAGATCCCGCTGCCGCCCGCGCCCACCCCCGCCGATCACGATGCCCCCTCGCGAATCTTCGCCACCGCGGGTGCCGCATCCTCCAGGCACCACCGGGACTTCATGATCCCCTCGGTCTGCGCGGGGACGATCGAAGTGGCACAGGGAGATTCGATCTACGGCCCCGATGGTCTGATCAGCCGAACCCTGACCTGGCGCGACGTCCCGGGGGACGGTCGGTACGCAGTCAACGACACCACTCCTCTGGTGGCGACCTCCGTGACCGCTGATCGTCTCGTCTCCATGGTCAACGCCCGAGTCTCGACGATCGTGAAAGCCTTACGCGCCGAGCGGTCCTAGCACTGTCCCGCTGGTCGGCCACATCCGATCGGTCTCGAATGACGTTGTCGCCCAGTCGAAGATCGTTCTCGATGCCGCATCGGTAGGTTCGAAGTGCCTGGTCTGCTTGTTGATTGTCAGAATGAAGGCGGGTTGGGGTTCGCCGCTTCCGATATCCCGGACCTGGGTGAAGTATTCGATCACGGTCGGAGTTTCCTCGAGCCGGTGAACGTGGATTTCGGTGCGGTGGGGGTAGATCTGGATCCCGGACATCGGCGTGCCGTCTTCGACGAAGGCGCTGTACTGCCGGACGGCCTCTGTGGGCGAGGCGCTGCTGCCGAACTCGGTGATCACCCCGGTGCGCGCGTCGACGATCCGCTGGGTGTAGCCCAGCATCCAGACGCCCGCGGCTTCTTCCTCCGGGCTGGGGCAGGGTACGACCAGCCAGCCGTGCTCGAAGTGGTCGATGTCGAAATGAGGATAGATTCCCACGGTTCTCGTGAGGTAGTCGATGGCTTCCTCGGTGGAGTGAAGCGGTGCGCTCATCGCCTGTCGCCCTGTCGTCGATACTCGGTGCCCCACCGAGGATGGCATGCCCGGCGACGAAATGCGCGACGGCGCTGGATCGCTACGACCGCCGCGCGGCCGTAGGATGGGATCGTCGGGCGGGAGAACTCCGCGCCGGATCCGGGCAACGATGGACGGAACACAGTTCTCGAATGGCAGACGACGATCTATTGTCCGTGGCGCCGAGCAGCGTGCTCCGTGACGCGGCAGCTGAGTTCGTGCGGCGGTGTGGCGAGAAGACCCCGCCGGTTCGGCCCGTCGACATTGTCGACCCAGTGTATTCAGCGTTTCAGGGCGCCGTAGTCGGGCGCTTACCTGAGCGCGCTCCGATCGACCCCGGTCGCCAGATGATGTGGGGGACGGTGAATGGTTCGGCGATCGAGCTGTCCGACGTCCACTTCCTCACTGTCGAGAGTGCTGCGGACGTGCGGGATGTACAGCTGACAGCTCTTCAGGTATCCGCCGTCGCCGATCTGCTGCGCGAGCTCGCCGCACGACTGCGTCCAGGCGCCGCGTTCGGGTTGTCCGCCGGCGGTATGGCCTTGGCCGAATTCGCCGACCGAATCGCCGACGATCTTTCCGCGCGAGCACCACAGCCGCGGCCGAGGCCAGCTTCCGATCTCGACGATTGGCAGTCCTGGCTGGAAGATGTCGAACAGGTGCGGGATTCGGACCTGCGTAATGCGGTGGTCCGCCTGCTGGATTCGCTCGCCGAACAAGGCACGAGCACCGAGCCGGTCGACGAGGAATCCGTGGTCGAGGCATTCGAGGCATTGGCCGGTGTCGTCGAGTCGGCTCGGCCTTCCGGTGTGCCGCATGGCGGCGACCCCGGACTTTTCCTCCGTAGCGTCGTGGGCAGAACCCTGCTGGATGAGGCCATCGATATCCGTGCGAGGCTGGCCGCCGAGGCCGACAGCGCCGAATCGACCGCCGGTGAACCAGATCTCGTCGCGCTGACAGAACGTGTCGCCTTCGCGGCCGGGATTCTGCTGAAAGAGCTCGCGGCGAGGCTCCGTCCCGGTATCACCTACGGTTTGCTGCCGATGAAATCAGAACTCGGCATCCTCGCCGAGGATTTGGCAGCCGAACTACTGGCGCAAACCGAATACGGTCGCCCGGCCTTCTACCCGGGCCCGACCAGGCTGTACGTAACCGCTCCGGACCGCGTGCACCCGACCGCCGGTCATCCTGGCGTGATGGCCCCCGTCGATCATCTCGCATCGGCCGATTCGGCCTATATCGTTCCAGTGCGACCACTTTCGCCGGAGTCGGTGCGGGAGTACCGAGAACTGCGTGAGTCGGTGCTGTCGCTGTGCGGGGTATTGGATGGTCCGAATGGCTCCGGAGCCGACTTCCTGACCGCCGCGGAAGATATCCAGCATCGGATTCGCGGCGGGATACCCGCCGCTTCCCCGGTGGATCCGACTCGACACTTCCTGCATTTCGGGACGCTCACCCACCATCGAACCGAGCCCTACGGCCTGACAGAATTCGCCCGCTACGTCGAGGAATCCCTCGCCGACCCGGCCCGAACCCCGTACCGACCACTGCTGCTGTCCCCGGTCGAAGCGGCTGTCGTCGCCGACCTGCTGGACGAGCTGTCGGCAAGGCTCATCCCCGGTGCCGCGTTCGGAATCGACAGCAGCGGGGCATCGCTCGCCGCGGTCGTCACCGATGCGGCGGGTGCGTTCCGCGCTCGCACGGAGTTCCGGCGCGAAATTCCCGCGACTCCGTTCTCGGCTGTCCCTGACACGAAGTACCAACGGCTCCGCGACGCCAGTATCAGATGGCTCGACACTTTCGATGAGAACGGTAGCGGGCAGCTCACCGACCCGGTATCCACCACCGCACTGATCGACCTCTACCTCGTGGCGCGTGATCGGCCACCGCGAACAGATCCGAGCCGAACTCACCTGGTCCGGGACCCGGCGTTGCACTTGCGAAGTCGGCTCGCCCACGTGGGTGGCCGCGTGCTTCCAGTGACGTTGGAGGGGGAGGCCTCAGCGATCGAAAGCCTCCTCGCGGCAGACTCATTCGATGAACGGCACACGGATATCCGGTGGCCCGGCCTGAGCGGCGTTCACGTCAGCAGCATGCTCGGCGAACTCGCACTACGCCTGCGCCCCGGCCCAGCGTTCGGCCCGTCGAACAACGGCCGAGCCTTGGCGGACATCGCGAACCGCCTCAGCGAAAAGATCTGGAACCAGGTGTCTCCCGGTACGTGATCGACTAGTCGGGCCGCCGGTTTGCGGTGCTGATCATTGTCCGGTGACGACCGCGAGCGCGCGTTGTCTGGTTCCCTCATCGACTTCGGCGAGATGGAATTCGTTGTCGATGATGTGACGTTTGAGGTAGCGGGCAGGCGGGAAACCGTGCTTTCGGAAGTAGTGCGGGACGGCACCGGCCCAGATCCAGGCTCCGTCGGTGCGGTAGTTCAGCGGGACATCGAATTCACCCGGGGCGAATTCATCCTCGCCGAATCCTGGTTCCGACCAGATGACCGGTGCGGATTCCAGGTAGCTCAGCATGGGGTGGTGGAGTTTGTTCATCAGCGGGCGGCGGTCGAGCGGGCGGCCATCTTCATCGTAGCCGTCGACGACGGGGGCGACACGGGGAGCTTCGGTAAATGCTTTGCGGCGTTCATCGCGTATATCGGCCTTCCGGTGCAAGTCGGAGTCCAATTCCACCCACTCGCAGTAGTACTCGTCTTCGAAATCCTCTGGCCATTGCGTGCGGTCCAGGCTCAAACTGTTCCTCTTGACGAAGGCTGTGAAGTGATCCGACATCGCCTTCTCGCGTTCTGCGATGAATTCTCGGTCCTCAGGTAGCATTTTCCAACTCGATTCTGCCCCACCATTCGAAGCCGCGCAGTATGCGTTTCCAGGCGGTCTATCATCGCATTATTGTTCGGTGATGACCTCGAGCGCGCGTTGTTTGGTCTCTTCGTCCACCTCTTCGAGTTGGAATTCGTTGTCGAGGATGTGCTGGGTCAAGTTGGGCTCGGGTGAGAGGCCATGCTTACGGAGGTAATGGGGGACAGCTCCGGCCCAGATCCAGGTGCCATCGGTGCGGAAGTTCAGTGGCACATCGTGATCACCGGGCGCGAATTCGTCTTCGCCGAAGCCGCGTGCGGAGAGGATGATCGGGGCTGATTCGAGGTAGGTCAACAACAGTGGGTGGATTTTTCGCATCACGGTGGGTCGGTCGATGATGGGGTGGCCGGATGCGTCCCGGCCGTCGTAGACACTGACCAATCGTGGCACGCCGCGCAGCGGTTTCAATCGCTGCGCGAGCTCTTCGCCCTTGCGTCGCCACTCTGCTGACAGTTCCCGGCTTTCAGTATCGAATACTTGTTGAACATCTTCTGGCCAGAGTCGCATGTCGAAATCTAGATCTCGTGCCTTGACGAAGTTCCAGAAGTGGTGCACCGAGGCCCGGCCTCGCTCATTAAGAAAATCTCGTTCCTCAGGAAGCATTTCCGATATCCAATCTCGCCCACCATTCGGAGCCACGCATCAGTCTTTTGCCGAGTTTACCATCGTCCCCGGCCAGGTTTGCCAGTTCTATCGGCCGAGGATACTCGGAGATATCTCCGCTGAATCTCTCCAATATTTCGTCCAATTGTGAACGCTCCGCTTGTGAGCACTCATCATATATCGCGCCAATCCTTGATTTTATGTTGGACACGGAGAGTTTCAACTTCTTTGGGTCCGGATCGAAATCAAAACCCCTCCGCGCCCAGGCATATCCACCCCCGTCGAGTGCTGCTTGAATCTCGACCCGGTGTATGTGAGATCGAAGATAGTACTCATTCATTGCATTCGTGTAATGCTCGGAAAATCTGCGCCCTTGCGCTATGGGGTCCAACTTGATGAGTTGATGAAAGAGGGCCAGTTTGCCGTTGTGGTCTGCATAGATGAAATACTTGATGATGCCGACTTTGCCGAGTTCCGTATCGTGAACTGACGCGATGACCTTGAATTGTGCCTGCATGTCGTACCTGTTGTCGACATCCTGGTATTCGGCCTCGTCGATTCTCACATCGAACGGTCCATATCTGCCGTTCATTGCGGAGAGAGTGTGGAGTAGCTCACTGTCGCTGGATCCGTAGATGAAATCGCCGAGCGGAGGTATTGCCGAGAGATCGGGCGCGATTATCGACGATTCTCGAACGGTGGTGTTGTTGTCGACGACGTCATCGACACTCTGCTCGGTCGACTCGGCAGGAAGCACAGTCTGACTCGGTTGCGGATTCGCGGGAGTCGCGGGTACGAACTCGGTGCTTGTGGGTGTTGCCCTGGTCTCCGCCCGGTGCGGTGGACTCTCGTGCGCGAGTTCTTCGACGCGTGTCGATGACGTCTCGATCTGATCGGCATGTTCGACCGAATCGGCTGGTTCAGTGGCGTTGCGGTTCTTCTTTCCTCGATCGCGGGCGCTGCTGGGATCCGGGGATCGTCGATCAGCGTCCGGGGTGCCGGGGACGAAGCCGTCGAGCCCGGTTCGGGTAACAGTGCCGTCCGGGTGGCAGGTCATCCAGTGGCCGTCGGGTGGGATGCGCGGCCGTGGGTTGCCATCGGGGCCGATCTCGACACTGCTGGTGTAGACGCGACCGTGACCGTCGGTCCACGCGTGTTCGGTGGGCGCGAGGACATCGGTGCCGAGATGGGTTGCCAGTCGAGCGGCGAAGTCGTTGACGGCGCCGTCGCAGCCGACGAGGCGAACGGGCGTCGTACCGTCCCAGCTCGTGTGCTGACGGAGCAGATCGCCGTATTCCTCAGCGGTGTAACGATGCCCGCCGATTATCGCTTCGCCGTCGTCGCTCAGATGGACGTCGGCGGTGAAGTAGTTGTCGTCGCGGCGAACTCGCTGGGCGAGATCGTTCAGGTCCGAGTCGTCCGCGTGATGGGCGACGCCGGCGACGGTTTCGGTGCCGTACCGGGCGTGGGCCTCGGCGATACCCGGGCGGTCCGGCGCGAGGTTCAGCGTGAACGGTTTGTCGGGAGATGCGGTGTCGTTGTCGGTCAGTAGTCGAGAGTCAGGTGCTGTGGCCAGCTCCCCTCGGTCTCGAACAGGTACCGGATCTTGGCTGCCGCCCGCGCGTCGGGGAAGGTCGTCGGGTGATACCGATGGTTGTTCTTGAACACGGTCAGCCGGTACTCGGGCTCGGTCTGTCCCGGTTCGGTCAGCGATTCCTGGTGCATCCGGTACCACACCCGGTCCGGTTTGTCCTCGTTCAGGTGCAGGTGTATTCGGGTGCGGAAGGGAAAGATCTGGCTGCCCAGCGGTTGCGCGCCCTCCCGTAGTGTTTGCTGATAGCTCGCGATCACGAGATCCGTTGCCCAGCTCGGGTATTTGAAGATGAAGCCGGTCTCGGAATTCAGAACGAATACCGGGAGTCCCAGTCGCCGGGTGGGGTCCGGTTCGATCAGGGTTGCTACCCAGCCCTGTTGGAATGCTCGCATCGCGAGGGCTTGGCCCAGTGGGAGGCTCCGGGTGATGTATTCCCTGGCTTGGGCTTCGGTGCGTATCGGTAGCGACACGGTAAGGGCTCCCGTCTGGCAGTAGCGGAATCGCGGTGAGAACAGCTGTCTTTCGCACCACCTGGGCGGGTGCGCGATCCCAGGTCTTACGTGATTGTGGGTCCCACCATATGGGGCCGGATCCGTCGGTGGGGTGGACGATGACCATCATGTGGCGTCCGCCGGGTTCCTGGCCGTCGCCTTGCCAGGTGATTCCGACGAAGGCCGCTGATCCGGGCCCGATTTCGGCGATGAGGTCATGTAGTCGGTCGAAGTGTTCGGTGATGTCGGATCCGGTGTGGGAGAAGTCGATCGAGTCGGCACCGAGCCACTGCCGGATAGCGGAGTCGTCACCGATAGCTCGGTATTCCGGTACACCGTTCCTGCCGGGGACTGCCAGCGCGGCGCGAGCGACATGGGGGTCGCCGAAGAAGGTCGTGATCGCCGCGACCGAGGTTTCCCAGCAATTCGATTCGCGGCCGCCGCGTGTCGTTCCACCGTCGTTGACGAGATCGGCGACGGGGTGTCTGCGGGGGTCGAAGCCCGAGACGTAGTGGTCGCCCTCCAGGGCCGCTGCCCGCAGGTCTTCCTGATAGTGCTGTTGTTCGAGCGCGACGGGTGGGTGGAATCCGAGGACGCGGGCGTCGGCGATGGCGGGGAGCGGACAACGGGTGTTCGCGGCGGTGATGCGGTGGCTGATCTCGTCGCGTAGCTCGTACAGCTCCATGCCGTCGAGCGACAGGCCCTGGTCGTGGGTGTTGTTGTGGGGCTGGAGTCCGAAGTGGTCGCGGATCTGTTCGGCCAGCTCGGTGGGTGTGGCGTCCGGTGCCCAGCCATGCGGGATGAGGCCCGCGATCCGCGAGACCGGGGTGCGCAGGTGCGCGGCACCGGGTTGGTCGACGAACTCGACCCGTACCTGCAGGCGAGCACCGGTCGGGAGCTGGAGTGGAGTGTGCGGAGCCGCAGGTTCGAGCGCATGGGAAGGCTCGGTGATCGCCGATGCGCCGAAGATCTCGGTCAGTGCGAGTTGGGTCGAGGCGCGGACCCGGCCCATTTCACCGGGGGTGATGTCGCCGGTCTGCTGCAGGTGGATGCGCAGGGTGAGGCTGGTGACCGGGTTGCCGTCAGTATCGACGGTGTTGGTGATGTCGAAGCCGGGAGTGGCGATCGCGGGTGACTCGGTGCCGAGATCTGGTGCGGTGGTGAGATCTGGTGGTTGTTCCGATGGGGTCGGCGACGCACCCCGGAGTTGCTCGTCCGAGAGCGTGGCGTGCATCGTTCGCAGAACCGGGTCGGTCGACGGCAGCGCGGTCCACGACTGTGTCGCGGCGATGCGGTGGTCGGCGGCATCCGTGGGATCGAAGATCGACCCGTCCGCACGGACGATGCCGACCTGCAGCGTGCCGGCTTCGCGCAGCATCTTCGCCGGTGGACGGTCGGTCGCCGTCAGTTCCTGCGTGTCCCACCACACGGGAGTGTCGGCGTCTCGCGGATACACGACGAGTGTGGCGTGACCGCCGGTCAGGCGGGCCGAACCGTCGGGCCGGAAGACGCGGTTGCCGTCCTGATCGAGTCGTTGCCAGCGAGTGGCGACGTAGACGGCGGTACCGGGCCCGAGCTCGGCGACCAGATCGTGCAGTGCGCGGTACTGGTCCTCGATACTCATCGCCGGGTCGAACTGCAGCCAGCCGGTACCGAGCCAGCGGCTGATGTATTCGCGATCGAGGCCGCCTTGATACACCGCTGTCCCGTTGGGGCCCAGGACCGGCAGCATCCTCGGTGCCACCCTCGGATCACCGAAGAACGTGGACATCCCCGCCATGGCCGCCCAGCCGCAGTTGTTGAGCCGTCCCGGACCGTCGGGTCCTTCGCCGTTGACGTGCCGCGCGGCCGGGTGGGTGCGCGGATCGAAGTGTGTCTCGAAGCCTCCACTCGGTGTGGTCAGCAGCGCTTCCATCTGCTGCAGTAGTTCCGGATCCTCGTGCGCCTGAACGGGATTCACCGAGAACTCGTAGTCGACCCGGTTGAAGTCGGGGAGCAGTCCCCGCGTGATGTTCTCGGGTGTCGACGGATTCGCCTGGCGTTCGGTCGAATCCGGCCGGGTTGTCGGATCCGGGTGCCCCTGCTCCGTCGCAGGCCCGGCCAGGTTGACCGGGCCCGGCGGCGGCACGCGGGGATCCCCGATCGGACCGGCGGTCGGATCGTTGCCGCCACGGAGCCGCAGCTCTACGACATGGACCTCGCCGCGTTCACCGACCAGCACGCGCTGGAAGGTCACCGCGACATTCGCCGCGAGCAGGCGGCGATGGTCGTTCGCCGACAACGTGCGGCGGTGTGGATCCGAATCGCCGGTTACCGCCAGCACCTGCGCGGTGGGGGCCGGTACCGTACCGACGCCCGCGTGGTGATCGAGCGCGCCCGCCGCCTCGAGTACATCCGCGGCGGCGCGGGCCAACAGTTGGGTGCGAAGGTCCTCGACGTGATCCCGGGCCCGCAGGTAGTCGAACATGAGCTGGTCGGCGGCTTGTTGGTGGCGCTGTGCCGCATCGATCACGGCGCGCGCGTCCAGATGCTCGCTGACCGTGCCCGCTCCTCGGTCGAGAACCTGTCGGGCGGCGGCGCGTCGGGGACCGAGGTGGTCGGTGATCGCCTGCCATGCTTGCCGGGGCCCACGGATATCGGGATCGAGGCCGAGGTCTCGCGCTCGCGCCCGGAGCGCGTCGGCCGCGGAATCACGCTGTGTCGCAGCGTGTTCGACCCGGTTCGCGAGGTCGGCGAGGTCCGCCGCCACCTCGGGAGTGGTCGCGACGTGGCTGCGTGCCGGGCCCGTCGATTCCCAGGCGGCATCGTTGGACAGTGTCGTCTCGGCCTGTGCGTCGAGGGTGTGGGCGAGCTGTTCGAAATGCTCGACGATCGTCGTGGCGGTCGCGCTGAACCGGTCGACGAGCCGGCGGGCGGTCTCGGCCAGCGGGTGCCCGGTGGGCGCGGCGTTGGGACCGACGGCCGGGTCGGCGCGGTGCGGGGACGGACCGGCGCGGGTCGTCAGGTCCGCGAGCGCTTCGATCTCGGCGGCGCGCCGGACGATCTCCGCGCGAATCTCCTGGTGGGTCCGGGTGATTCGGTCGGCATCCGGCTTGCTCGTCGTCGCGCGGAGGGTGTCGAGCCAGTCGTGTCGGCGTGCGATCTCGGCTCGCAGTCGATCGGCCGTTCGCGCGGAGTCCGGCGTCGTGGCACCGGTCTCCAGCTGCGCCAGCCGATCGGTCAGGACGGCGATATCGGCTTGCACGACAGCAGCGACGACATCGACCTCGTGTGATTTCAGGTCGGTGTCGTAGACGAGGGCGAATCGCAGCCAGTCCGCGTTCGGATCGATCGTGGTCCGCGCGGAGTTCAGGGCGGTCGCGATATCGTGGCCGCCTGCGATGGCGCGCAGGAACGCGTCGGAGTCGATCCGATTCGGGACCGGGAAGAGCCGCCCCGGCTCGACGACCGGCATCGGCTGGTTGTGCTCGGATTCGGACTTGTTCGCCGCGACCGCCGCCGCCCACGCCACCTGGTGATGGGCCAGCGCGGCCAAGGCCTCGACGCGTCCGGCTCGAATGATGTTGTCGCGACGCAGTGCTTCGAGCGTCTCTCGAATTCGGGCGGGGTCGAGGGCGGCGCGATCGATGCCCAATCGCCCCGCCAGCTCGACCACGGCGAGGTCGATATCGTTCGGCAGTGCCAGCTCGGCCGGGTCGAGGCGCGCGGGCGGATCGATGGGCGCCACGGGCGCGCGATCGACGTCGGTCAGGGCATCCAGCCTGGCTTGGACGCGCAGATACTGTTCGGATCGCCGGACGAAATCGGCAGACTGCCGGATGTCGGCGGCGAGCCGGTCACGCAGAACCTGCTCCTGGGTCCGGACGTCATCCAGGGCGGCGACATCGTCGACGTCGAGGTAGGCCGCCCACGCCGCGGCCTCGTTGCGCAGCGACGTGCGTCTGGCCGCTTCCGCCTGCCAGACGGCTTCGTCCTGTGGGGTAGAGAACTCGGGGCCGCTGCCCATGTTGGCTGGATTGGCCACCGAACGATCGACGAAAGACGCTTGCTCACCGGCGATTTCACGGAGCAGCCGCGAACCCGAGTTGTTGCGGGTGATGTCGACGTCACGGGTGAAGGGGAGTCGCGCGTCCTCGCCGCGGAACCGTTGCCACGTGTCCACGGCCGCGTCGATGGCACCGGCGAGACGCACATTTCGCGCGTGTAGTTCGGCGGCGGCCTGCCGCAGCCCGGCCGGACCGAGGTCGGTCAGGGTGAGGTCGAGTGCCTCGGCTTGTCGTCGCAGGAGTGTCGCGTGGCGCAGCGCGTCGGCGTACGCGGCGCGCGCCTCGGGTGTGAGCTGGGTGGGATCGACCGGATTGGTCTCGGCGAACAGGGCGTCGGTGGCGGGTGCGGCGGCGCGCTGTAGGCGGCGAGCCAACTCGGGGTTCTGCTCGACGGCCACCTGATCGAGTTCGGCCCGGGAATCGGGATCGGTCCCGGCCGGTCGGGTGACCTGCCGCCAGATGGCCGCCGTCCGTTCGGCTTCGAGTCGCACGAACTCCTGGTCATCGGCATTCTCGACGGCACCCTCGTTCCAGTACCGATACGGAGTACCGTCCGAACGGCGCGTGGGCGGCGTGTCCGAGCTGGCCTCCGTCCACCCGACATAGTTGCGCCAGAGCAGCTCTCGGTTCTTGTACAGGACCGCTGCCTCGTGCAGAATTCGTGCGATATTGGGGGCCTGAACGTCGGCGAACGCCTCCTTCTCGCCGGGGTTGCGGTGCTCGGTCTGGGCGCTGACGCGAAACGGCGTATGGAAGAGCTCGTTCTGGCCCTTGCCGTCCAGGCCCGAACCAGAGGGATGTTTGGCGGTGGCGACCGCCTGGTTCCACTCCGCGATCCGTTCTCGAACCCCGGTCACGATCCGGCGTAGTCGTGCGCGCGTCCCGGTTCGCGCGGCGGGCACCGGGGCCTGACTTGGGGCGGGATCGGGCGCGGGTGTGGAGGTGGGTTCGCCGAGCCGTCCGAGCGCCTCTCGCGTGGCTGTGTCCAGCTCGGTCGCCATGGCCTGATGGGTCTGCCGGAGCCGCTCGAGCGCTTCCGCCCTGGCCTGGTCGATCCGCTGTGACACCGCTGGGTCGCGGCGGAGCGGCGACTCGGGTCGGGTCTCGCCGACGACTCGTCGGTAGGCATCCTCGAGTTGCTCGACCGCCCGCTGCCGCGCCGTCTCGAGCGCGCGATCACCGGCCCGATAGTGGTCGCCGAGTGTGGTCTCGGGTCCGGGGATTCGCGGTGGCGTGGTGTGGTTCTGCGAGCTGCCGAGGTCGAATACGTGCACGTTGCCCGCGTCGTCGATGACCACCCGGTGGTACTCGACACCGATCCCGGCGTCCTGGAGTTCGCGCCGACGGCTGTCGTCCAGCAGCGAGTGCGGGTCGGTGGTCGACACGGCGAGGGCGTGCGGCGGCCGTCCGGGAACGACACCGACCCCCTCGGATCGGACGTCCGCTCCCGCCGCGGTGAGAATATCGGCGACCGCGCGCCGTCCTGCCTCGGCGCGTAGCTCGCTCTCGGTCGTGCGCGCCTGGAGGTACCGGTCCAGCTGTCGCTCCGCCCGGTTGTTCAGCGCTGCCAGTGCGTCGATCGTGCGCTCGGCCGCGTGACGCCGGTAGATATGGCGGACCATGTCGTCCGGAGTGCTCGGTCGCTGCTCGTAAACCTGTGCGGCGGTATCAATTCGGGCCTGCGATGCGGACCGGATCTCGTCGGCCAGTGTTCGCGGGCCGCTCCTGCCCGGATCGATGCCGAGCTCTTGCGCGAGCGTCGAGAGTTGCCGTCGGGCCGAATGCTGCTCCGTCGCGGCGGCGGTGATCTGCCTGCTCAACGTTCGAAGCCGTTCGCGCACCACCGAATTCGTCGGCACGTGCGGTGTCGCGTGATCAGGGGTGGACGGGCCGGTCAGATCCCCACTGTCGTCCGGCGGTTGCCGATCCGGTTGCGCGCTGTCGTCGGACATCCAGTCGGTGTCGTCATCAGCGGTGCGATGCGAATGCCCTTCGGGGTACACGGTGGAGACCAGACGCGGGCTGCGCGGCCGCCCGTCCTCGGAGTCGCGGGCCAGGTCGGCGTGGTGGACCGGGTCGACCCTGGGCGCGCCCTCGTCGATGATGTGGCCCGCGGTGCTCTCGGTCCCGATCAGAACGCGGGTGCAGTTCGCGCAGCACGGCGCCTCCTCGGCGATTCTCGGCACGAACGGGGAGTTGAGGATCGACGCGAGGCCGTCGTGGTCGGTGGGGTATCGCCCGGCGTGCTCGGGTGTGCTGTTGAGGAGTTCGCGGTCGTGCACGGCGGCGTTGGTGGTACGGATCTCGGCATGGCCGAGGGGGTGATCGGCGTGGGGGAACGCGGTGTGGTCGGGGTTGGTATGGACCTCGCCGGGGTCTTGGCGCAGCGCGACATTGTCGTAGAGGGCGCGATGCAACATGTCGGGGTGGATCGTGTAGGTCGATGGACCGTTGGCGGCCTCGTAGACTCGCCCGGTGAGGCGGTCGATGGTGATCGCGGTGACATTTCCGCGTCTCGCGGCAGGCAGCGTCGCTTTCTTGGCCTGCTCGTATTCGGTCTTGGCCGTGGCCGATTGATCGGTCGACTCGAACGCGTGGAGTGCTTGTTTGGCCTGTTTGGCGGACTCGATCGCCGAACGCATCGACGATTGCGCCGCGCGTACGTTCTCCTCGGCTGCTGGACGCTGCTGCTCCGTCGCGTCGCGCAAGGTGGTCTCGGCCGCTCTGAGTGCGTCTTTCGCGGTGCGAACTCCGACACCCGCGGCAGCCTGCTCGGCGGCCAGCCGAGCAGCGGTGGCCTTGGCCGCCTCGTACGCCGCGGTGACGGCGGGATCGACCTCGGCGGCGCGCACGTAAGCCGCACCGCGCTCGGCACTGAGTCGGCGGGAGAAGTCGTCGACATGTTCACCGTCGATATGGGTGATCGCGGGCGGGTCGCCGTCGTCGGTGGTGACGCTCGGGTCGGACAGATCAAGTGACCCCAGCAACCGGGCATCCACCCCGGGCTCGGGTAGTTCCGTCATTCCTGGTGGCGGTCGCAGCTGCGTGGCGGCTGGTGCGCGGGGTGGGCCGTCGGACATCCAGTCCGTTCGGCCTGATTCCGGTTGTGTCGTCGCAGCATCGGCGTGATCGCGAGTCGGCTGTTGTGTGAATTCCTCACTGTTCGAAGGTGTTTCGTCGGCACGCTGGGGACGGAAGGTGCGCCATCGACCGCCGTTGTCGATCACCGGGGCGGAGTTGGGCTCGCGCGGGACACCGACCCGGTCGGTGGGTGCGGTGACGACCACGCCGAGCTGATCGGCGACGTACTGTGCCCAACCATTGGCCGCGTGGCAGGACACCAGTCGCACCGGAGTGCCGGGACGGTAGTGCGGGTTGGCGCGGATCGCGTCGACGATCTCCTGCGGATGGACGGGGACTCGCTTACCCGGCATGGGCAGGCCGTCGGCTCGACCGTGCACGACCACGTCGTGGGCACCGTCGTTGCTCAGGTTCTGGGTGGCCCGATGGGTATGGGGGTCCTCGCCGACGGCGGTGCCGGTCGGTCGGTGGCGGACACCTTCGCCGCTGGGCAGCCTGGCGTCGTAGGTAGGGCTATCGGTGCGCGCGGTGTTCTCGGTGGTCGGACCGGCGGCGACGTCGGGGGCTTCGGTGGTGCGAGGTCTGGACGACGGTTCGTTCGCTGCGGTGGCTCGCGCGGCGGGATCGGTCCTCGCAGTGTCGGGCACGGTGTTGGTGGGGTCGGCGCCGCGCTGTTCGGTTTCCACCGGCACCCGGGTCGCGGGCGCCTCGGTCGATGCCGTTGCTCGGGCCTGGACTACCGCGGTATCGAGCCCACGGCCGCCGACCGGCTCCGGGTTGTCGATATCGGCGGCACGGTGGGTGGCCGCTTCGGAAACGTCAGTGGTTGTGTCGTTCTCGCTGACCGACGCGTGTTCGATGGCGACCGCTTCGGTGTCCGGCGTACTGGTGGCGCCGGGTTCCGGCCGTGGTGTCGTCGGTGGCCTGGTTTCGGATGCTCGGGTGGGCCCCGGAGTCGATATGGCCGCCGGGATCGCGGTCGAGAGTGGAGTGGTGGAGCTCAGATTGGTCAGTGGGCTGTTGGTGTCCGGTGCGTGCGGGGTAGCGGGCTCGGTGACCGGTGTGACCGGGGCCGGTGAGGTCGAGTCGGCGGGCTGGATATCGACCGGTGGCACTGAATCAGGCTGAGCGACAGCAGCGTCGGCCTCCACGACCGCTGGGGACACGTCGGCCGGATCGGTCGTATCCGGTACGGGGACGGTGCTCGCTGGTTCGGCGGGCTGGCTGGTTGTCGCCTCGACGTCGGCATTCGTCGCCGAGGTCGTCGCGGTGTCGATCGCCGCAGCGGTCGTCCCCGTCGAGGCGGCCGACAATGGCGTCGTATCAGGGGAATTCGTCGCCGAGGTCGCCGATTGGGCGGCGGTCGTCGTCGGTGCCGAGGTAGTCGAGTTCGTCGAGGACGATTGTGCCGCTGTGGATGTCGAGTTCGAGGTGGTGCTAGTGGTGCCGACGGTCGGTGCGCGGGTCGGTGCCGGTGCGTTGTTGTTGGTAGCCGATGGCGTGTTGGTCGTGGTGTTGGTGGTGGCCGACGATACGGCCGGGGAGTTGTTCGTGATGGTTGGACTCGGCGGGGTCGAGGTCTGGGGCGCGTCGGATTCGCGCGTGGCCGGCTCGGTCGTCGAGGCGGGTGCTGCCTTCGAGCCTCCCGGCGCGTCGCTGGTGCGGGTGTCGGGACCAGGGGCGGGGGAGGTCGTCGTCGGTGCGGGGGCTGTGCGGGAGCTGCTGCCGTCGCCCGCGTTCTGATAGCCGTTGATGGCGCCGGGGCCGGTACCCGAGATGGCACCACTGGTGATCGAGCGTGGGTCGAATTCCCAGTTGTTGGTATCCAGGCCGGTGGCGACGTAGGCAGCCGCACCGCCCGCGGTACCCGCGGTGGCACCGATCGCGGCACCCTGCCCGGCGGCCGCCCATTTTCCGACCGGTTTCGTCGCCGCGCTGTTGAGGATGCCGCCGGTGAGGCCACCCGCGGCGCCCGCGACGGCCGAGATCTTGGCGTTCTGCCACACCTTGGCGCCGTCGACCTGGTCGAGGTGTCCTTGGCTGACCTGGAACCGTTGGATGCCGTACTCCTGGGCGGTTCCTTGGAACACCTCCTCGAGTGACTCCTGCACGGTTTCGTACAGCAGCGCGCCCGCGATGATGCCCACGCGCTCGGCGGCCGCCTTGCTCAGCTGCTTACCGGCCAGCGCCGCCATCCGTTGCAGCGCGGCGCGCGCGACCCGCTGAAAGAAGGTGCGGGCCATGGCGATAACGGTGGACTGGTAGGCCAAGCCACCGGGGCCCATCAGCGCGGCGACGGCCATTTCGGCCACGAACCACATCAGTCCGGCGTGGTAGTTGAGTTTCGTGGCTTGGAGTTCGGTGCCGAACTTGTCGGCGGAGTCGGCGAGTTCCTCGTAGGACAGGGCGAGCTTTTCGAGTGAGCCGTCCTCACCCTGGAACTGTTCGAGCCAGGTCCGCATCGCGTCGCCGCCGCGTCCGGAGGGGTAGACGACCTCGGTGGCGTTACTGAGCGCGATGACGTCCTGGATGGCCTCGCGAGCCTGGGTGGCGGCGGCTTCCAGATCCTGGGCCATCGCCCACATGGCGTCTTCGTTGCCTTCGGGCCATTGCACGCCCGCGACCCAGCTCAGGGCGCCGGCAAAGGGCGGTCGCCAGATAGCCATGCGCTACCCGAATCAGGCTGTGCCGTGGTGCTCGGTGCTCATCGGGTCGCGGGTGTCGGCGAACCCGACGAGATCGCCGTCGCGACCGACCGACCCGGCGCTGAACACCGGGCCCCCACATCGGAGTTCCGCATGACTTCCTCCCCAAAGATCCTGATATATATAACATCTCGGCTCTAGAGTCGCACTGCGAGCGAGTCGACGCGGTGGGGTCCGGTTGACGCCGTCGAGGTTAGCCCGAAGGATCACGGACGGGGGCGTCCGAGGGCGGCGGCTCGGTGAGGGGAGAACGTGATGGTGTTGCGGCCGGTAGCGATGTACCGGGAGATGTATCAGGATCGGTTTCAGGATCTGCCGTCGCTGTCCACCGCCGAAACCGGTGCGGTGGAACCGGATCGAGGCCGCATTCTCGAATACATGTCCAACGTGCGGGCGATATTCGACGTGATGGAAGCGACGCTCGATCTCGTCGCGGGTGACGGCTGGATCGAGGGCGGTTCGTCGTTGTACTCCGACGGAGTCTGGATCTGGCGTGAGGATTCCCTGCGATACCTGGCCGCCAGCCCGCTCGTGCTGCCCTCGGAGTTCGTTGCCAGGGTGCGTGGGCTCGACTACACGCCGGGTACCTTCGATACTCGTGAGCCCGAGTTCAACGCGGCGTTCATGTCGTACTTCTGATTGCGGAGAGGGGCGTGGCTGTGTCGGAATTCGCCGACGATTTCATCGACCGCGACGATCCGGGTGTGGCGATCGACAGGGCAACTGGTCGGTTGTCGTATCGCGGTGTGCCGTTTTCGGGGTATGTGGAAGTCGGAGTGGACGGTGGGCCGCGTGAGTTCTGGAGTTACTCCGACGGTGATCGTGACGGGCTGTGGTCGGGGACGTATTTCGATGGCGCCAAGCGCTATGAGGGGTTGTTTCACAACAATTTGCCTCTCGGCAAGTGGGAAGAGTGGTATCGGTCCGGTCGGCTCAGACGGGTCGATGTCTATGATCGCGATGACGGGTTGGAGTCGTCGGTGGTCTATGACGAGCAGGGGCGGGTCATCGAGATCTGGGACGAGCTGACCAGGAAAGGGATCCCTCGCGACGCGATCGATAGCGGTGATCCATTGTTGTCGATCGACTGGGCGGGGGTCGCCGAATACGAGGGCGCTCCCTTGACCGGGGCGGTGATCGAGCGGATCGGGTCGACTGGTCCGGTCGTTTCTGTCGAGACCTTTGTCGGTGGGCGCCGCGACGGTCCGTCCCGCGCGTGGCATGGGGATGGTTCTGTCAGATCCATCGGCCAATTCTCGAAGGGGCGGGCAGTTGGCACCTGGTTGGCGTACGACGGAAACGGAACTCTGGTCGGTGAGACGGTCTTCTCGCCTGGCGGGGGCATCGCATCGAAGCGGGCCTGGGACGAGTCGGGTCGGTTGATCGATGGGGACCGGTGACCTAGCCTGCCCACTCGCCGCGCTCGAGCATTCCTCGGAAATCTTCCCATGACGGGAATTCGTAATCTGGTTCGCCGATCCCTACCGCTCGGGTCTCGAATTCCGCGATCAGTCTCCACCGCCGATTGATCTGGATGAACGCATCTCGTACTACCCGGTCGAAATCCGCGGCGGACGGATACTTGCGTCCGTCGATGACGAAGGCGACTATCCACTCGTCGTCACCGCGGAGCGTGGTGACGACGCAGACCTCCCGGCCCGAATCCTGAAACGGCATCGCGACTCTCCTCGTTTCGTTCGAACAGACACTACTCGGAACTCGGGTCAGGCTTTGCCGAAGATGTTGACGCCGGAGCTGGTGTTCATCGGGTGGGCGTCGGCGTCGGTGGGGTCGCGGCGTGGCGGGGTGGGGGCGGCGAACGAGGCGGGGGCGAGGTCGGGGAGGAGTTCGCTGAGTTCGGGCATGTCGGCGACGATGTCGGAGAGCTTGGGAATGGGGGCGCCGTTCGCGGTGACGGTGGCGAGCAGGCGGGCGCTTTCCCGTTGCACCTGACCGGCGGCGTCCTGGGTTGCCGCGGTGAAGGATTCGGCGAGCTCGGTGAGGCTCATGCTTGCCGCGGTCGGGGCCAGTTGGGTGCGAATGACGACGCCGTCGGCGTTGACCGTGACCGTCACCCGGTCCTGTGCGGCCGACGCGGTGGCGGTGAGCGCGGCTCGTTCGGCGGCCGCCGCGGCGATGGTCGCGGCGTGGCGGTGTAGGTCTTCCAGCATCGACTCGGCGCGGTCGGCGTACTCGTTCGACATCAGCGGAACAGATCCGTGTTGCCGTTTTCGGTGCCGTTGATCTTCGACTTCGATTGATCCTCGCCGCTGGCGAAGGTATCGAACGCCTCGCCCAGTTCGGTGGTGGTGGTGCGGAGTTGGTCGGCGCGGACGACGAAATTGGCGCCGTCGGCGCTGGTGAACCGGTTGCCGTAGCGGTCGCCGCCCCAGGCGGCGGAGCCGGGTGCGACGGCGGCGACCCCCTTGGCCGCGATGGCGGCAAGGCGGTCGCGCAGGGCGTCGGCATCGGCGGCGAGCCGTTGCAACTGCGCCGGATCTACTTCGACTTTGTCGGTCATGGGAACTCCTGGATCTGGTGGGTCAGACGGACAGGTCGTCCGGTGCCTCGTCGAAGACCTCCTCCTCGACGCCGATGACGGGCAGCGCGCCCGCGTTCAGATCGCCGACGAGTTCGTCGCCGTGCAGGCCGGTGACGAGCGGCGAGTGGTTGGGGTCCTGTGAACTGCCCTCGCCGGCCCGGCGAGCCGCCGAGGCCGCGGGGGTCGCGGCACCGGGGACGCCGGGTGCGCCCGCGCTGCCGGCGCGCGCGTTCGGGTTCGCCGAGCCGTCGACACCCGAGGTCGTCGGCAGTGCCGGGCTGCCGATAGTGCTCATTCGACCGCTGAACGGGGAGTTGGACAGCGGGCTGCCCGCAACGCCACCGATCCCGCCCACGAAGCCGCCCGATCCGCCACCCGACCCGGCCGAGGCGGGCTGCAACAGCGGGTCTTTGGGTGAGTTCTCGGTCGTCCCGGCCGTCGACAGGCTGCTGTCGGGAGTCGTCGGTGCCGACAGCGATTCCGCCGCGGACGAGGCGGCGTCGGCGAGCTTGCTCGCGGACTCGGAGGCCTGACTCGCGACATCGCTCGCGGTCGAGACACCGGACTCGACCGCGTCGGCGGCCGTGCTGCCGAGCCCGCTCAGCGCGGACATGCCGGTGGAGGCCAGGCTCATCAGCGGCGAGACCAGCCCGATCAGCTCGGTCGCCACGCTCATCGCGTCGACGCCGGTCGGTGCGTCGGTGACCTCCACCGGCTCACCCGCGGTGGTCATCTCGCCCGCTTTGGCGGTGAGGTCCGCCTGCGTCTTCGCCACCACGCCCTGGGCTTCGGCGGTGCTCTCGGTAGCGAGGCCGATCGCCCACGCCTGGCCGGGCGGCGTCCACAGGAACGGGCCCGCGGCGGTCATGGCCGAGAAGAACCGGGTGACGATGCCGCCGATCTCCGAGACCCCCTGGCCGACGGTCTGGGCGCCCTGCGCGACGAGGGTTTTGATCTTGTCGCTCTGGGCCGCCGCCTCCGTGCTGCTCTTCTGCAGATCAGTGCTCTTCAGTGCCGCGGCGACCGAGCCGATGCCCTCCCAGAGTTCGGTGGCCGCCTGCAGTGCCGACGAGGCGAGATCGCTGGTCGAGGACAGGGCGTCGGAGGTGTCGCTGAGCGAGCTCTTCGCATCGGAACCGGTACCGCTGCTGGTGTTTCCGGTGCCGAAGGCGGAGGCCATCTGCAGGACGGGCTCGATCAGGCCCGCGATGTCCAGCGGTGTCGACGTCGCGCTGCCGTCGGTCGGCCGCGCGGACAGCTGGGGGAGTTGGGGCAGGCCGAGGGAACTGAGCATGTCAGGGACCGAAAGGCCGAGCAGCGGTGCCAGCGCGTCGCTGTCGAGGAGGTCGCGGATGATGTCCTCGACCGTCTGTACCTGTTCCTCGGTCTCGTCGAGCGGTGCCTCGGCGGCCGGATCCTCCTGTACCGCAGGATCTTCGGTCTCCACAGGCGCATCGCCGTCGGCCATGCTCAGATCACCTGGCTCAGCGCGCCCGACGAGGACTGGTCGGTCGAGGTGTACAGACCGGCGGCTTGAAAAGCGGTCAGCGAGGTGCCCGCGTGGACTGCCGCGATCTCACCCAGGGTGGTCAGGTGATTGCCCGACGCGCTGGAGAACGCGGCGAGGAAGTCCTGGCCGATGAGACCGAAAACCGGTGCGACAGCGGCGACCAGCGCGCCCTGTTCGAAGGCGGATGCGGCGACCTTGGATGCCATGCCCGCGTGGGCGCTGCCGAATTCGGCGATGGTGGAGTGGTCGGCTTGCAGGCGATCGGCCATGAGATTCCCCGGATCTTGAAGAGATGGTTGTGTCGGTGTCGGCCTCAGCCGGCGATTTCCTCGTTGAAATCTCGGACCAACGCCGCTTGTTGCTCGAGCGCGCGGTCGGTGGCGGCCGCAGCGGCGGCGACGACAGCCGTCTCGAAATCCGTCGCGGTCATCAGTGAGATCTGTTCGGTCAGTGTGAGATTCACGAGCGAGCCGTTGCCGTCCATCTCGACCACCACGGCGCCGTCGGCGCGGGATTCGCGGATGCGGATCGCGGCGAGGCGCTCGGAGAGTTCTTGCATACGGTAGAACCTGCCGCGCACGCGATGCATGAGTTCGTCCATCGAGTCGACCATGGTCGCCCTCCTCAGTTGGGTCGGACCCAGATCTGCGGCTCAGCGCCGAACTGCTGGTCGTAGTCGAGTTCGGCGCGCGCGACGTCGTCGCGGGTGGGCAGGCCGGTCGCGGCGATGGCCGCGGCACTCATGCCCGCGGCTTCGAGCGCTTCCCTGCGGAGGAGGGCGCCGCGGGCGGCGGCCTGGCGACACAGCAGCACGATCTCCGCGGCCAAGTGCGCGGGATGCCGATTCAGCTCTTCCTGCCGGACGCGCAACCGCACCGGTTGGCCCTGCTCTGTGGTGCGGACGGCGATGTTGCCAGAGCCCGCGACCGCGACGAAAGTATCCCCCACTGCTTCCTCCCCAAAGATCTTGTTATGTATAGCATTTGGATCGTTGGGAAGGTAGTGTGAAACGGGGGCGGATCCGAATTGTTCCGAGATGCGTTACCTGCTATTCGGTTTAGGCGTCGGGGTGCGCTGACCATTGCCTGGGTCGGCCAGGAACCGCCGATCGCGCCGGAGCGGTCCCTGGCGGCGAACGTTCCATCACTGCTCTTCGCGACGAAGTACCGCGCGATCAGTTCGGTATCGAGATCGTCGCGCACTTCATCGATGCCACCGAATCCATTGTGCGAGCTCTTGATACCGAACGTGATCGGACGGTAGTCGTCGCCCTGCTGTCGCAGCACGACCGCGGTGACATCGATACCTCGCAGGATTGGGAAGCAACCCTATAGCTGTGATCACGCGGCCGCGGCGCGCCGACGGCAACTACTTGAAGCGCTCCGCCAACAGGTCGAGGACCGACATGGCGACCCGGTAGTCCGGACGCTTGCTTTCCGCGGGCAGCTCGTAGACCTGACCCTTCTGGAAGGCCGGGAGCATGGCGAGCGCTGGATCTGCCTTCAGCTGGGCGATATCGCGGCCGTTGTCGACCGTGATCACGAAGAGCACCGGAGCGTCGACGACGGTGCTCAGCAGTTCGGGGCTGAAGGTCACCCAGTCGCCCGCCGCGGGCCGGGGCGGGTTGCCTGCCTTCGCTTCGATCTTGTCGTCCACGGTGAAGCCGACGTCGGTGAGCAGCGCGCCGAGCGGGGTGTTGGGGACGAGCAGGATGGGTTTACCGTCCGATTGGGACTGCATCACGGCGGCCGCGCCCTGCGGCAGTTTCAGACCGGATTTCACCTTCGCGACCTTGTCGTTGTAGGTGGTGATCATGCTGTCCACCTTCTCGGGGCGGTTCACGATGTTCGCCACCGACTTCAACTGGTCCTGCCAGTTGGTGGCGTCGGATGCCACCAGTGCGGTGGGCGCGACGGCCGTGAGCTTGTCGTAGTTCTTGATCGTCTGCTGGCCCGGATAGCCCGGTCCGCCGCCGATGATCAGGTCCGGCCGCTGGGCGGCGATGAACTCCAGGTTCAGGTCGTCACCGGAGGGCACCGTCACCGTGCCCTGTTCCTTGGCGTCCGCGGCCCAGGCCGGGGGAAACTCGCCGGGCTTCAGCGTGATGCCGAGGATGCGCGGATCCGCCGCTTTCACGTTGGCGTCGAGGTCGAAGAGGTATCCGGCGAGAGCGCCGTTGAGGACCACGATGCGCTGCGGGTCGGCGGGCACCGTGACGGGGCCCTTGGCGGTTTCCACCTGGCGGGTGCCGGTGTCGGCCGCCTGGTCGGCGGTGGAGCTGCCGCAGCCTGCCGCCGTCGCGGCCGTCGCGACGATCAAGAGGGCGACGGCCGCACGCATGCGTGCCGTCATTCGGTGAACTGACATGAAAGGTGTTCCTGTTTCTCTCTGGGATTGCCGCCCAGCGGAATGCGGCGGCAGAAGGGCCCTGCCGTTCAGCGGAACGGCAGGGCCCTTCGTCGTGCACGGAAGAGGCGGTGCCACAGCCGTACTCGAAGTGGGGATCAGGCGGATCGGCGCTCGGTGGATTCCACCTTCGCGCTTTCGAGCTGACCGATCAGATTGTCGGTGCTGGTGACGGCGCCGCAGCGGCGGGCGACGTAGTTCAGCGCCATGATGTGTTCGTCGCGGCTGAAGTCCGCGGTGGCGTCGTGGACGAGGAACGGGCGGACATCGCCCATGAAAGCCTCTGCGGCACTGAGCATGCAGCCCATGTGGGTGTAGACGCCGGTGATGAGAAGCTGGTCGCGACCGTAGTAGCCGAGGAGTTCACGCAGATCGGTGCGCTGGAAGGCGGAGTAGCGCCACTTGGTGACCTGGATGTCCTGCGGGTCGGGAGCGATCGCGTTGATCACCTCGGTATCGGCGCCCTCGGCCATGCCGGTGCCCCAGAAATCGGCGAGGATGCCACGCCGCGACGGATGCTGGTCGCCGGGTTGCATGGTGTAGATGACCGGGATGTCGAGCTGGTGGCAGTGGTCGCGCAGCTTGGCGATATTGGCGATGAGGGTGCGGGCGGGATCGCGGTACAGGTCGTAGGCGTCGAGGAAGTACTGCTGCATATCGTGGATCAGCAGTGCGCTGCGGCCGGGTTCGGCGGTCCAGTCGACCTGATCGGCGGTGAACTCGTCCGCGGTCGGCATCGGATAGGGCGCGATCGGGGGGATGGGCATGGTGAGTCTCTCGTTGGCGTAGTGGTCGGCAGGGTCAGCCGACGGTGACGGGCAGGTCGGCGATACCGAGCGGCCCGAGGATGCGCTGGAATTTGCCGGTGGTCTCGGCCAATTCGGCGGCGGGGTCGGAGGCGGCGACGATCCCGCCGCCCGCGTGGGCGAGCAGGGTGGTGCCGTCGGCGGAGAGCTCGGCGCAGCGGATGCTCACCATCCATTCACCGTTGCCGTCGGCATCACACCAGCCCACCGCGCCCGCGTAGAAGCCGCGTTCGCCCTCTAGGTCGGCGATCACCCGGGCCGCCGCGGCGGCGGGTGTGCCGCAGATGGCGGGGGTGGGGTGCAGGGCTACCGCCAGCTCCAGTGCCGATGGCCCGGCGAGCGGGACGGTCGCGGTGATCGGCGTGCCCAAATGCCACATCGCCGGGGTGGCGGTGAGTTCCGGTGCGGGAGTGAGTACTTCGGCGCACCGGTCGCGCAACACGGCGGAGACCTGATCGGTCACGAAGCGGTGCTCGGCATGGTCCTTCGTGGAGGCGAGTAACGCGTCGGCCGCGGTTCGGTCGGCGCCGCTGTCGTCGAGAATGCGCCGGGCCGAGCCTGCCAGTGGGTGGCTGAGCACCTGACTTCCGGTGCGGCGGACCAGGATCTCGGGGCTGGAGCCGACGAGGTGACGGCCGGGATAGCGCCCGCCCGCGGCGGAGAGGTCGACCAGGAAGCCGTTGGACATCGGGTCCGATGCGACCATCAGGTCCAGGATGTCGAGTGCGCGAACCGGTTTCGGCGCGCGAGCGCGAACAGCGCGGGCCAGCACCACCTTCCGCAGGGGGTGCGCGGGATCGGCGAGCATTTCGACCGCGGTGGCGACGCGCTGGCGGTGTTCCTCCGGTGCGGGCAGCGCGGCGTCGAGTTCGAAGCGGGGGAGCGCCCGGGAACCGGGCTGGTGCGGCGCTTCGGTGATCGTCACCGAGTCCGGTGCCCACAGCGCGGTCGGTGCGCCGGGGGTGAAGGGTAGCGCCCCGACGATGTGGCTGATCCGGCCGCTGCGTAGCGCGGTGATCGCGTCGTGTGCCGAGCGGAAGACCGTCCCGCCCGCGGTGGCGGACACGGTCCGCTGCGGACGGGACAGCAGGAAGGCGGGGTCTGAACTGTCGGTACTGATGGTGATCATTCCTCTCGGTCACATGTCGAGCGTTGCGCCACCGTCGACCCGCAGGTCGTGCATGGTGATGTGGCGGGCGTCCTCGGACGCCAGGAAGTGGACTGCGCCCGCGATATCGGCGGGAGTGGCGATGCGCCGCAACGGGATTCCGAGGCGGTAGGCACTCGGATCGCCGTCGAGCAGGGCATTCTCGGCGGCGTCGTCGAGGACGGTGCCGCCGAACATGTCGCGCAGCATCGGGGTATCGGTGGAGCCCGGCGAGACCAGGTTGACCCGCACGCCCAGCGGCGCCACCTGCAGGGCCAGCGAGCGGGTGAACGAGGTGGCAGCGGCCTTGGCGGCGCCGTAGGCGGCCATCCCGACGCGCGGCGTCGCGGCCGCGTTCGAGGAGACGACCACGATCGCGCCGCGACCGGCGGACACCATGTCAGCGGCCGCGCGCTGGGCGACCAGCATCGTGCCGGTGGCATTGACGGTCAGACAGCGCGTCCAGTCCTGCGGATCGAGCTCGAGTGCGGAGCCGCCGACCATGAGCCCGGCCGCGTGCACGACGACATCGGGCGTTCCGTATTCGGTGGCGAGACGGTCGAACGCTGTCTGCACCGCGGCGCCATCACTGACGTCCAGCTCGACACCATGGGCGGAGCGCGCCGGGAGTTCGGCGGCGGTCTTGTGCACGGCGGGGTCGCGGTCCCACAGGGACAGCACCCTGGCCTCGCCGGCGAAACGGGCGGCGATCGCGGCCCCGATACCCCCGGCCGCGCCGGTGACGACGACGATCCGCCCACTGGAATCACCATTCAACATGAGGTTAGCCTAACCTGATTTCATCGTCGGATGGTTACCTTCGCGTACAAGACTCGGCGAGACCGACCGAAGACCCGCTGGAAAGAGGTGCTCGACTTGACCGAACCCGTACTCCCCGGCAACACCGCGTGGCCCGCTGACCTGGCACAACGATATCGAGAGCAGAACTGTTGGGCGGGTGAGACTTTCGGTGATGTGCTCGCCGCGCGCGTGCTCGCGGCGCCGGACCGGATCGCGGTTCTCGACGACGCGAACAGCTGGACCTACGCCGAACTCGACCACCGTTCGAGCTCGCTCGCCACCGGTTTGGACCGCCTCGGCATCGCGCCCGGCGACCGGGTCCTGGTGCAGCTGCCCAACCGCGCCGAATTCGTCGAGGTGATCTTCGCGCTGTTCAAGCTCGGCGCGCTGCCGGTGTTCTGCCTGCCCGCCCATCGCAAGGCCGAGCTGGTGCCGATCGCCACCGCCGCCGCGGCGACGGCGATGATCACCTGTGGCACGCACCAGCGCTTCGACTACGCGGCGCTGGCCGCGCAGGTGCGCGATGAGGTCGAGAGTCTGCGGCACCTGTTGCTGGTACTCGACGATGGGCAGTCGCTGCCCGACGATGCGCACGACATCGCCGAATACCGGGACACCCCAGCCGAACTGGCGGGTCCGTCGGCCGGTGATGTGGCGTTCCTGCAGTTGTCCGGCGGGAGTACGGGCATCCCGAAGCTCATCGCCCGCACCCACGACGACTACCTCTACAGCGTGCGCCGCAGTGCCGAGATCTGCGAACTCGACAGCGCCACGGTCTATCTCGCGACGCTGCCGGTCGCGCACAATTTCCCGATGAGTTCGCCGGGCATCCTCGGCGCGCTGTGGGCGGGTGGTGCGGTCGCGATGACACCGGATCCCACTCCGGCGACGGCCTTCCCGCTGATCGAGCGGTTCGGCGTCACCATCACGGGTCTGGTGCCCCCGCTGGCGCGGCTGTGGACCGAGCGCGCCGAGGCGGGCGCGACACCCGATCTGTCCAGTCTGCGCGTGCTCCAGGTAGGTGGGGCGCGGTGCCAGGACGAGCTGGCCCGCCGGATCGGTCCCGCGCTCGGCGTGACCTTGCAGCAGGTGTTCGGCATGGCCGAGGGTCTGGTGTGCTACACCCGGCTCGACGACCCGATCGACGTGGTGGTCAGCACCCAGGGCAGGCCGATGTCGGAGCACGACCAGCTCGCCGTCGTCGACGACAACGGTGTCGAGGTGGCGCCGGGTGCCACGGGCAACCTGATCACGCAGGGCCCGTACACGATTCGCGGCTACTACGACAACCCCGACGCCGACGCCCGCAGCTTCACCGCCGAGGGCTGGTACCGCACCGGCGACGTCGTGTCGGTGCGCCCCGACGGCAACCTCGTGGTCGCGGGCCGCGCGGGCGACTGGGTGAACCGGGGCGGTGAGAAGGTCTCGGCCGAAGAGCTCGAGGCACATCTGCTCGAACATCCCGCGGTCCGCGACGCCGTCATCGTCGGCACGCCGGATCCTGTGCTGGGTCAACGTATCTGCGCCTTCGTTCAGCCGGTCGACCCGGAACAGCGGCCCACCCTGATCTCGGTGCGCTCGTTCGTCCGGTCGCGTGGCGTGGCAGCGTGGAAGATGCCCGACGCGGTGGTGGTCGTCGACGAATTCCCGGCCACCGGCGTCGGCAAGACCAGCCGCAAGGATCTGCGACAGGCACTCGCCGACGGGTCGTACGGCAACTGACCGGACCGGGGGTGGCACGGATGCCGAGCCACCCCCGATCTCGATCATGCGATCAGGCCAGCAGTTCGATCCACGAGCCGAGCACGGGATCACCTGCGAGCGTGGGGAAGTCGATATCTGCATGACCGGCCGACCGCCATTTCTCCACGAGCGACATGATGCGGACCGAGTCGAGGCCCGCGTCCAGCAGGTCGGTATCGGCGGCCAGTTCGGATCGGTCGACGCCGAGTGCCGTGGCCACGTCGGTGATGACTTGTTCGTCGGTCATCGCTCATTCCTCTCGATCGAAGTCGGCGACGCCGCGCTTCCAGTAGCCGGCGATCAGCGAGTCCTTGGGGCCGATGCCGAGTTCGCCGCGCACCACCTTGCGGATGCCACGCAGGCAGCCTGCCTCGCCGGCGACCCAGGCGTAAACACGCTGTCCGGCAGGCACTTCGATCCCGCGCACCGCCTTCTCCAGTGCGTCGCCGGTGCCCGGTTCGAGGTCGCCGCGATGCAGCCAGCGCACCTCGACGCCCTCGGGCGCGTCGATCGCGATCTCTTCCTCGGGTCCGGTCACCTCGATGAACGCCCAGCCCTGCGCGGTCCGCGCCAGCCGTTCCAGCCAGCGCGCGATGGCGGGCAGTGCGGTGATGTCACCGACGAAGAGGAACCGGTCGTAGGACTCGGGGACAACGACGCCACCGGGAGGACCCGCGATGTGGATCTTGGTGCCCGGGATCGCCGCGCTCGCCCACTCCGAGGCCAAGCCGCCCGGGTGGATCGCGAAATCGATATCGAGTTCGTTGTCGGCGATGCTGTGGCGGCGCACCGTGTACTCGCGCGACACCGGGCGAGGATTGCCCCACTCGAGTGATTGACCGTCGCGCTCGGGCAGCCGCAGCACTCCGTCCTCGCACGGAAAGACCAGGCGCACATGCTCATCCGGCACGTAGCTGTGGAAGGACGCGATATCGGGCCCGCCGAAGGTGATGCGGAGCAGCCCGGCCCCGACCGCGACCGCGCGGATCACCTCCACTTCCTGTAAACCGATCGGATACGGGACCTTGGCACCGTGCTCGCCGGCGAGCACTTCGGCGATGCGCGCGGCATAGCCACTGCGATCTGTCACTTCTGTTCCTTTCCGTGCAGCGGCCCGGCGGCGAGCGCCACCACACCGGTGAGTGCCAGGACCCCGACGCCGTAGATCACGAGCGCGGAGCCCGGTGCGAAGAATTGGCCGACGAAACCGGCGACCATCGAGCCGATCGCGGTGCCGGTCACCGACTGCACCATGAGCAGTCCGGCCATCCGGCCGCGCAGTTCCTCCGGCGCCTGCTGCTGGAGCAGGGTGTAGCGCAAGACGATGTTCACCGCCCTGGCCAGGCCGAATCCGGCCAGCCCGAGGAAGACCAGCGCCGCGTGCGACCACAGTCCGGCCGCGATCACGCCCAGCGGCATGAGGGCCAGCGAGATCAGCAGCGCGAGTCCGTTGTAGCGGGTGCGACTCATCCAGCCGCTGGTGAGCGAGCCGACGACCGCGCCGGCGCCCGGCGCGGCATAGAGCAGGCCGAGTACGCCGGGGCCCGCGCCGAGTTCGACTTCGGCGAAGGCGGGCAGCAGCACCAGTGGGCCGCTGACCAGCATGGCGATCAAGCCGGTCAGCAGGATGATCCGAATAGTTTTGTGCTGCACCGCGAATCGAATGCCGATCGCCAGTTCGCGCACGGGGTTCTGCAGGTCGCGCGCCGGTGGCGGCGCGGGCCCGATCGCGGTGATCAGCCCGACCGTGGCGACGGTGGCGCCCGCGCACAGGAAGAACGCGACCGACACTCCCGCCTGCGCGACGAGCAGACCGGCGATCGCGGGCGTGATCATGGTGCCCAGGTCGGTGGTGAGGGCGGTCAGAGCACCTGCCGCCGCGATCTTCTCGCGCCCGACCAGCATCGGGACCAGCGCCATCAAGGCGGAGCCGCTGACTCCGCCCGCGAGTCCGTCGATGACCGCGGCCAGATAGATCACCGACAGCATCGGATCCGGCAGCACCGCGTTGATGCCGAGGATCAGGAACCCGAGACCCGCCGCGCTACGCGACCATTGGATCACGTTGCGCCGGTCGTAGCGGTCGGCGATCACCCCGCCGGCGAGGCTGCCGACGAAGAGTGCGGCCGCGGTGGTTGTCGCGATGCCGGCGACCTGCAGGGTCGAGCCGGTCAGTTGATAGACCTGCAACGGCAGGGCCACCATGAGCAACCCGAGTCCGAGCACCGACACCAGCCGCGCCGCGAACGCGCACCGGAACGGACGCGAGGTCCGTAGCGGGCTGATGTCGATGAGCAGGCCGCCGACCGCTGTCACTTGAAGCGTTCCACGAGCAGATCGAGCGTGGTCATGACCGTGCGGTAATCGGGACGCGAGCTGGTCGCGGGCAGCTCGAAGACGGTGTTGGCCTTGAACGAGGGCAGCGAAGCGTACATCGGGTCGGCCCGCAGCTCATCCAGGCTCCGGCCGCCGTTGAGCGGGATCATGAACAGCACCGGCGCGTCGACAGCGGTGTTCAGCAGCTCCGGGCTGAAGCTGATGAAGTCGGCGCTACCTTCGCGAGCGGGGTTGCCCGCCTTGCTCTCCAGCTGAAGGTCAAGGGTGAACCCGACCTCCGACAGCAGCGTGGGCAGTGCCGCGGTGGGCACGAACGCCGTCGGCTTCTGGCTCTTGAGCGACTGCATGATGACGGTGTTGCCCGCGGGCGCCTTGATGCTCGCCTTGGCCTTGGCCAGCTTGTCCTTGTAGTTGGTGACCAGCTGGTCGACCTTCGCCTGCTTGCCGACCACATCGGCGATCACCCGCAGCTGGTCCTGCCAGTAGGTGGTCTCGGTGGGCACCAGCACGGTCGGGGCGATCGCGCTGAGCTGGTCGTAGGCGTTCACCGACTGCTGTGCCGGGTAGCCCTGGCCGCCGCCGATGATCAGGTCGGGGCGCTGGGCCGCGATGAACTCCAGGTTGATGTTCTCACCGGTCGGCAGGGCCTTGGTGCCCTGCTTGGTGGCGTCGGCCGCCCAGCCGGTCGGGAACTCGCCCGGCTTGCTCGCGACGCCGAGCAGACGCGGGTCGGCGGCGACGACCGGAACCTCGAGGTCGTAGAGGTAGCCGGCCAGGGTGCCGTTGAGCACGACGATGCGCTGCGGGTCGGCGGGCACGGAGACGGTGCCCTTCGGGGTCTGGACCTCGCGGGGGCCGGACGGTGCGGCGGTGTCGCCCGAGGAGCTACTGCAGCCGGTGAGCGCCGCGATCAGCGCGAGAACCAGCAGAGCGAGGGTGGCGCGGAGCCTGCCCGATGATCGAGTGGTGAACATGGAAGGGGTTGTCCTCATCTTTCTTCTGGAACGGTGAAAAGCGGTGTGCTGCATGCTCAGCCGCTGATCACCGGGTCTGTGTCGAGAAGTGCCGCGACCTCGGCCCAGCCGGTGGGCGACACGATCTCGAAGTGGGAGTAGGGCAGTCGGCGCACCACGAGCCGGGCCTGTGCGGACTGCCAGCCCGCCAGTTGCGCCTCGGTGCGGCCGGGTGTGGTTGCGTTGTCGGCGGCGTAGAGCGCCATCGGGCCGTGGTATTCGGCCATGGTGGACGCGGTGACCATGCCGAGCAGGGTGGTCGCGGCGTCGCGTAGCTTCGTCGCCAGTTCTGGTGCGTCGTCCGGGATTTCGGGGAGCAGCTGGTCCAGATCGGCGGGGTCGGTGAGCGCGCGGGTGGCCTGTTCGGTGAGATCGGACAGGGCGAACGCGTCGACCAGGCCGGTGAAGGCGACCTGCTCGCCCGCTGCTGTCAGCGCGGCGGCCATGGTGTGGGCGATGGTGCCGCCGAGGGAGTAGCCGAGCAGGTGGTAGGGGCCGTGCGGCTGGATTCGGCGGATGGTTGACACATAGTGCGCGGCCAGGTCGCCGAGGGTCCCGGCGCGGAAGGTGTTGTCGCTCAGTGTCGGTAGCTGTAGGCCGATGATCGGGCGGTCGGCGCGCAGGAGCCCGGCGAGGGGGCCGAACTGCCAGGCGGTGCCGCCGACGGGGTGAATGCAGAACAGTGGTTCGCGCGAACCGGTGGTGCGGAGTTCGAGCACCGGGTCGAGCCGGGAACCCCAGGCATTGCCAGCCTTCGCGTCGTCCGTTCCAGCGCTGCGAGAGGCGTTGCCACTCTGGGTGATCCGATCGGCGAGCGCCCGTGGTGTCGGTGCCTCGAAGACATCGTCGAGGACGACCGGCAGACCGGCCCGCCGGAGCCTGCCCATCACGCGGACGGCGGTGAGGGAGTGGCCGCCCGCTTCGAAGAAGTCGGCGTCGGCATCGACGTCGGTGGTGGACAGCACGGCTGCCATCGCCGAACGAATGGTGCTGATCAGATCGTCGCCCGCCGGTTGGTGGGTGGACCGGGGTTCGGCCGAAGCCGGTTGCTCGTCGGCGTTCGTCGTGGCCACCGGCTGCACGTTCGCCTGGTTGTCGTACGTGGGGGTCGGGAGGGCTTTGCGGTCGATCTTCTCGCTGGTCGTGCGGGGGATGTGGTCGAGGACGACGAACGCGGCCGGGACCATGTACGCGGGCACCCGCGCTTGCAAGCCGGAACGAACTGCGGCGATGTCGATGTCGGTGTCCGCCTTGGCGACCAGGTAGGCCGCGAGACGCTGATCGCCGGGGGTGTCCTCGCGCAGGATCACCGCGGAGTGGGCGACGCCGGGGCAGGTGAGCAGGGCCGCTTCGATTTCGCCGAGTTCGATGCGCTGGCCGCGCAGCTTCACCTGGCTGTCGGCGCGGCCCACGTAGTCGAGCTCACCGTGCGGGCCCCAGCTCACGAGATCGCCGGTGCGGTACATCCGTTCGCCGTTGCCCAGCGGGTCGGCGACGAACGAACCAGCGGTCCGGGCCGGGCGCGCGAGATATCCGCGCGCCAATTGTGTTCCCGTGAGGTACAACTCGCCGACCACGCCGATCGGAACCGCGCGTAGGTCGGTGTCGAGTACGCGCACAT
Source organism: Nocardia sp. NPDC058519 (assembly GCF_042719755.1). Lineage (NCBI taxonomy): Bacteria > Bacillati > Actinomycetota > Actinomycetes > Mycobacteriales > Nocardiaceae > Nocardia > Nocardia sp. NPDC058519. The sequence goes on along the minus strand of NZ_JBHXNK010000026.1, from coordinate 12,638 downwards.
CGGCACCCGAGGCAGGAATGCCGATCGGGACATTGCCATTGTCGGCGTCGGAGGTCTCGTGGTGGGTGATGCACACCGCGGCCTCGGTGGGCCCGTACAGATTGTGGACGCGGGCACCGGTGAGCGACCTGATCCGCGCCGCGGTCGACGGCGGAAGTGGTTCGCCTCCGGTGATCACGCAGCGCAGGGCGGTGCAGCTACCAAGGTCGGCTTCCTCGGCGAGCACGGTGAGCATCGACGACGTCAGCTGGATCATGCCGACCCGCTCCTCGGCGATCAGTTCACCGAGGTAGTGCGGGTCGCGGTCGAGTCGGCCCGAAACCGGCGCGGCGACAACGCGCGCGCCGACCAGCAGCGGCCAGAACAGCTCGAGCATGGAAGCGTCGAAAGTGGCCGCGGTGCGGTACAAGACGGTGTCACCGGCGCCGAGCCGGTGCCGTCGCTGCATCCACTCGAAGGTGTTGACGATGGCCTCGTGGGGGACGCTCACGCCCTTGGGTTCGCCGGTGGATCCCGAGGTGAACAGCAGGTACGCGGCATTGCGGGGGAGCAGTGGTGCGAGCCGGTCGAGGTCGGTGACCGCGGTATCGGCGAAACCGGACAGATCCAGTGCTTCGACCTGCGCCACGGGTGCGCGCTCGGTCTCGAAGTTGTCGGCCGCGGTGGTGAGAACCAGCGCCGCGGCTGATGTTGCGAGAATCCGGTCCGCTCGCTGCGCGGGACTGTGCGGGTCCAACGGCAGATAGACCCCGCCTGCCCGGCACACCGCGTGCGCCGCGACAATCGACTCGATCCCGCGCGTCATCGCAATCGCGACAACAGTTTCGGACTGCACGCCCTGACTGATGAGCCACCGCGCGAGCCGATGGACCCGGCGGTCGAATTCACCGAACGAGATCGTCATGCCCTGCGCGGTGACAGCAGGCGCGTCGGCGGAGATCGTCGCAGTCGCCGACCAGTCGGCGAGGGTGCTGCCGTGGGTTTCCGATGGCATCGCCGCAGCGATGGTTTCGCCTACGGAGCCGTCGAGATCGGTAGCCAGCGTGGACAATACGGCCGCGAGACGATCGCTCAGTCGAGTGGCGGTCGGCCCCGGCACCGCGGTTGCGTCATGGTGCAGCATCAGCGCGAATTCGGCCCCTGGCAGTGCGGTCAGGGTGACCGGGAAGTCCGTCAGCCCGTCCACGTCGACGTCGACCACCTGAACCCCACCCGGATCCGGCTGTAACAGCCCGGCTTTCGGGAAGTTCTGGAACACGACCAGCGAATCGAACAACCGGCCGATCCCTACCGCGCGCTCGATCGTGGCCAGGCCGAGGTACCCCCGAGCCTGCCCGTCGAACGACGACTGCTGTAGCTCGCCGAACTGCTCGGCCACCGCCCTGTCCGTCGCCAGCGCGACCCGGACCGGCACGGTATTGCTGAACAACCCGACCATCCCGCCGACACCGGCGAGATCGGCGGGCCGTCCCGAGACAACGGTCCCGAACACCACATCGGTCCGCCCGAAGTGATCCGCCAGCACCATCGCCCAGGCACCTTGCAGAACGGTGTTCATGGTCAGACCGTGTCGCCTGGCGTTGTCCGCCAGCGTTGTCGCCACCTCGGCGGTGAGCGGAACCCGCAGTCCGACCGGACGCTGTCGCGTGAGGGCCGGGTCTGTCGTTTCGGTGCCGATCGATGCGAGCGCGGCCGGAGCGCTCGCGGATGAAGGTCCGGCGGCGAGCAGGGTCGGCACGCGTAGCCCGGTGAGGTTCTCGGTCCACCAGTGCAAGGTGGCGGTGGTGTCGCGGGTGGCGAGCCAGGCCAGGTAGTCGCCGAAGTACGCGGGAGCCGACAGGGTTTCGCCGGTGTAGATGGCGAGGGTTTCACGGACCATGGTCGGGACCGACCAGCCGTCGGCGAGGAGATGGTGGGCGATCAGGACCAGCCAGTGGGAGGTGTCGGTGAGGCGGATCAGGAGGCCACGGATCAGTGGGGGCTGATCGATATCGAACGGTTCGGCACCGGCCCGCAGCACCGAAAGCCGTGCTTGCGCTTCAGGATCGGAGTCCGCGCGGAGATCTTCGACCTGCCACGAGACCCCCGGTGTCCGGGGCACGATCTGTACCGGCTGGTCGAACCGTTCGAAGCTGAACGCGGCGCCGAGGTTCGGATGCCGTCGCAACATGCTCGCGAACGCCGCACCCATCCGCTCCGGATCGATGACGCCGTCGAGGGTGAACCTGGCCGACATCGTGTACACGTCTTCGGCACCGTCGCGCAGGGCGTGGAACAGCAGTCCCTCCTGCAACGGCGACAGCGGCAGCACATCGGCGACCGGGCCGTAGGTAGCGGCGAACTCGTCGAGGTCACTCTGCGAGAGTTCGGCGACCAAGTGACCTGCCGCAGGCATCGGCGATCCGGGTTCGGCTACTCGGGACAGCTCCGGCGAGCCTGCGCGGTGTGCGGTGTCGCTGGAGATCGCGCCGGTTGCCGCAGCGGATGTCGATCCGAGATCAGCGGTGGGGGAAGTCTGCTGGGGGTCCGCGTCCTCGGCCAGCGCGGCGAGGCTGCGACGGGTCAGCAATTGCTGCGGGGCCAGGTCGAAGCCCTGCGTGCGCAGTGTGCTGCTGACGGTGATGGCGGTGATGCTGTCACCGCCGACGGCGAAGAAGTCGTCGTCCATGCTGACGGTGTCGAGGCCGAGGGTGGCCGAGATCGCCTTGTGGACAGCATGTTCGGCAGCGGTGGCCGGTGCGCGTCCGGTCTCGTCGGTCGCGGGGTCCGGTAGCGCGGTGCGGTCGAGTTTGCCGTTGACCGTGGTCGGCAGGGCGTCGAGGACGACCAGGCGTGCGGGCACCATGTGCTCGGGCACCAGGTCGGCCAGGCGGGTGCGCGCGGCGGAGGTATCGAGGTTGTCGGTCGCGGCGACGGCGTAGCCGATCAGCGTGGGACGTCCGGCGATCTCGCGGATATCGGCTGCCGCCGTGCGGATCTCGGGTAGACCCTCGAGCGCCGCCGCCACATCGCCCAGTTCGACGCGATGCCCGCGGATCTTCACCTGATTGTCGACCCGGCCCAGGTATTCGTAGCCGAGTCCGGGAACCCAGCGCGCCCGGTCGCCGGTGCGATACATCCGCGCCCCCGGCGGGCCGTACGGATCGGCGACGAAAGACTGTGCGGTGGTGGCGAACCGGCCGAGATACCCCCGCGCGATCTGCGGACCGGCGAGATACAGCTCGCCCACCTGTCCGTCGGCGACGATCTGCAACCCGTTGTCCAGCAGATGAACCCGCGAGCCGGGCAGCGGCATCCCGATCCGGGGGCCTGCTTCGTCGATCGGCGCGCCGATGACATCCACCGTCGCCTCGGTCGGCCCGTACAGATTCACCGCCGCGAACCCGCCACGAACGATCGCACCCCACAGCTCCGCTGAGCAGGCATCACCGCCGATGGCCAGCATCAGCGGCGGGTGCGCTGCGGCACCGGAGTTATCGGATGCGGTCAAGCCGTGTTCGAGCAGGGCTGCGATCAGTGACGGGGTGCCGTCGACGACGTCGACACCGTCGCGCGCGAACGCTACGACCAGGGCGGCGGGGTCACGCCGGGTATCGCTGTCGTACACGTGGATTCGATGTCCGGCAGTCATCCACAGCAGTGGATCGAGCGAGGCGTCGAAAGCGAAGGAGGTGGTGTGCGCGATGGTCAGCTGACGGTCGCCCGCACGGCTCGCCGCGTCGCCGTAGATCCCGCGACGGTGCGCGGCGACGAGCGCGGCCAGGGAGCCGTGCTGTACGACAACGCCTTTCGGCTGCCCGGTCGAACCGGAGGTGTAGATGACGTACGCCGCGTGCTCGGGTCGCAACGCGAAATCGAAATCGGCGTCGGTGTAGTCGTCGAGCCGAGCGCGGAAGTCCGCGTCATCTATGGCGACGGCATCGTCTCCGAGTTGGGCTGCCAACTCGCCCGCGCTGAGCACCACTACAGGTGCCGCGTCCGCGATCGTCGCCCGCAGCCGTGCGACCGGATGTTCGGGATCGAGGGGCAGGTAGGCGCCACCGGCCCGCCAGACGGCAAGCAGTGCTACGACGAACTCCACATCGCGGGGGAGTGCGAGACCGACGATCGCATCCGGCCCGACCCCGGCATCACGTAGGAATCCAGCGAGGTTGTCGACCCGAAGTCGTAGGTCGGCGCCGGTGTACGCGGCCTGAGCCGAACTCAGAACCACCGCGTCGGGGCGTTGGGCGAATACCTGCGCGAAGAGATCGGGCACCAGCACGACTGGCTGCTGCTGGGCGACATCCGGCCGAGCCGCTTGCGGCAGACCAGTACCCAGCGGGAATTCGCCGGTCGCCGGTGTCGACCGCTCGTGCAGAAGTCGCGTGCGCTCGTCCGGATCGAGCAGTTCGAGCGCACCCACCGCGGTCTTGTCCGAACCCGTGAACGCCTCGATCACCCGGATCAACCCCGCGACTCGCCCGCGCACCGTGTCGGCGTCGTTGTTCCGCGCGTCGGATTCGAAGCCGAGCAGCACAGTGCCGTCGGGCAGCGGGGTGACGGTCAGCCCGAGGTCCTCCGGGGGCCCGCCTGCCACATTGCGCAGGACACCACGCGCACCGTCGAAGTCGAGGGTGAAGTCGAAAACCTTGAGGTTGATGCCGATTCCGTGCAGGAGTTCGCCCGCGCCGTGGCCGTGGAAGTCGCGGGCGAGGTCGTCGCCGCTGTAGCGCTGGTGCTTGCGGACCTCGCGCAGAGTGTCGGCGATGCGGGGCCCCAGCTCGCCGAGCCGGTCGCCGGAGCGCACCGCGACCCGCAGGGGAAGCACGTTCACCGCCATGGCGGGGGTGCGCAGAGCGGCGCGGCCGACCCGGCCCATCAGCAGCATCGAGACCACCACGTCGCCGGTGCCGAGCAGGCGATGCAGGAACGCGGCATAGCAGGCGACGAGCGCGTCGGCCCAGGTGATGCCGTGTCGGTCGGCGCTGTCACGCAGTGCCGCGAGTAGTTCGGTGGAGACGACCGCTTCGGCGCGGATCGTCCGTTCCACCGCGCCGCCCAGGTGGCGGCCGCGACCGTCGAGGTCCGGCCACGGGGTGAGCTGGTCACGCCAGTAACCGCGATCGGCCTCGAACTCGGGTCCCGCTCGATAGGCCTGCTCCTCGGCGACCAGTTCGGCGATGGTGCCGAAAGTCTGTTTCGGCGAAGGTGTTCCGCGCCGGAGTGAGGTGTAGTGCGCGGCCACCCGGCGCGAGAGCAGCGCCGCGCTGTAACCGTCGACGATGAGGTGGTGGTAGAGCTGCACGCACCAGACCACGCAGTCGGAGATCCGGATCAGCGTGTAGTTGTACAGCTGCCGCTCGACCATGCCGCGACACCGTTGCGCGGCCTGCGCGCGCTCCAGCGCGACAGCCTCGTAGGCCAGCGCCATCGGCTCCGCCGCCGCACGCAGATCGACGGTCGGCCGCAGCACCGCCTCGGTATCGCTGACGAATTGCCTCGGCCCGTCGGCGGTTTCGACGAAGCGCAGCCGCATGTTCTCGGCCTCGGCGACGGTGCGACCGATCGCCTCGCTCAGCAGATCGACATCGATCGGCGCGTCACCGGTGATCTCCAGGACCTCGCCGACGAGATAGCGCCCGGACTCGGGGTCGAAGCGCTGGGCGTTCCAGATGCCGAGCTGTGGTCCGGTCAGTGGCAACTCGAGACCATCAGCCACGGCGATTCCCCTCCTCGTCACGTTCACAAATAGTTAGGTTAGCCTAACTTAACAAATTCGGAAACACCTACGTCTGCCGATGACATCGCCGCAGGTCTAGCCCACCTTGGCGGCGTCCTCGGCCAGCGGAATCACCAGTGGCGTACCGGTTTCCGGGTCATCGACGATCCGGCACCGCAGCGAGAAGACCTCGTCGACGAGCTCGGCGGTCACGATGTCGGCGGGAGCTCCTGTCGCGACGACCCGTCCGTCGCGCATGGCGATGAGGTGATCGGCGTAGCGGAAGGCGTGATTGAGGTCGTGCAGCACGGCAACGACGGTCCGCCCCGATTCCCGGTTCAGCGACCGGCACAGGTCGAGAAGCTGGATCTGGTAGGCGATGTCGAGGTAGGTCGTCGGCTCGTCGAGCAGGATCAGCGGAGTGTCCTGGGCGAGCACCATCGCGATCCACACCCGCTGGCGCTGACCGCCCGACAGCTCGTCGACCATCCGCGCCGACAACTCGGAGACACCGGTCGCCGTCATCGCCGACGCGACGGCCTCCTCGTCGGCCTTCGACCACTGCCGCAGGAGCGTCTGATGCGGATAGCGGCCGCGCGCCACGAGATCGGCGACCCGGATGCCGTCCGGGGCGGTCGAGGTCTGCGGCAGCAGGCCGATCTGCCTGGCCACCTGCTTGGCCGGATAGGAATTGATCGGCTTGCCGTCGAGCAGCACGGTCCCCGACTCGGGGGCGAGCAGCCGGGCCAGCGCGCGCAGCAACGTGGACTTGCCGCACGCGTTGGGGCCGATGATCACCGTGAACTTGCCGTCGGGGATGTCCACCGACAGCTGGTCGCTGATCGTGGTGCTCTTGTAGCCGAGGCGGACCCGGTCGGCGCGCAGTCGTGAAGTGTCGTTCATCTTTTCGCTTTCTAGTTCCGTCGCGCCTCGGCGACCAGCAGATACGCCAGGTACAGACCACCGATCGAGACGGTGACGAGGCCGACCGGCACGGTGGTCGGCGCGAACGCGTGCTGGGCGATCCAATCGCAGGTGATCATCAACATCGCGCCCATCGCCGCCGAGGGCGCGAGCGCGATCGACGGCGTCCGGGCCAGCCTGCGCGCCAGGTGCGGTGCGGCCAGCGCGACGAACGCGATCGGGCCAGCCACCGCCGTCGCCACCGCGGTGAACGCGACACTGAGCACGATCAGCCACAGCGTCGCCCGGCTGACATCGAGACCGAACGCGCGGGCGGTGTCGTCACCGAGTTCGAGGATCTGCAAGCGAGGGGCCGCGGGGATGAGCGCGATCGCCAGCACGGCCAGGATCACCATCGCGGGACCGACCTGCGGCCACGAGAGTCCGTTGAGCGTGCCCGCGCCCCAGGCCGCCGCCGACATCGCCGCGTCCAGATCGGCGCGCAGGATCAGCCAGGTGTTGACCGAGACCAGCATGGAGCTGACGCCGATACCGACGATGATCAGCCGGAACCCGGTCACGTTGTGCCGGAAGGCGAGTAGATGGATGACCAGCGCGGCGCCGAGGCCGCCGATCACCGCACCCGTCGCGGTCTGGAGGTGCCCACCGCCGAGGGTCAGGATGGCGATCAGCGCGCCGGTGTAGGCGCCGGTGTTGAACCCGACGATGTCCGGGCTGCCCAGCGGATTCCTGGTCACCGACTGGAGGATGGCGCCGCTCACGCCCAAGGCCGCGCCGAGGATCAGGGCGAGCAGGATGCGTGGCAGCCGCCAGTCCCACACCACCAGCCGGTCGAACCGTTCGTCACCGATCACCAGCGCGCGCAGCACCCGCAGCGGCGGGATCAGGTAGTCGCCGCTGCCGAGCGCGAGAACGGCTGTCACCACCGAGATCGTGAGCAGGACAGCGCATACCACGAGGGTGCGCGCGCCGATGCGGGCCGAGATTCGTGATCCGCGCGGCCGGATCACCAGCATCGCGCGGCCGAAATCGATCGTCGAACTCATGCGGCGGCACCTACCCTTGCGCGACGGGCCAGCCAGATCAGCACCGGCGCACCGAGGAACGCGGTGACCAGGCCGGCGGGGACTTCATCGGGACGAATAGCGATGCGGCCCACGATGTCTGCCGACAGCACCAGGATCGGTGCCAACACCAGCGAATAGGCGAAGATCCAGCGCTGATCGGGCCCGACCATCCACCGGGCCACATGCGGGACCGCCAGGCCGACGAAGGCGATCGGGCCGACCGCGGCGGTCGCGGTGCCGCACAGCAGCACCACCGCGAGCGCGGTGAACAGGCGCGTGCGCCCCACGTGCACACCCAGCGAGTGCGCCAGATCGTCGCCGAGCGCGACCGCGTTGAGCGAGCGCGCGCACAGCGCCGCGATGATCAAGCCCGCCGCGATGAACGGGGTCGCGCCGATGAGGATCTCGAACCCGCGTCCGGTGAGACCGCCGGAATCCCACTGGCGCATCTCGTCGAAAGCCTTGGGGTGCATCAGGATCAAGCCCCTGGTCAGGCCGCCGAGCACCGCAGTGGCGGCGACGCCTGCCAGCGTCAGCCGCACCGGATCGGTGCCGGATCGTCCGGCGGTCCCCACCCGGTAGACGACAACCGACACCAGGGCGGCGCCGAGAAACCCGAACCAGACGTAAGAAGTGATCTCACTCACACCGAACAGCGCGACGGCGATGGTGATCGCGAAGGCCGCGCCCGCGTTGACGCCGAGCAGACCGGGGTCGGCCAGTGGATTACGGGTCAGGCCCTGCATCAGGCAGCCCGCTACACCGAGCGCGAGCCCGACCAGCAGTCCGAGCAGGGTGCGCGGCACCCGGTACTCGGTGATCGTGACGTGATCAGGGGTGGTACTCACGCCGAAGAGCGCCTGCCAGACATCGCCGATCGCAATAGCTTTCGTGCCGATCAACAGGCTGAGCGCACAGGCTGCGACCAGCACGAAAACGGCAAGAAGCCACCCGCACCAACGCGGATTTCTCATCAGGGGTTCTCTCTCACGGCGAACTCGGTCATCTTGGAGGTTAGCCTAAGCAAGGTCTTGATAGGTGAGGCTTACCTCGCTATGGTCCATCTCGTTCGGATCGCAGTTTGTGCGCCGCGCATCATGATGAGGAACACGAAAGGTTCACCCCGTGAAAATCACCAAGTTCGCTCTGCTGGCATCGACCGTCAGCGTTGCCCTCGGCATCGCTGCCGGAACCAGCCACGCAGCACCCGCCGCGGATGAGCCGATCAACTACACCTCGACCACGACCGAGACCTCGACGATCATCGGCACCGACGCGGGCTCGATGGTGGTCGAGGACGGCGTGTTCAAGATCAAGGCCGCCAATGGCACCACCGTCGCGGGTACCGAATTGGCCTTCCGGGTAGACGAATTCGTGTTCCCGATCGCCGCCGAAATCTCGGGTCGCACGGCGACGCTGACCCCGCAGTTCGACCTGGCGCACGCCAGCTACAAGCCGGTCGCGCTGCCCTACGAGAACGTGGCGCCGTGGAAGAGCGAGTACGACCGTGAGCAGGCCGCCTGGAGCCGCATGACCGGCACCATCTCCCTCGGCGCCAGCATCGCCACCCTGGTCGGCGGCCTCGGCGGCGGCGCGATCGGTTGTGTGCTCGGCGGCATCGCGGGCGCCACCATCGCCTCGGCCACCATCGTCGGCATGTTCGGCCCGTTCATCCCGGCCGCGGCCGTCGGCTGCATCGCCGGCATCATGGCCATCGGCGCGCTCGGCACCCTCGCGGGCCAGATCTTCATCACCGCTCCCGTCGCCATCATGGCCGCGGTGCAGTACTTCACCACCATCAACTCCCCGATGCCGAACAACCCGGCCCCGGCCAAGTAAGCGAACGCACCTCGGCCGAATCGGCCGAATCAGAACCTCGCGGAGGGGACAACTCAGCGAGAAGCGATCCCGCCCGAATCAGCATCGGGCGGGATTCGCTGTATCCGAACGTCAGTCGGTTGCCTTCTCGTTCGGTGCGGGGATATGGCGCAACAGGGTCATGACCAGCACGGCGGCGACAGCGGTCAGCCCGATGCCGACCACCGAATTCACCTGCAGCGCATGGGTGTAGGCCTCGCGGGCGATCGTGGTCAGCTCGGCGCCGAAGGGCTCGGGCAGTGCTGACGCGACGTACAGGGCGCCCGCGAGCGTGTCCTGCGCGGTGTGCGTGATCTCCGGTGGGAGTCCGGCGGGCAGTTGCTCTGCCATCTGCCCGCGGTAGACGGCTGTGCCGATGCTGCCGATCACCGCGACGCCGAGTGCGGCCGAGAGTTCCTGACCCGTTTCGGAGATGGCGGAGGCGGCACCGGCGCGTTCCGGGTCCACCGCGCCGACGATCAGGTCGAGGCCGAGCACGAACATCGGGCTCAGGCCGAGCGAGAACACCACCATGCCGGTGACGATCAACGCGAGGTCATCGCTGCCCGAGAGCTGGGTGAAGATCGCGTAACCGGCCATCGCGATCACCAGGCCGCCCGCCATCAGGTACGCGGGCCGGATCCTGGGTGCGAGCGCGCTCACCACGCCCGCCGCCACGACCATCGCCGCAGCCTGCGGCACGGTCCACAACCCGGCCTCGAACGCCGAGAGGCCGAGCACCAGTTGCAGATACTGCGAGAGCAACAGGAACAGCCCGCCCATCGCCAGCATGGCGACCATCAACGCGACGAGCGATCCGCTGAAGCGGACATTGCCGAACAGGTGCAGGTCGATCAGCGGATTGGTCAGGCGCTGCTGGCGCAGCACGAACACCGCGCCGAGGACGAGACCGGCCACCAGGACGCCGACGGCCTCGATCGACCAGCCGTCCTTGGCCAGCTCCTTGATGCCGTAGATGACAGCCATCACCGACAGCAGCGACAGGACCGCGCTGAGAATGTCGAGCTTGCCCGGGTTCGGGTCCTTGTATTCGGGCAGCAAGAACGGGCCGCTGCCCAGCAGCAGCACCATCGCGGGCACCGCGACCAGGAACACCGAACCCCACCAGAAGTTCTCCAGCATCGCGCCACCGACCAGCGGTCCGATCACCATGCCGACCATGAAACTGGTCATCCACACGCTGATCGCGGCGGTGCGCTGGCGGTCGTCGTGGAACATGTTGCGGATCAGCGCCAGTGTGGACGGCATCAGGGTCGCGCCCGCGATACCGAGCAGCGCGCGGGTGCCGATCAGCATGTTGGCGCTGGTCGAGTACGCCGCGATCACCGAGGCGACGCCGAAGGCCAGCGCGCCGATCATCAGGAGTTTGCGGCGGCCGATGCGGTCGCCGAGCGTGCCCATGGTGATGAGGAAACCGGCGACCAGGAAGCCGTAGATGTCGAGGATCCACAGCAGTTGTGAGCTGCTCGGCTCTAGTGCTTCGCTGATGCTGGGGATCGCCAGGTAGAGCACGCTCAGGTCCATCGAGATGAGCAGCGTCGGCAGGGCGAGGACGGCCAGCCCGATCCACTCCTTGATCCCTGCCCTCGTGGTGGCTTCCGGCGGGGGCTGATCGTGCTGAGTGGAGGTCACCCTACGACCGTACCGACGGATTCACCTCCGGTGCCAGTGAGTTTTTGCGGCGGTTGGCGCCGTAAGTCATTGGACATTTCCGGCAGACGGCCACGATGATGGGCTCGGTGTCCACACGTAATGAACAGCTCAGGCTCGTCGATTCGCCGCGTCAGCCGCAGGATCCGGGCGAGCCGTTTCCGTGGTCGGCGACCATCGACTCCACCTATTCGACCCGCGACGCGATCGACGCACTGGCCCTCGCCCCCTTCCTTCGCGGCGATCAGCCGTTCGCCCGCCAGGCCCACCTCGACCGGGTGCGCCCCGATGCGGCGCTACGGCCTGCCGACTCGCGGATCGTGCGCGCGGTCGCCGACGACGACAGCAGTGCGTTGCTCGCGGCCGGTGACGGCTGGGCGCTGCGGGCCGTGCGATGGGCGAGTGGTTCGGCCACGATCGAAGTGACCGCGGTGAGCGACGAACTCGCCGTCGAGGTATTGGCGCAGGCCACCGAGGGTGCGTTGCTGTCACGTGACAGTGAGGCCACGGTCGAGATGGGCTTCTGGCACATGGACGTTCGCCGCCCCGCGCGCAGACGGCGCCAGATCGCGGCGCCCGCGTGGGCGGAGATTCGTGGCAACTACACCGGCTCGGTGGCCGCGGGCATGGAGCGATTGATGGGGCTCGGTGTCACCGATATCAAGGGGCGGCTGGTGCTGCTGCACGGCGAGCCCGGCACCGGCAAGACCACCGCGCTGCGTGCGCTCGCGCGGTCGTGGGCGCCATGGTGTGAGGTCGACTGTGTCGTCGATCCGGAAGAACTGTTCAGCAATCCCGGTTATCTGATGGAAGTCGCGGCGGGTGCCGACGGCGACGACGAAGACGGCCGGTGGCGGCTGCTCGTGCTGGAGGATTGCGATGAACTGATCCGCGGTGAGGCGAAAGAAGCGGCGGGACAGAAGCTTTCGCGCCTGCTCAATCTCACCGACGGCATGCTCGGCCAGGGGCGCAATGTGTTGATCGCGATCACCACCAATGAGGACCTCTCCCGGCTGCACCCTGCTGTCGTCCGGCCGGGTCGGTGCCTGGCTCAACTCGAGGTCGGTCGGTTGTCGGGGGCGGAGGCCCGCGAGTGGCTGGCACGGCAGGACTGCGTCGCCGACGAGTCGGGCTTTCCTGACGGGGCGACCCTTGCCGAACTCGTCGCCCATCGTGACGGCGGGATCCAGATCCAGTCGACTATCGACCACTCGGCGGATGTCGGCATGTACCTGTGATGGTCGGTGGTGTCGTGCTTGAGCCGGGGTGTTCGGTAGTTCTGGGAGGGGAAGGGATGACCTGGGTTCGGTAGTCCCAGGCAGGTTTGACGCTGTGTTTATTGGCGCGCTGGCGCGCGCGTGTCCGCGGCCCCAAGGGGCCGCCGGTTAGGCGCCGCGGAATCGCTCCTTCGTCGCATC
>NZ_JBHXNK010000025.1:0-125452 GCF_042719755.1 Nocardia sp. NPDC058519 | reverse complement strand
GCGCTGGTGCCCCGCCCAATGCCGCCCCCCCACCACATCACCACCCTGGTTGGCGTTTTTTTTTACCTGTTGTCACCCCGAACGCCCCCCCCCCCCTCGGGGTAGGGCGCCCTACGGCGTTTCCGTGGCTCACCTCAGTGACTGGCGACCTTGCGGTACTGCAGTAGTGCCGCGGGCATCGCGATGGCGAGGATGACCAGCGAACAGATGATCGCGTAGAGGATGCAGTTCTCCGCGGCCCAGCCCGTCGCCGGGACGAAGCTGGGGGGTGAGTCGTTCTCGAAGAGCTTGCGGCCCGCTGCCGAGACCGCGGTGATCGGGTTCCATTCGGCGATGGCGCGCAGCGGGCCCGGCAGAGTTTCGGCGGAGATGAACGCCGAGGAGATGAACGTCAGCGGGAACAGCCAGATCAGGCCGGCGCTCTGCGCCACTTCCACCGTCGGGGAGACCAGACCGGTCAGCGCGCCGACCCACGACATCGCGAACGCGAACAGCAAGATGATGGCGAAGGCGATCACCGCATCGCCGACGCTGCCGTGGATGCGCCATCCGACGACGTACCCGCAGATCGACATCACGCCCAGGCTCACGATATTGACGACCAGGTCCGACAGGGTGCGCCCCATCAGGACGGCCAGCCGCGACATCGGCAGCGTCCGCATCCGGTCGATGATGCCCTTCTGCAGGTCACCGGCCAGCCCGACGGTGGTGAACGCGGCATTGAACGCCACGGTCTGGGTGAAGATGCCCGCCAGCAGGAATTCCCGGTACTGATCACCGCCGAGCGAGGCACCGAAGATGTAGGCGAACAGGAACACGAACATCAGCGGCTGGATGGTGGCGGTGACCAGCAGCGTCGGCACCCGCAGGATGGTGAGCAGGTTGCGGTAGGCGACGATCGCGCTGTCGCGCACGAACCGGGCCCGTGGTTCGGTCTGCTCGGAGCCGGATGAGCGCGGGGTGGTCGGCTGGATCGGCAGATCGCGGGTTTCGTACTCGTCCACCGTGACGTCGGGGGCACTCATGCCTGTACCTCGCTGACGCTCGGCTCCGGCATGACTGCCATGGCAGCAGTGTCTATCAACCGCTCGCTGCGCTCGCTCACGACAGGACCTCCTCTTGCACGTCGTCGGTTTCGGGTTCGGGGATCGGCTCGGCCGGGGTGCCGGTGAGGGAAAGGAAGACATCGTCGAGAGTCGGGCGCACGACGTTCGCGTCGAGGACGCAGACCCCGGCGTCGTCGAGGCGGCGCAGCGCTTCGACCATCGTGCGTGACCCGTTGCCGACCACCACCGACACCTCGTCGCTGCCGGGTTCGTGGATGGGTTCGCCGACGCCGACCTGCTGCAGGACGGTGACCGCGGGCCACGGGCTCTGCCCGGCGGCGAGGGTGACGGTGAGCCGGTCGCCGCCGATGGAGGTCTTGAGTTCGTCGGCGGAACCGCGGGCGATGACCGTGCCCTTGTCGATGACGGTGATCCGGTCGGCGAGCAGGTCGGCCTCTTCGAGGTACTGGGTGGTGAGCAGGACGGTGGTGCCGTCGTCGACGAGATCACCGATCACCTGCCACATGTCGAGGCGACCGCGCGGGTCGAGGCCCGTGGTCGGTTCGTCGAGGACCACCACCGGTGGCCGCGCCACCAGCGCACCGGCCAGGTCGAGGCGACGGGCCATGCCACCGGAGTAGGTGCCTGCCCGCCTGCCCGCGGCGTGGTCGAGTCCGAACGCGGTGAGCAGTTCCTCCACGCGGGCGACGGACTGCTTGCGTCCCATGCCGTACAGACGCGCCACCATGCGCAGGTTCTCGTACCCGGTCAGGTTCGCGTCGACCGCAGCGTACTGGCCGGACAACCCGATCCTGGTGCGCGCGGTGGCCGGGTCGGCCAGCACATCGATGCCGGCGACCCGCACCGAACCGGCGTCGGGTCGCAACAGCGTGGTGACGATCCGCACGGTGGTGGTCTTACCCGCGCCGTTAGGTCCTAGCAGACCCAGCACGGTGCCCGCCGGGATCTCCAGGTCGATCTCTTTGAGTACGCGCACCTTGCCGTAACTCTTGGCAAGGCCGCGCACTTCTACCGCGAAACTCACTGACGCATCTCCTTCTGGCCGCTGCCGCACACGGTGATCTCCGGGATGGCATCGAGGTGGCGATGCAGCACAGGGCCGATCGCCGCCAGCGATTCCGGTGTGGTCATCGCCGCGTGCCTGCAGGGCAGGTCGTGGTTGTGGATGTTGCCGGTGACGAAGGGCTGCCACGCTTGCGCGCGCCGACTCGGATCGGCGGCGTTGATCTCGTCCGCCGCGGCGGTGAAGAACACGAGGTCGCCGTCGAAGGTGCGCGGCCGGAACCGGTTGGCCATGACGGTGCCGTCGGCGTACCCGGTGTAGAGGCGTTGCAGGTGCTCCACCGAGAGCGCGGCGAACGGGCCCGCCTGTGCCCGCAGCAGATCCGCCGCTTCGTGCAGGTCGAGGTCGGCGGGCAACGGCGCGCCGTCGACCAGATCGGCGCCGAACTCGCCGAGGATATCGGCGACGCTGGGCATCGAGGTGTCGAGCCAGCGGTCGCCGAGCTGGTAGCTGTCCATCATCGCAAGCAGCGCGACGTCTTCGCCCGCGTCCTGCAGCTGCACGGCGATCTCCTGCGCGATCAGGCCGCCGAGCGACCAGCCGAGCAGGTGGTAGGGACCGTGTGGCTGGATCGACTTGATATGGGCGACATAGTGTCCGGCGGCTTCGGGGATCGAGGTGAAGCTGTCGTCGCCGGACACGTGCGGGGCCTGCAGGCCGTACACCGGGCGCTGCGGGGCCAGATGTGCGAGCAGTCCCGCGTAGCACCAGGCCAGACCGATCGCCGGGTGCACGCAGAACAGCGGGGTGTCGTGCGGGTTGGTGGACGGGCGGATGGGCAGCACCGGGCTGGTGGCCGCCTCGATCACCGCGTCCGGGTCGACGTCGTCGAGCTTGGCCGCGATGGCCGAGGGTGTGGCGTCGCCGAACATCATCTGGACGGGCATCTCGTAGCCCTGCTCACGCAGTGCCGCAACGACTTTGGTGGCCAGCAAGGAGTTGCCGCCGAGTTCGAAGAACCCGTCGTCCACGCCGACCCGCTCGACCCCGAGCACCTCGGTGAACACCGCGCACAGCGCCATCTCGGCGGCGGTCATCGGCGCGCGGTAACCACCGGACGCGGTGAACACCGGCTCGGGCAGCCGGGCACGATCGAGCTTACCGACCGGACTGAGCGGCACCTCGTCGAGCAGCATGATCGCCTGCGGGACCATGTAGTTCGGCACGTGCGCGGCGACGTGCTCGAGCAGTTCGGGCACGCTCGGCGCGGTCCCGTTGCGCGCCTTCACATACGAGACCAGGGCGGTCACACCGGCCTGCGTGGTGTGCCCGATGGTGAGCGCGAGCTCGACATGGGCGTGCCGGGCGAACGCGACGTCGATCTCGCCGAGTTCGATCCGGAAACCGCGGACCTTCACCTGATGATCGGTGCGGCCGACGTACTCCACGTCCAGCGCCGACTTCGCGCTGTTCCGCCAGCGCACCAGATCGCCTGTGCGGTACATCCGAGTCCCCGGTTCGCCATAGGGATCGGCGACGAACCGCTGGGCGGTGAGACCCGGCCGGTTGAGGTAGCCACGGGCCAGGGCCGAGCCGGCCAGCTGCAGTTCACCGGTGACACCGATGGGCGTCGGATGCAGTCGCCGGTCCAGCACGGTCGCCGCGACACCGCGGATCGGCCCACCGATGGTGATCGGGCCCTGCGGGCTCATCGGCTGCGGCATCAACGTGACGATGGTCGTCTCGGTGGGACCGTACACGTTGTAGAAGTTGCGCCCCGGCGCCCAGCGGGCGAGCAGGTCCGGCGGTAGCGCTTCACCACCGGTGAGCACGTGGGCGAGGGAGTGCACGCCCGTCGGATCGACGGTGCCGAGCGCGGCGGTGGTGATGAACGCGTGGGTGATCCGTTCCCGGATGAACACCTGCCGCAGGTCCTCGCCGCCGACCACCCCGGCCGGGGAGATCACCAGCGTCGCCGCACCACCGAGCGCGAACAGGATGTCGAGCATGGCGGCGTCGAAGCTCGGGGTGGCGAAGTGCAGCACCCGGCTGCCGGGACGCACATCGAAGCGGTCGGCGGTCTCGGCGGCGAAGTTCGACAGACCACCGTGGGTGACGACCACGCCCTTCGGTGTCCCGGTGGAGCCCGAGGTGTAGATCACGTACGCCGGATTGTGCAGGCGCAGTGGGCGAATCCGATCGGCGTCGGTGATCGGCGAGTCGTCGGCGCCCAGCACGGTGGCCCGGGTCTGCGGGTCGTCGAGGACCAGCCAGCGGGTGTCGGTAGGCAGCCGATCGCGGTGCTCGAGCAAGGTCAGACCCACCGCCGCGGCGGAGTCGCTGAGCATGTGACTGATCCGCTGTGGCGGGTAGTTCGGGTCGACGGGCACGAACGCGGCGCCCGCCTTGGCGACGGCCAGCATGGTCGCCACCGATTCCACCGAGCGCGGAATACCCAGTGCCACCAGCGTTTCCGGACCCACGCCGTGACCGATGAGGACGCGGGCGAGCCGGTTGGTCCACCGGTCGAGCGCGTCGTAGGTGACCACCGTGTCGCCGGCACACAGCGCGACACCGTCGCGGGAACGCGCGACGGCGGCACCGAAGACCGCGGGCAGCGTCACCGGCTGCTCGGCGCGGGTGCCGTGCACCGGCGCCAGCGCGGTCCACTCGACCGCGTCGAGCAATGCCAGGTCGCCCACCGCGGTGTTCGGGTCGGCGGCCACGGCGGTGAGCAGCCGGACCAGCCGGTCGCCGAGCCTGCGCGCGGTGACCTCGTCGAACAGGTCGGCCGCGAAGTTCACCGACAGACTGATGCCGTCGCCCACCCGGTGGGCGGTCTGGGTTTCGGTGAAGGTGAACTGCAGGTCGAACTTGGCGATCCCGGCGTCGGCGTCGACCGCTTCGATCCGCAGGCCGGGCAGTTCCAGCATGCGCACGGGGGTGTTGCGCACCGACAGCATCACCTGGAACAGCGGGTGATGTGCCTGTGAGCGAGCCGGATTGACCACTTCGACGAGCCGTTCGAAGGGCAGGTCGGCGTTGGCGAAGGCGTCGAGGTCACCGTCGCGGACGGTGCGGAGCAGGTCGACGAACGCGCGCTCGTCGGCCACCTCGGTGCGCAGCACCAGGGTGTTGACGAACATGCCGATCATCGCGTCGAGCGCCGGATGCCCACGGCCCGCGCTGGCGGTGCCGACGGCGATGTCGGTGGTGCCGGTGACCCGGTGCAGCAGGACCGCCAGCGCCGCGTGCAGCACCATGAACATGCTGACGTTGTTCGCGGTGGCGATGCCGCGCAGCGCCCGGTGGGTCGCCGCGTCGACCGCGCAGTCGACGGTGCCACCCCGATAGGAAGGCACCGGCGGCCGCGACCGATCGGCGGGCACGGTGATCAGTTCGGGCAGGCCGTCGAGCATGCCACGCCAGTGGTCGAGCTGCTTGCTGATCAGCGAGTCCGGATCGTCCTCGGTGCCGAGGAGTTCCTGCTGCCACAGGGTGTAGTCGGAGTACTGGATCTCCGGGATCTGTTCGCCGAACGGTTCACCGGTCTGGATACCGCGGTAGGCGGCGGCCACTTCGGCGGCGAGCGGTTCCAGCGACCAGCCGTCCATCGCGATGTGGTGCACGACCAGGACCAGCACATGCTCGGTCGAACGCGCGACGGCGAACTTGGCCTTGGCCGGTGCCGCCTGTCCGGTGTGGTCGACGCTGATCAGCGCCGCCCGCATCGGCACCGAGGCCGATAGGTCGAATCCCGGGCTGACGAAACGGGTCACCGCGGCATCGACCTCGCTCGCGGTGGCCGTCGCGTGGAACAGCGTGACGGCGGCGATCGCCGGGTCGAGCACCAACTGCTCTGGCTCCCCCGAGGTCTCCGGGAACACCGTGCGCAGCGTCTCGTGCCGACGTTGCACCGTGTGCAAAGCGGCGATGAGCGCATCGAGGTCGATCGTGCCGTACAGACGCAGGACGACGGGGATGTTGTAGGCGCCCGACGAGTGACCCTCGCCATCAGAGCCCGCGTTGAAGCGGTTGAGGAACCACAGCCTGCGCTGCGCCGCGGACAGCGGGATCCGCTCCGGCCGCCGCTGGGGCACCAGGTCCGGCCGGTGTTCGTCGCCGGACGGTCCGGATTCGATGAGCGCGGCGAGTTCGGCGACAGTCGGCGCCGCGAACACGGCGCGCACTTCCAGGCGCACATTGCTGACCGCGGCCAGGCGGGCCACCAGCTGGGTGGCCAGCAGCGAGTTGCCGCCGATGTCGAAGAAGCTGTCGGTGGCGCGGACCTCGCTCGCCCCGACCAGATCCTCGAACACCCGCGCGACCGTCCGCTCGGCGGCGGTCTGCGGTGCCCGGCCCGCGGCCGCGGTGAATTCCGGTTCCGGCAGCGCGGTGCGGTCCAGCTTGCCGACCGGCGTGAGCGGCACCCGGTCGATCAGGTTCAGCGACGCGGGCACCATGTGCCCGGCCAGCCGGACCATCGCGTGCCGCTTCACCCCGGCCAGTTCGGCCGGGTCGATGCCGTCGTTGAGCTGGATCCACGCGACGATCCGATCATCGCCCGCGATCCGCCGAACCTCGGTGTGCGCGAAGCGGACCTCGGGATGGCTGCCGAGCACGGCGCTGATCTCGCCGAGTTCGATCCGGAAACCGCGCACCTTGACCTGATGGTCGCTGCGACCGAGGTAGTCGATCTCACCGCCCGCGGTCCAGCGCACCACGTCGCCGGTGCGATACATCCGGCTGCCCGCCGGGCCGAACGGGTCGGCGATGAATCGTCCCGCGGTCAGGCCGTAGCGCTGGTGATAGCCCTGGGCGATGCCCGCGCCACCGATGTAGAGCTCACCCGGTACCCCGGTGACGACCGGCCGCAGCCGTTCGTCGAGAACGAGGGCCCGCGAACCGCGCACGGGCGTTCCGATGGCTACCGGGACACCGACCCGCAGCTCCGACATCGCGGCGATGACGGTGAACTCGGTGGGCCCGTAGGCGTTGACGAACCGCCTGCCCGGTGCCCAGTTCGCCACCAGGTCCGGAGGTACCGCCTCGCCACCGGCCATCAGGCCGCGCAGCATCGGCAGCGGCCAGCGGGTGGCATCGATCGAGGCCAGCACCGCGGGCGTCAGGAAAGTGTGGGTGATCTGCTCGTGTTCCAGCAGGGCACCGAGTTCGTCACCGCCGTAGATGTCGATCGGGCCGATCACCATTTCGGCGCCCGAGTAGACGGCGAGGAGCATGTCGAGAACCGAGACGTCGAAACTGGGCGTGGAGAAGAAGAACGTTCTGGAGAACCGGTCCAGGCCCATGCGTTCGCGCAGGTCGAGCGCGAGGCTGGTGAGACCGCCGTGGGTGACGGACACGCCCTTGGGCAGGCCGGTGGAACCGGAGGTGTAGATCTGATAGGCCAGGTCGGCGGTGCGCACCGGACGGATCCGCTCGGCGTCGCTGACCCGGACGTCGTCGTAGCCGGCCATCTCGGCATTCAGCTCGTCGCCGTCTATCAGCAACCACTGGGTGTCGATCGGTCCCGCGGCCTCGCGCAGTGCGTCCGCGTCGGCGCGAGCGGTGATGACAGCGCTCGCACCGGAGTCGGTGAGCATGTGCCGCACCCGGTCGGCGGGGTAGCGCGGGTCGACGGGGACGAACGCCGCACCGCTGGCCGCGACGCCGAAGATGGCCAGGGCGCACTCCAGTGAACGGGTCAGACCGACCGCCACGCGGTCGCCGGTGCCGATGCCACGGGCGATCAGCGCGCGGCCGAGACGGTGTGCCCGGCTCGCGACTTCGGCGTAGTCGAGTTCGCCCACTTCCCCGGCGACGCTGCCGTCGGCGAACCAGCGCAGCGCGGGCCGGTGCGGATACTTCGCCGCGGCACGCTCGAGGATGTCGGGCAGGACGACCCCCGTGACCGCGGCCGGTCCCTGCGCGGGGACGTGGTCACGGTGCTCGAGCACGGTGAGTGGGTCCAGATCGCACACCAGTCGCCGTGGGTCGGCGCTCACCTGGGTGAGGATCTGCACGAACCGGTCGGCGAGGGTTTCGATGGTGGCGGCGTCGAACAGTTCGGTGGCGTAGACGAACTCGAACCGCAGCCCGTCCTCGTCGGCGGGGGCGACCCGCAGTTCCAGGTCGAACTTGGCCAGGGCGATGTCGAGCTCTTGCGCGGCCAGCCGCAGTCCGGGCAGTTCCAGCGACGGTGTGCGGTTGTCCTGCATGCTCAGCGCGACCTGGAACAGCGGGTGCCGGTTGCTCGCCCTGCTCTCCCGGCCGAGCGCGTCGACGACGCGTTCGAACGGCACATCGGCGTGCGCGAGGGCGGCCAGCTCGGCGTCGCGATCGGCGTGCAGCAGTTCGGTGAAGCTGCGGCCGGGGTCGACATCGGAGCGCAGGACCAGGGTGTTGACGAACATGCCGACGAGGTCGTCGAGCTGGATGTCGGTGCGCCCGGCGACCGGGGTACCGATGGGGATGTCGCGTCCGCCGGTGACGCTGCGCAGCAGCACCGACAGCGCCGAGCGCACCACCATGAACAGGCTGACACCGGTGTCCCTCGCCAGCTCGTCCAGTTCCTGTTGCAGCGGTGCCGAGACCTCGCAGGTCACGGTGGCCGCCGTCCCCGTCGGTTCGACGGGGCGGGGGCGGTCGAACGGCAGCGGCAGCTCGTCGGGCAGTTCGGACAGGGTCTCGCGCCAGAACGCGAGCTGGGTGGCGGTGATGCTGTCCGGGTCGTCCTCGGTGCCGAGCACCGACCGCTGCCACAGGCTGAAGTCGGCGTACTGCACGGGCAGCGGCGCGCGCTCGGACACGGTGTCGCCGGTCCGGGCCACGTAGGCCAGGGCGAGGTCACGCGTCAGCGGGCCGAGCGACCAGCCGTCGGCGGCGATGTGGTGCACGACGACGCCGAGCAGGTGCTCGTCGGATGCGGTGCGCTGCAACGACACTCGCAGCGGGGTCTGCCGGGTGAGGTCGAAGCCCCTGCGGGCGAGCGCGGTCAGCGCCGCGTGCGCCTGATCCGGTGCGGTGTCGACGACCTCGATCTCCGGCATGGCCTGCGCGAGCGGCAGGATCACCTGCTGAGCGCCGGAGAGATCTTCGGGGAACACCGTGCGCAGTACTTCGTGTCGCTCCACGAGGTCGGTGAGGGCGCCCCGCAGCGCGTCGACGTCCAGATCTCCGCCGATTCGCAAGACGAATGCGATGTTGTAGGCGCTCGATTCGGGGGACAATCGGTTCAGGAACCACAGCCGTTGCTGCGGCAACGACAGTGGTATGCGTCCCGGGCGCGGGGTGTGTACCGCCAGCGCCACCCGCTGCGTCCGGGGCGCTTCCGTGATCAGCCGGGCGATGCCCGCCACGGTCGGCGCCTCGAAGATCTGCCGGACGGGCAGATCCACCTCGAAGTCGGCGTGCAGCGCGGCCGCGAGCCGGGTGGCCAGCAGCGAGTTGCCACCGATGTCGAAGAAGCTGTCCTCGGCACCGGGAATCGCGCGGCCCAGAACCTCGGTGAACACCGCCGCTACCCGCATCTCGAGGTGGGTGCGCGGCGCGCGCGACCCACCGCTGACCACGAACTCCGGTGCGGGCAGCGCCTTTCGGTCCAGTTTGCCCGCCGGGGTGACCGGCATCGCGTCGAGCACCGCCAGCGCGGCGGGCACCATGTAGCCGGGCAGCCTGCCACGAGCGGTGTCGAGCAGGGCGGCCGGGTCGATCGGGCCGTCGGCGGTGACATAGGAGGCGAGCCGCTGCTGCCCCTGCTCGTCGATGTGGACGACGGTCAGCGCGGACCGCACGCCGGGATGTTCGCGCAGCACATGGTCGATTTCGCGCAGTTCGACGCGGAAACCACGGATCTTGATCTGGTCGTCGGCGCGGCCGAGGAAACGCAGGCGGCCGGTCATGTCGGCCACCACGAGATCGCCTGTGCGATACATCCTTTCGCCGACCCGCCCGAGCGGGTTGGCGACGAATCGCTGCGCGGTGAGTGCGAGCTTGCCGAGGTACCCACGCGCCAGGCCGGGCCCCGAGACGTACAGCTCGCCCGGTGTCCCCGGCGGCACCGGGTTCATCCGGCCGTCGAGCACGAACAACCGCATGCCTCGCACGGGCGTGCCCAGCGGCACCGGCTCCCCCGGCACCATGGCCGCGCTCGCGGTGACCGCGACGGTGGCCTCGGACGGGCCGTACATGTTGTGCATCCGGTATTTCGTGGCCCAGGCGTCGACGAGCTCATCCGAGCAGGCCTCGCCGCCGACGATGACCGTGCCGAGGGCCGGGAAGTTGCCCGCGGGCACGGTGGCCAGCGCGGCGGGGGTGATGAACGCGTGGGTGATGCGTTCCGAGCGCAGGAAAGCGGCCAGTTCCGCGCCGCCGTAGAGGTCTGCCGGGGCAACCACGATCGTCGCGCCCGCGGCGAACCCGAGCAGCAGTTCGAGCACCGAGGCATCGAAGCTCGGCGAGGAGAAGTGCATGGTGCGCGCGTGGTCGGTCACCTTGAACAGCTGGGTCTGTTCGCTGGCGAGCGAGGCGATACCTGCGTGGGTGACCACGACGGCCTTGGGTGTGCCGGTCGAGCCCGAGGTGTAGATGAGATACGCGGGCTGACCCGCCCGCATCGGGTGCCTGCGGTCGGCATCGGAGAGCGGGGTGGCCGAGCGGACCGCGCAGTCGGCCTCGAAATCGGCCGTCCCGAACACCATCCATTCCGGTGCCCGCCGATGCTTTCCGGTGGCGGTGGGCAGCCCGGCGAGGTGTTCGGGCAGGGTGAGCCCGAGTGTGGCGCCGGAGTCACCGATCATGTGCGCGATGCGCTCGGCCGGGTAGGCGGGGTCGACGGGCACGTACGCGGCGCCGGTCTTGGCGACCGCCCAGATGGCGATGATCGACTCGAGGCTGCGCGGCAGCGCGACGGCGACCACCGATTCGGGCGCGGCACCGTGCGCGATCAGGCTGCGCGCCAACCGGTTCGAGCGTTCGTCGAGTTCCCGGTAGGTGGTGTCGAAGCCGAGGTAGCGCACCGCCACCGAGTCTGGCAGGTGTTGCGCGGTGTCGCTGAGCAGCCGGGCCAGTGTGCCCGCCGGTTCGGCCGGTGCACCCGCCACCGGAACCAGTCGGGCGATCTCACGGCGCTCCAGCACGTCGAGGTCGCCGATGGCCGTGGTGGGGGTGGCGACAGCGGCGGCCAGCAGCCTGGTGAACCGCCGCGCGATGGCCTCCACCGTGGCGCGATCGAAAACGTCGGTGGCGAAACCGAATTCGGCGTACAGCGGCCCGTTGTCGTGGTTGTCGCGGACCTCGAGCTGCAGGTCGAACTTGGCGACGCCGATCTCGATCGGCACCAGTTCCGCCGTGACACCGGGCAATTCGACGCGCAGCTCCGGCGTGCGGTCGTAGGACAGCATCACCTGGAACAGCGGGTGCCTGGTGGTCGAGCGATCGGGGTTGACCAGTTCCACGAGCCGCTCGAACGGCACGTCGGGGTTGGCGAAGGCATCGAGGTCGGTCTCGCGGACCAGGTCGAGCATGCGGTCGAACCCGCCAGCGAGGTTCACGTCGGTACGCAACACCAGGGTGTTGACGAACATGCCGACCAGCTCGTCCAGCGCCGGATCGGACCGGCCCGCGATGGGCGTACCGATGGTGACGTCGGTGCTCGAGCACAGCCGGGCCAGCAGGGTGGCCAGCGCCGCGTGCAGCACCATGAACATGCTCACCCCGCGACCGGTCGCGAGTTCGGCTGCCGCACGCCGGATTTCGGCGTCGATGACGAATTCGACGGTGTCCCCACCGGTGCCACGCTGCGCAGGCCGCGGTCGATCGAGGGGCAGGTCGAGCTGATCGGGCAGCCCGGCCAGTGCGCGGTGCCAGTGCCCGAGCTGCCGGGCGATGGGCGCTTCGGGGTCGGTTTCCTCGCCGAGCAGTTCCCGCTGCCACAACGCGAAATCGGCGTACTGCACCGGCAGTGACGTCCACTGGGGTGCGGCACCGCCCGCGCGCGCCGACACCGCGACCATCAGATCCCTGGCCAGCGGCGCGACCGACCAGCCGTCACCGCTGATGTGGTGCAGCACCACGAGCAGCAGGTGATCCTCGGGGCCGACCCGGTACAGCGCGACCCGCAGCGGAGTCTCGCTCCGCAGATCGAAACCGCGCCCGGCCACCTGCGCGGCCAGCGCGGGGATCTCGGCGGCCGACACCTCGACCGGTGAGAGTTCGGGTTCCACCCCGGCCGCCGGATGGATCAGCTGGTACGGGCCGTCGGGGCCTTCGGGGAAACTGGTTCGCAGGCTCTCGTGGCGGTCGAGGATGTCGCGCAGACCCGCGCGCAACGCGTCGAGGTCGAGATGCCCGGTGAGCCGCAAGGCCAGGGGCATGTTGTAGGCGGCGGCGTGCTCGGCGAACCGGTTGAGGATCCACAGCCGCTGCTGAGCCAGCGACAGCGGCACCCGTTCGGGCCTGCGCGCGGGAACCAGTTTCGGCGTGGAGGTTTCGGGCCGATGGGTGCTGATGTAGCCGGCCAGCGCGGCGATGGTCGGCGACTCGAACATTTCCCGGATGGTGAGGTTCGCCTCCAGGGTGGTGTTGATCCGGGCGACCGCGCGTGCGGCGACCAGGGAGTTGCCGCCCAGGTCGAAGAAGCTGTCCTCGACACCGATCGCGGTGCCGTCCAAGGCGAGAACCTCGGTGAAGATCTCCGCGAGTGCGCATTCGAGTTCGGTCTGCGGCGCGGCGGCGCCGGTGGTGACCCGCAAACCCCCCTCCGGCGCGGGCAGCGCTTTGCGATCGACCTTGCCGTTGGCGCTCAACGGTAGTTCGTCGAGTACGACCAGCGCCGAGGGCACCATGTAGGACGGCAGGCCGCGGCGCAGTGCCGAGAGCAGCAGGGCCGGTTCGGGTGCGTTGGCGCCTACCGCGCCGACCACATACGCGACCAGTTCGTCGTCGCCGGTGCGCGCGGTGCGGGCAACGCAGACCGCGCGGGCGAGGCCCTGCTGGGCGAGCAGCGCGGATTCGATCTCGCCGAGCTCGATGCGCAGTCCGCGGATCTTGACCTGGAAGTCGGTGCGGCCCAAGTATTCCAGGACACCGCCGTCGATCTGCCAGCGGGCCAGGTCACCGGTACGGTACATCCGCTGCCCCGGCGTGAAGGGATTGGCGACGAACCGGTCGGCGCTCAGGTCGGGGCGACCCAGGTAGCCGCGAGCCAGCTGCGTGCCCGCCAGGTACAACTCGCCGACGACACCGGGGGGCACCGGTTGTAGATGCGGGTCGAGCACATAGGTCTGGGTGTTCCACACCGGTGAACCGATCGGCACCGTGGTGGCGTCGGCCGGGCACGGCCAGTAGGTGACGTCGACCGCGGCTTCGGTGGGCCCGTAGAGGTTGTGCAGCTCCGGTCCACCGTCGGAACCGTGCAGCGCGGCGTGGAAATCGGCGACGGTGGCACCGGGCAGCGCCTCACCACTGCAGAACACCCGGCGCAGCCCCGCCCCGCCGCGCACCCGCGGGTCGGTGACGAACAGCGACAGCATCGACGGCACGAAATGTGCTGTGGTGATGGCCCTTTCGGTGATGATCCGGGCGAGGTAGGCCGGGTCACGATGCCCTTCGGGCGCGGCGACGACCAGGCGCGCACCGACCTGCAGCGGCCAGAAGAACTCCCACACCGACACATCGAAGGTGGCCGGAGTCTTCTGCAGGACCGCGTCGGTGTGGTCGATGGGGTATTCGGCCTGCATCCAGCGCAACCGGTTCACGATCGCGGCATGCGTCACGCCGACGCCCTTGGGTTTACCGGTGGAGCCGGAGGTGAAGATGACGTAGGCGAGGTGATCGGGCCGCAACGGCGCGGTGCGGTCGGCATCGGTGATCGGCTCGACGTCGTTCCCGCTGACGTCGAGAGTGTCCAGATCGACCCGCACCGTGCCCGCGGGCAGCCGTACCCCGTCGCGGTCCGCGGTGAGCACACACACCGGATGTGCCTGTGCCACTACCGCTTCGATGCGATCGACCGGGTGGTCGGGATCCAGCGGCAGGTAGGCAGCGCCGGTCGCGAGCACGGCGTAGATGCCGACGACCAGATCGATGCTGCGATGCAGGCACACGCCGACGGTGGTCTCCGGGCCCGCGCCTCGGGCGATGAGTTCGCGCGCCAGCTGGTTCACCCGGTCGCCGAGTTCGGTGTATCCGAGTGTGCGGTCACCGAATTCGAGGCCGATGGCATGCGGGCTGCGGCGCACCTGGTCGGAGAACAGCGAGACCAGCGTCGCGGCCTGCATCGGCATCTCGGTGGCGTTCCACTCCCGCAGCACCCTGTCGTTCTCGGCGGTGGTGATCGCGGTGAGCGTGTAGGTGGGGGTGGTCGGCTCGGCGGCCAGGAAACGCGCGAGGAAGTCGAGGTAGCGGGAGTGGTGGGCGGCGTTCTCGGACTGGCCGTAGAGCTTCGGGTTGGCCTCGAAGTCGAGCTGGATGCGACCGCCGTCGCCGTTGTAGATGTTGATCGAGAGGTCTTCGACGGGGCCGGTGGCGAGAACGTTCACCTGACCGGCGATATCGTCGAACTTCAGCTCGTCGTGGAACAGCATGATGTTGACCATCGGCCCGAAGAAGCCGCGCGCGTCGCGGGAGTAGCCGCAGTCGCGACGGATGTCGTCGGAGCGGTAGCGCTGGTGCCGCAGGGCGCCGGTGATCTGCAGTTCGGTCTGGCGCACGACGTCGGCGACGGTGGTGTGCTCGTCGAACCGGACCCGCAGCGGCACCACGTTCGACACCACGCCCGCCGAACGGCGCAGCGCGACGGTGGTGCGGGCCGAAACCGGCAGGCTCAGTACGACATCGGGGTCACCGGTGACCGAGCGGACGTAGGCCGCCAGTGCGGCGACGATGAGCGCCGAGTTGGCCGAACCGTGCGTGGCGATCGCGTCGGTGAGCAGGGTGTCGAGGTCGGCGTCGAAAACCGCCGTGGCACGGTGGCGGCCCGCGTCGTGGGTATCACCCGCGGCGGCGACCGACGACAGTGTCATCGGTTCGCCCACGCCGGCGAGCTGTTCGGTCCAGTACTCGCGGTCTGCCCGGAACCGGCTGGACTCGCGATAGCGGGATTCGTCGGCGTAGAGCTCGACGAGCGCGGCGGCCCGGGAGACCGACGGTTCGCGCTGCTCGCCGATCGCCGTGTAGATCTCGGCGGTGCGCGAGAGCGCGTTCATCGCACCGTAACCGTCGATAACGATATGGTGTCCGCGCTCGTACCAGAACCATTCCCGGTCACCGACCCGCAACACCACATTGATGGTGAGGGGTTCGTGCTCCATGTCGCTCGGGGTGCTGGCGTGGGTGTTCATCCAGGCCAGCGCGGCGGCTCGTGGGTCGGATTCGCCGCGCAGGTCGATCCGGCCCCAGCCCGGCCGCCACGTCGGATCGACGCGCTGGTGGGGCACGCCGTCGATCTCGAGTAGGCGGACATGCCCCACCTGGGTTTCCGCACCGAAGCGTTCCACCGCGTACAACAACCTGCCGACGTCGAGGTCGCCGTGCAGTTCGACGTACTGAGCGATGGTGAGCGGAATGTCGGGCCGGATCCGTTGCGCGTACCACAGTGCTGTCTGACCGGGTGAGAGGGCGAACGGCTGGCCCGGGTCCTCGTCGGTGACGCTCGAGCTGACGTGGTCGGTAGCCAAAGAACTCATCAAACACTCCGTTTCTGCCTTGTGTCACAACTCCCCGAGCAGCGCCCGGGCACACGAGGGCCCTGGGCGTGGCTTTTCCACGCCCATGATTCGGAGTACTACGGCGGCCGGATGGCTACCAATGTGGATTTATTTCGAGCTCAACGGATTACACCCCTGCAGCAGCAACTTCGTGCCGCTTCCCCCGGGTTGAAACAAACCGCTTATTCAGAATTGTCCGAACTGCGCACAGCCTGAGTCGGATTCGCCCTGTAGCGTCGAAGAAACACCAGTCCGACGCCGATCGCGGTCAGGATAACGGACGCCAGTTCGGGCCATACACCGATTCGGGTAGCGATTGTCATCGTGTCGCGCAACGGTAGCTGGGCCACCAGCGCGGCAGGGACGACCTGCTCGGTATGCTGTCTGAGCACGCCGTCAGCGGTGATGATTCCGCTGACCCCTGTGGTTGCTGCGACGACGAGGGCACGCCCGTGCTCGACCGCGCGCACCCGCGACATGGCGAGTTGCTGATAGGTCATCTCGCTCTCACCGAACGTGGCGTTGTTGGTCGGTACCGTCAGCAATTGGGCGCCCGCGGCGAGAGATTCCCGGAATGCCCGATCGAAAGCGACCTCGTAACAGGTCGCCACGCCGATCGGCACGCCGGCGGCCGTGGCCGTTCCGTCACCGTCACCGGGCACGAAATAGCCCGCGCGGTCGGCATAGGAAGAGAACAAACGGAAGAAACCACGCATCGGCAGGTATTCGCCGAACGGCTGGATGATCTTCTTGTCGTGGCGCTCCCCCGGGCCCGCCGCGCCGTTCCACACGATCACCGAGTTGGTGGTCGTGCGGTCACCGTTCACCAGGACTGCGCCGACCAGGATCGGGGCGCCGATGCGCACCGAGGCTTCGGTGATCTCGGCGGCGGCGTCGGCATTGCGCAGTGGATCGATATCGGAGGAGTTCTCGGGCCAGATCACGATGTCGGGCCGCGCGGCCTGGCCGCGGGTAACGGCGTCGGCCAGCTCCTCGGTGCGCCGGACGTGGTTGTCCAGCACCGCGCGGCGCTGGGCGTTGAAGTCGAGCCCCAGCCGCGGCACGCTGCCCTGGATGGCGGCGACCGTGATCGTCCGGGTGCCCGCGTCCGGGGCGGGCAGCGTCGGCCGCAGGATCACTCCGGCCAGGGGCATGATAGCCACGGCTACCACGGCGGTGGCAAATCCGGTGCGCACGGCGCGGGTGTTCGGGCGCGGCGCGGGGGTGCGCGCCCAGGCGAGCAGGCGCAGTGCCAACGCGGCGAGACCGGTGCCGGTGAGCGCGACGGCGAAGCCGACCAGCGGCGCACCACCGTAGGCGGCCAGCGGCAGATACCAGCCGTCGGCTTGCCCGAACGCGACACGCCCCCAAGGGAATCCACCGAACGGGAAACTCGACCTGACCCATTCGCTCGTGGTCCACGCCAGCGCGAGCCACACGGGCCAGCCCGGCAGCGCGCTCAGCCACCGGGCGAGCACACCCCACAGTCCGAAGTACACCGCGCACACCGTCGAGAGCGCCAGCCACGGCACCGGGCCCACATAGATCCCCGTCCACGGCAGCAACGGCACGAAGAACGCCAGCCCGCCGAGCATCCCGTACCCGAACCCACTGCGCAGCTTGCCCGGCCCGCGCACCGCAACGGTGAGCAGTGCGATGGCGACCGGCGCGAGGAACCAGAACGGGCGGGGCGGGAAGCTGCCGAACAGCAACAACCCACCGGCCGTCGCCGCCAGCATCCGCAGCATCATCGTGTAGTTCTGCCCCTGGTCGGTTTCGGCGGCGTCGGACGTCGTAGCGTCGGGATGGGCCGTGGCGGGGTCGATCATGGTGTGCTGCTCCGTGATTCGTTGCCGGCGCGGTGCCGACGGCTGGTCAGGCAGGGTAGATCGTGGTGCCGTTGTGCACGGTGCGCAGGCAGGTCGGCAGGTCGGCACCCGGGTCGAGGCGTGGGAGGCCGGGGACACGGGACCGGGGGTCGGTGGACCACCGTTGCACGGTGTCGGTGGCCGCGGCGACGACGAGCTCGCCCGCGTCCCACACGGCGTAGGAAGCGGGGGCGCCGGGGACCAGCGTGCCCGCCATGCCGTCGCGCACGCCGCCGGCGCGCCAGGCGCCGCGGGTGGCGGCGGCGAAGGCGGCGCGCGGGGACAGTCCGTGGCCGGAGGTGCGGTGGTGGACGGCCGCGCGCACTTGTTCCCACGGGTTCATGGCCGTCACGGGCGCGTCGGAGCCGATGGCGAGGGAGATGCCCGCCGCGGCCATCGCCGAGAACGGGTTGAGGCCGGCGGCGCGCTCGGCGCCGAGGCGGGTCGCGTACATCCCGTCGGGTCCGCCCCAGGCGGCGTCGAAGCCGGGCTGCACGGACGCGATCACGCCGAGCGCGGCGAGTTGCGCGATCGCGGCGGCGTCGGTCATCTCCGCGTGCTCCACCCGGTGCCCGCGTGACGCGATCGCAGGCCCACCGAGTTCGGCTGCGACACGGGCGAATCCGGCGACGACGGTGTCCATGGCGGCGTCGCCGATCGCGTGGAAACCCGCCTGGATCCCGGCCTCGGTGCACGCGCGAAGGTGGGCGGTGACCGCGTCTTCGTCGAGGAAGCTCTTGCCGCAGCCCGCGGCGTCGGCGTAGGGCTCGCGCAGCAGGGCCGTGTGGGAGCCGAGCGAGCCGTCGACGAACAGGTCGCCACCGAGCGCGTGCACACCGAGCTCGTCGATCAGCGCGCGCGCTTCTTCGGCGGTGCGCACGGCCTGACCCCAGTAGGCGCGCACGGCCACGCCGTGTTCGAAAGCGAGCAGTTCGCCGATGTCGTCGCGGCCGGAGATATCGGGCCCCGCGCATTCGTGGACAGCGACGATGCCGTGTGCGGCCGCCGCGTCGAGGGTGGCCTTGCGGGCCGAATCACGCTGGGCGCGAGTGAGTTCGGCGAGTGCGACCGTCCGCACCCGGTGGTGGGCGTCGGCGCGAAGCAGTTCCCCACGCCGATATCCGTCGCCGAGGTCACCCGCGACGTCGAGCAGCGCCGAGGACGCCACGGCCGAATGCGCGTCGACGCGCGCCAGGTAGACGAGCCTGCCCGAACCGGCGGCCTCGTCGAGTTCGGCGACCGTCGGCGGACGCCGCTCCGGCCAGCCGGTGTCGTCCCAGCCCTCGCCGATGATCACCCCGTCCGGCTGGTTCGCGGCGTGCGCCCGGACCGTCTCGAGCAGGGCGGACAGGGATCCGGCGCCACTGACGTCGAGCCCGGTCAGCTGGAGTCCCAGCGCGGTGACGTGCACGTGCGGATCGACGAACGCGGGCGCCACGAACGCACCGTCGAGGTCGACGATCTCCGCATCGGGATGCATCGCGCGCCCGGGCGCCTCGGCGCCCAGCCACACCACGGTGCCGTCGGTGACGGCCATCGCGGTCGCGTCCGGGGAACTGGAACTGTAGAAACGACCGCCGATCAGCAACTGGGTACTCACGGTGCCCCAGTCTGCCGTATCGACGGATCGTCACCTCGGCAGGGACAGTCTCAGCTCGGCGGCGAGCCGGGTCAGGTCGGCAGCGACAGTGCGGCGCGCACTTCGGCCTCGCCGAACCCGGCGGGACAATGCCCGCCCGCCTCCACGGCGATCATTTCCAACCGCCATGCGGCGTTGGTGAAGTCCGACATCGACTGTCCGGCAGCGGCGCTCGCTCTGCGCACCGCGTCGGCCAGTTCCTCGCTCACCGTGACGGTGATCTGCTCGGTGGCCATGCCGGTACTGTAGACCCTTCGCCGCCCGACACGGGCAAGTCCGTTGAGACAGTGTCGAATCAGGCGGATCCGAGCGCGCGCGGGCCCGCGGTGTGACCGTCGTCGTACCACTGCCCGACCACGGTGCCGTCGACCACATCACCGTCGGCGTCGACGACCATTCCGCGATACGGCGAGGGCGCGAACGAGGGCAGCGGACCGAAGCGCCGGGTACCGAGCTTCTCCAGTGCCGGTCGCAGCAACGCCCTGGTCGGCGGGAACAGCGCGAGCAGGCCGACGAGTCCGGTGACCAGGCCGGGCACGAACAGCAGCACCGACCCGGTGGCGACGATCACCCCGTCGGCCACCGCGCTCTCGGCGGTCACCTCACCGCGGGAGGCCCGCCGGAATCGGTCGAACACCCGCCTGCCCTGCCGTCCGAGCAGCACCAATCCCACGCCCGACACCGCGACGAGCACGACCAGCGCCCAGCCGATGCCGATGAGCTGGGCGAGACCGACGAGGGCGGCGATCTCGACGACGAGGTAGAGGACGAACAGCAGGGCGGTCATGGCGATCCTTTCGGACGATCTATCCCCTCAACGCACGAGCGCCCGATTTTTCTCCCGAGCGGGACGACGAGGTCACCCACCGGGCCGCACGAGCCCGGTTTCGTAGGCCAGCACCACCGCTTGCACGCGGTCGCGCAAACCGAGTTTGGTGAGCACCCGGCCGACATGTGTTTTCACCGTCGCCTCCGACAGGAACAGCGCCGCGGCGATCTCGGCGTTGGAACGGCCGACCGCGATCTGTTCGAGCACTTCGCGTTCGCGTGCGGTGAGGACGTCGAGGATCTTCGGGTCGCGCAGGCTCGTCGGGTCCTCGGCGACGAGCCGGTCCAGCAGTCGCTTGGTGACCTTGGGTGACACCACCGCGTCACCGGCGGCGACGCTGCGGATGGCCGAGATGAGGTCCTCGGGCGGGGTGTCCTTGAGCAGGAATCCGCTCGCACCGGCGCGCAGGGCTCCGAGAGCGTGTTCGTCCAGGTCGAAGGTGGTCATCACGAGTACACGCACGCCCTCCCCCGCGGCGACGATCCGCGCGGTGGCGGTCACTCCGTCGACGACCGGCATCCGCACATCCATCAGCACCACATCGGGGCGCAGTTCGCTCGCCTGCCGCACGGCCTCGTCACCGTTGCCCGCTTCGCCGATCACCTCGATGTCGGGGTGTGCGCCGAGCACCATTTTCAGGCCCATCCGCATGAGTTCCTGATCGTCCACCACGAGCACGCTGATCGGCATTGCCCCACCCTAACGGGCACAGCCGCGCCGCGTTCCCCGATCATTTCGCCGCCGGAGCGAGGGGATCAATCCGTTTCGGTGCGCAGCGGGAGGTCGGCTCGCACCTGCCAGCGGCCGTCGTCGAGCCTGCCCGCGGTCAGGGTGCCGCCGAGCACCGCGACCCGTTCGCGCATCCCGACCAGTCCCATCCCCGCGCCGGGAATCTCGGTGCCAGGGCTCACCTGCGCGGGGACGCCGCCACTGTCGGTGATCTCGACGAGGATGTCCTCGTCGCGCCGGTGCACCCGGACCACGGCCTTCGGCTCCGCCCCCGCGTGGCGCAGGGTGTTGGTGAGCGATTCCTGCACGATGCGGTGCACGCCGAGGCTCACCTCGGGGGCGATGTCGTCGAGTTCACCGGTCAGCTCGAGGTCGACGGCCAGGCCCGCCTCGCGCATCATCTGGGCCAGCCTCGCGATACCCGCACTGCCGTGTTGGGGCAGCAGTTCCGGTGCGTGCTCGGTTCGCAGCAGGGCGACGGTGCGGCGCAGTTCGCGCAGGGCGTCGCGACCGGTACCCGCGATGGTGGCGAGGGCGCGTTCGGCGGTGTCGGGGTCCTGGCGCAGGGCGTATTTGGCACCGTCGGCCTGCACGATGATGACGCTCACCGCGTGCGCGACCACATCGTGGAGTTCGCGGGCGATGCGGGTGCGTTCGGCGGCGACCGCGTCGTGCGCGCGACGTTCCTTGTCGTAGTCGGCGACCGCGAGGCGGGCCGCGACCTCGGAGTCGTAAGCGTGCCGGGCGCCGTTGAACTCGGCCAGTGTCCAGCACAGCGCGTAGATGAGCCCGGCCATCGCCAGATCGCCACCCCGCGGCAGGTCGAGCAGCACGACCGACAGCGCCATGTCGAGCGCGAGGAAGGCGAGGTAGATGAGCCCGTCACGCCGGCCGACGTAGGCGACGAGCGTGTAGAGCATCACCCCGAGCCCGATCAGTGCGACGTGGTCGGCGGTCTGATCATCGATCAGGTAGCCGATCAGGGTGTTCAGCAACGACAGCACCAGCATCGCCGCCGCCACCGCCCGGGGGTACACCCGGCGCAGGACCAGCGGCAACGGCAGGATCACCGAGAAGATCAGATAGACGACCTTGTTGTTTTCGTCGCCCACCCCGAGGGCGTCGAGCAGCAGGAGCAATCCCGCGAGAATCGAGTCGGCGACGATGGGTCGTCCGCGTAGCCACAGGCTGAACCGGCGCACGGGCCAAGCGTAGCCCCGGCTGGCTTTCCGGCCGTGATCTTGATTGCCTGGACATGTGCAACTCGGAGACTGGACGGTCCTGCTGGTGGCCGCCGCGGCGGCGGGCTGGGTCGACGCCGTGGTCGGCGGCGGTGGGCTGATCATTCTGCCGACGCTGTTCCTCGTCGTCCCAGGCATCGCACCGCAGACCGCGCTCGGCACCAACAAGCTCGCGGCGCTGGCCGGTACCGCGACCGCGGTGGCGACCTTCGCGCGCAAGGTGCCGATGCAGTGGAAGGTGCTGCTGCCCGGCGCGGTGATCGCCGCGATCACCGCCGCGTGCGGCGCGGCGGCGGTGTCGCTGATCGACCGTGACCTGTTCATCCCACTGGTGATGGTGGTGCTCGTCGGGGTGGCGGTGTTCGTGACCGTGCGGCCCTCGGTCGGCCTGACGATGGCCACCCATCCACCGACGCGGCGCAAGGTGATCCTGGTGGTCGGCCTGGCCGCCGGTCTGATCGGCCTCTACGACGGGCTGCTCGGACCAGGGACGGGCACTTTTCTGATCATCACCTTCGCGACGCTGCTCGGCACCGAGTTCGTGCGGGCGGCGGCGATGGCGAAGGTGATCAACTGCGGGTCGAACGTGGGTGCGCTGCTGTTCCTCGGCTCCACCGGCCACATCCTGTGGGGTCTCGGTGCGGGCATGGCGGTGGCGAATGTCGCCGGTGCGCTGATCGGTTCGCGGATGGCACTGGCCAAGGGCGCCGGGTTCGTTCGGATCGTCTTGCTGGTCGTGGTGGTGGTGATGGTGATCCGCTTGGGGTGGCAGCAGTTCGGTTAGCGCACCGGTTCCGGTGGCGAGGAGGCGGCGAGCCAGGGCTGCAGGACGCGCGAGGTGGTCTCGTGGATCTTGCGGTGCAGGCGTTCGCCGTCGTCGATGCCGTGCTGTGGCTGCTGGAACAGCACTGTCAGCGCGCCCGACACCGCGCCGACCACGGCACCGACCAGAGCCGCGGCGCCGACCTCGTCGAGTTCGTGTGGGAACGCGATGTGCAGCTGGTGGGCGATCTCGCGCTGCGCGACCAGTTGCGCGTGCGCGGCGCGGCCGCTCACCGAGGGGACAGTGCGCGAGACCCGGGCCCGCAGCGCGGCCACCCGTGAGCTGACGTCGTCGACGAGGTGTTCGCTCGGGTTGTCGCCCGCGGCGCGCAGGGCCCGCAGCAACACCTCCACCGGTCGCTCACCGGGCCGTCGGGTGGCGATGGCGGCGACCGCCGCGCGCACCCGTTCGTCGCTCTCGGGGAAGAGCAGTTCTTCTTTGCTCGCGAAGTAGTTGAAGAAGGTCCGGGTGCCGACCTCGGCCTCGGCCGCGATGTCGGCGACGGTCGTTTCCTCATACCCTCTGGCCTCGAACAATTCGACGGCGGCCACGAGGATCGCACGTCGGGTTCGTTCCCTTTTTCGATCGCGCAGGGCAGATGGCGGCACGGCGGGCACCCTACGGCATTTCCGGCACCGCTCGCGGGAGGACCGGAAGTCCGCGCGTCACGGCAAGGGCTGCCGGAAGCGGCTTTTCGCGCACGATTGCACGCAGCGCCGTAGCACGGCCCGCAGGCGAGCAGCGGATGTATCGACCGACATGACGAGAGTCGGATGTGGTTGCGGCGCACATGTGTCGGTGGCACCGGTTAGCGTAGGTCCGGTGAGTACCACGACTTCCAGAGATGTGGACGAGGAATTCCGCGCGCTCGGGCTCGGCACCCTGGCCGAGGCCGCGCTGTCGGCGGCCCGCGCGGCCGGCGCCGAGCATGCCGATCTGCGCGTGCATCGGTTGGTGACGCAGTCGATCCGCTTACGCGACGGTCGCGTCGAAGCGGTCACCGACGCCACCGAGCTGGGGCTGGCGGTGCGCGTGATCGTGGACGGCACCTGGGGTTTCGCCTCGCATGCCGCGCTCACGCCCGAGATCGCCGCCGAGGTCGCGCGCCGCGCGGTGACCGTGGCGAGGGCGTTGCGTTCACTGAATCGGGAGCGAGTCGAGCTGGCCGAAGAGCCACGCTACGACGATGTCTCGTGGGTCTCGGCCTACGACCTCGACCCGTTCACGGTGCCGACGGCCGACAAAGTGGCGCTGCTGCAGGACTATTCGGAGCGCTTGTCCGCGGCCGACGGCGTCGACCATGTCACCGCCTCGGTCCTGCAGGTCAAGGAGCAGACGTTCTACGCCGACACCGCGGGTTCGTCGATCACCCAGCAGCGGGTGCGCCTGCACCCTCAACTGGAGGCTGTCACCGTCGATTCCGCCTCGGGGGTGTTCGAGACGATGCGCACCCTGGCCGCGCCCGCGGGCCGCGGCTGGGAGTACGTCACCGGCGCCGACGCAACGTGGGACTGGACGGGCGAACTCGCGCAGATACCCGGCTGGCTGGCCGAGAAGGTGAAGGCGCCCAGCGTCGTCGCGGGCCCCACCGATCTGGTGATCGACCCGACGAACCTGTGGCTGACGATCCACGAATCCATCGGCCATGCCACCGAATACGACCGCGCGATCGGCTACGAATCCGCGTACGCGGGAACCTCGTTCGCGACTCCCGATCAGCTCGGCACGCTGCGCTATGGCACGCCGATCATGCACGTCACCGGTGACCGCACCCAGGTCAACGGCTTGAGCACGGTCGGCTACGACGACGAGGGCGTGGCGGGCCAGCAATGGGATCTGGTGCGCGACGGCATCCTGGTCGGCTACCAGCTCGACCGCGTGTTCGCCCCGCGTCTTGGCCTCGACCGCTCCAACGGTTGCTCGTATGCCGATTCGCCGCACCACGTTCCGATCCAGCGGATGGCGAACGTGTCGCTGCAGCCCGATCCCGACAATGACACCAGCACCGCCGAGCTGATCTCCCGGGTGCAGGACGGCATCTACATCATGGGCGACAAGTCGTGGTCGATCGACATGCAGCGCTACAACTTCCAGTTCACCGGCCAGCGATTCTTTCGCATTCGCGACGGCGAGCTGGACGGGCAACTGCGCGATGTCGCCTACCAGGCGACGACCACCGATTTCTGGGGGTCGATGGAAGCGGTCGGCGGGCCGAGCACCTGGCAGCTCGGTGGCGCGTTCAACTGCGGTAAGGCACAGCCCGGTCAGGTGGCGGCGGTGAGCCACGGCTGCCCGTCGGTGCTGGTGCGCGGAGTCAACATTCTCAATACCCGGACGGAGGGCGGTCAGTGAACGAGGGTCTGTTCCCGGCGGGCGCGGTGGTCGAGCGTGCGCTGGCGGCGTCGAATGCCGACGAGGCGATAGTGATCGTCACCGACGCGCACGAGGCGTCGCTGCGGTGGGCAGGCAACTCGATGACCACCAACGGTTCGTCGATTTCGCGGGCGTGGGCGGTGATCTCGGTGTTCCGTGACGGCCCGAACACCGCGCGGGTCGGCTCCATCAGCTCCACCAGCGTCGATCCCACCGAGATCGATGCCGTGGTGCGTGCCAGCGAGGAGGCCGCTCGCACGGCCGCCCCGGCCCGCGACGCGATGCCGTTGCTCGAACCCACCGACGACGACACCGCCACCTGGGATGAGGCGCCCGGCGCCACCGAGATCGCGGTGTTCGCCGGATTGGCGCGGGACCTGTCGACCGGATTCGACGGCACCGACCGCCTCTACGGTTTCGCCCACCACCAGGTGCACACCACCTGGCTTGGCACCTCGACCGGTATCCGCCGCCGCTTCAGCCAGCCCACCGGTTCGGTGGAGGTCAACGGCAAACGCGGCGCGGGCAAGGATCTGGCGAGCGCGTGGGTGGGTGTCGGCACCGCCGATTTCACCGACGTCGACACCCCGGGCCTGCTCGCCGAGCTGTCGCGGCGCCTCGACTGGTCCAAGCGCCGCATCGAGCTGCCCGCGGGCCGCTACGAGACCCTGCTGCCGCCGTCGTCGGTCGCCGATCTGATGATCTATCTGGCGTGGAGCATGGAGGGCCGTGGCGCGCACGAAGGCCACACCGCGTTCTCCCGCGCCGGTGGCACACGACGAGGTGAGCGGCTCAGCGACATTCCGCTGACCCTGTACTCCGACCCGAATGCGAGCGGTCTCGAATACCGGCCGTTCGTGGCGACTCCGTCGTCGTCGGAGTCGCTGTCGGTGTTCGACAACGGGCTGTCCGCCCGACGTGTCGACTGGATCGGCGACGGCATCATCGAATCGCTGGTCTACCCGCGCGCGACGGCTGCCGAATTCTCCGCCCCCGCAACGATTCCCGGCGAGAACCTGCTGCTCACCGGTGGCGGCGACGCGTCACTGGACGACATGATCGCCCGCACCGAACGCGGCCTGCTCCTCACGTGCCTGTGGTACATCCGCGAGGTCGACCCCGCCACCCTGCTCCTCACCGGTCTCACCCGCGACGGGGTCTACCTCGTCGAGGACGGCCAGGTGACCGGCGCGGTCAACAATTTCCGTTTCAACGAGAGTCCGCTCGACCTGCTGCGCCGGGTATCGGAAGCGGGCGCCACCGAGATCACCCTCCCCCGGGAATGGAAGGACTGGTTCACCCGAACCGCGATGCCCCCGCTGCGCATCCCCGACTTCCACATGTCCTCGGTGAGCCAAGCGACCTAGCTGACGGTCATCCGGCCCTGGTCGTCGGCGCGGCGCGTGAAAGCATGAACGGGTGACTCGAATCCGGATGTTCGCCACCGACCTCGACGGCACACTGCTGCGTTCGGATCGCACCGTCTCGCCGCGCACCGCCGCGGCCATGGCCGCGGCGCAAGCGGCGGGCATCGAGGTGGTGTGGGCGACGGCGCGGGCCCGCCATTCGGTGCACGAGCTGGCGCAGTCGTGCGGTTTCCGCGGTAAAGCGGTGTGCGCCAACGGTGCGGTGCTGCTCGATCTGGCCGACGGCACACCGGAGATCATCGACACCGTCTCGATCGATACCGGCGCGGCGGGCGCGGTGATGGCGCAGATCCGGGACCGGATTCCCGGTGTCGTCTTCGCCAATGTCGGCGCCACCAGGTTCGTCGCCGAGCCCGCCTATGCCGCCCTGTGCAAGTTCGCCGATCATCACCGGCACCCGCACGAAATGGAGTTGTCGGAGACCTTGCCGACGGGTCTCGAGGCGATGGTGAAGATCGTGGCCCGTCATCCCGAGCTGCCCGGCGCACAGCTGTACCGGACGGCGGTGGCGGCCGGGATCACCGGCGTGGAGCTGACCCACTCCGGTGCCGCGTATATGGAGATGGCCGCCGAAGGGGTGTCGAAGGCCAGCGCCCTTGCCCGATTGTGCGCGCTCGACGGCATCGACCTGTCGGAGGTGGCGGCCGCGGGCGACGCGCTCAACGATGTCGCCATGCTGACGTGGGCGGGGACCGCGCTGGTTCCGGCCAACGCGGTCCCCGAGGTCATCGCACTCGCCGACCGGGTGCTCCCGACCAACGACGAGGACGGCGTCGCCTCCTATCTGGAGGAATTGGCGAGTTCGTCACCGTGCGATCGGACTACCTGACAGCCGCCGGTGCCCGACCCACGCCGAGATGCAGGATCGTGTCCGCCGCGCCGACGGTCTCCGCGTCCAAGGGGAAGTATCCCTGTTCCTGGGTGATGTCGGTGCGAGTGTGGCCGTGGCCGAGTTCCGCGGCCGGGATCAAACCCCAGGTGCTGATGCGGTTCTGGAGGGTGTTCTCGTAGGTACCCGGCTCGGGTTCGCCGAGTGCGAGGCCGTCACTGCGCCCCAGACTGCCCAGGATCACGCGGTACCGCTCCCCCAGGAGCGACCCGACGATCGCCCCCGCACCGGACCAGGTGAGGTTCATCGGTCCCATCCGCATGATGCTCGAGTTCCGCCGCAGGTGCAGGTTGTGCGAGTACACCAGGGTCGGCCCACGGCGCGCTTCGACGGCGCGGATATCGAGAATGTTCTGGGCCATGAGCGCGTCGCGGGTGGCGGCCAGGCTGTTCCATCGCACCGTGTCCTCGCCGGGCTGCGCGGCCTGCCGGTGATAGCGGAGCAGACCCAGTCCAGCGGTGAGATATATTGCCGCCCTGCGCCATTCGGCCCGTGATGTGGACGCGATCCGTTCCGGGGCGCGCGTGTAGAGCAGGGTGAGCAGATCGTCGGCGATGACACGCAACCGCTCGGCTTCGACGGTGGCACCGACCGAGGCGGCCGCGTCCATCACCGCTTC
Organism: Nocardia sp. NPDC058519; assembly: GCF_042719755.1. Classification (NCBI taxonomy): domain Bacteria; kingdom Bacillati; phylum Actinomycetota; class Actinomycetes; order Mycobacteriales; family Nocardiaceae; genus Nocardia; species Nocardia sp. NPDC058519. The sequence continues at coordinate 97,239 of NZ_JBHXNK010000025.1, read as the reverse complement.
GGTGCGGCTCCACTGCTCGTCGTCGCCGACCAGGTCGGTGATGTCGAGGTCGAGTTCCAGGTAGTCGCGGGCGAATTCGAGGTAGGGCCGGGGGCTGGGTGCGCTCATGGTCTCCATCGCGGCGTCGAAGCCGTAGAACCCGACCTGCTCCGCGGATGGCTTGCCGGTGTTGTAGCTGCGCAGCCAGGCGACAAGGTCCCTGTTGCCCGCGAGCTCACCGAATTCGTGCGAGAAGCCGGTCCGCATCACCTCGTCGAGAGTGCCCTGCCCGTGGCGAACGAACTCGTCCACCGCGAGCGCCGCGACCCGGTCCGTTTCGAGAGCGATCGACCCGAACCCACTCTCCACCAACTGAGCGACAAGTTCATTGCGGATCGCGGCGAAGCCGGGTTCTTTGTGCGTCGGCTCGCCGAGCGCGAGCAGTTCACAGGACCGCGGTACGAAGTCGTTAATTTTCTGACTCATGTGTATCAATCGTATCGTTGAAAGAACGGTTGAGACTTGAGCAGCGTCTGGCGGCTGATCATCCGGTAAAGTCTCAAATCGGTGAGAACCCTACGACCATCCGACCTGGCCCGCGAGCACGGCCTCTCGACCCAGGCCGTCCGCAATTACGAGCAGGACGGTTGCCTTCCACCGGCCGAGCGCACGCCCACCGGCTACCGGATCTACACCGACCTGCACGCGAGCGCGCTGCGCACCTACCTCACCTTGATCCCCGCCTACGGTCACGCGAACGCGGGCCACATCATGCGCGCGCTGCACGATGACGACCTCGACAAGGCCCTCACGATCATCGACAAAAGTCACGGTCAGCTACTTCGGGACCGCGAAACGCTCACCTCGGTCCGTCGCGCCGTCGACCATCTCGCTGCCGAATCCGATTCTCGCGCAACTATTTCCGACGAAACGAGAACGATCGGCGAACTCGCCCACCAGCTCCGGGTCACCCCCGCCACCCTCCGAGCATGGGAAACGGCCGGGATCCTCACCCCCGCCCGCGACCCGGCCACCGGCTACCGCCGGTACGGCCGCACCGACCTCCGCGACGCCGAACTGGCCCACCTGCTACGCCGCGGCCACTACCGCCTCGACCACATCGCCGGCGTCATCGACCAGATTCGTGCCGCGGGCAGCACCGAAGCCTTGGCGTCCGCCCTCGACAGCTGGCAAGCCACACTCACCACCCAGGGCATCTCCATGCTCGACGCCGCTGCCGCGCTGAGCCGATATTCCGCCGCTCTGCGCCGCTAGTCTGGAGTGACCATGCCTGATCTCCTCGGAATCAATCACCTGACGCTCGCGACCACCGACCTCGATCGGCTCATCCGGTACTACACCGAATTATTGGGCGCGACACTGGCTTTCGAGCGAGCGGCTACCCCGACCGATCCGCGGATCGCCGTGGTCGACGTCGGCGGCGCCGACCACCTGATGCTCGTCGAGACCGTGACCGCGCCGACGACCGATCGCGATCCGCTCGGCCGCGCGGGATGGGGTTTGCGCCTGGGCACGCTGGAGCAGCTGCACGAGGTACGCGCTCGCCTCTCGGCCGTGGACTTGCCGGTCGGTCCCATCGAAACCCTGCCGACGCAGTGGACGATGACCGCCCACGACCCTGATGGCCGCCCGGTGGACATCCGGGCGCATCGTCCCCGCCGCGATGCGCCCGCCTGACCTCCTCAGACCCGTTCGAGCACGGCCGACGCGCCGATCCCGCCTGCCGCGCAAATCCCCAGCAGCGCAGTCTCTTTCCCGGTGCGAGCCAGCTCTTCGGCCATGGTGGTGACCATCCGGGCACCGGTGGCGCCGAAGGGATGGCCCAGCGAGATCGAGCCACCGTGCACGTTGAGCTTGTCGATGTCCACGGTGCCGACCGGCTCGTCACGGTCGAGGCGGGCTTTGGCCCATTCGGTGCTCTCCAGCATGCGCAGCACCGAAAGGGTCTGTGCGGCAAAGGCTTCGTGGATGTCGACGAGGTCGATGTCGGCCAGGGTCATGCCCGCCTTGTCGAGGGCGCGCGGCATGGAGATCGCGGGGCCGATGAGTACCTGATCGGCGGGATCGACGCTGACGAAACTCCACGAGCGGAAGGCGGCCTGCGGGGTGAACCCGAGGGCGCGTGCCTTTTCCTCGCTCATCAGCAGGACCGCCGACGCGCCGTCGGTAAGCGGGCTGGCATTGCCCGCGGTGACCGTACCGTTCTTCTCGAACACCGGTTTCAGGGTGGCGAGTTTCTCGATGCTCGTGTTCGCGCGGACCAGTCCGTCGGTCGCGATCAGCGTGCCCGACGGCGTGGTGACCGGCACGACCTCGTCATCGAATCGCCCCGAGGCGATCGCAGCCGCGGCCCGCTGGTGCGAGCGGGCGGCGAAAGCGTCCTGATCGGCGCGGGAGATCCCGTTGATGCGGGCCATCTTCTCCGCGGACTCGCCCATCACCTGGCCGGTGGTGCGCTCGGAGATCTTGGGCTGGCGCGGCAGGATGTCGGTGAACGGGGCGAGCTGCCGGACCACATCGAGGTAGTCCATCGGCTTGGGCTTGCCCAGCGCCACCGGTGCGACCGCGTGCACGACCTTCTGCGGCAGCTTGATCTCGGCATTACTGGTGGAATCGCTACCACCGGCGATCATGATGTCGTACTCGCCGCGTTCGATCGCCGCGGCTGCCGAGGTCACCGCCTGCAAACCGGACGCGCACGCGCGGGTGACCGTGTACCCCTCGCAACCGAAGTCCAGGTTCAGGTCGAGGGCGATCTCCCGCGCGATATTCGGCGCATGACTCGGCAGGACCACCCCGCCCCAGACAATGGACTCGATCTGGCCGGGCGCGATCTGCGTCCGCTCGATCAGCCCGCGCACGGCCGCACCGGCCAGGGCGATGCTGTCGAGGCGGGTGAAGTCGGTGAACGCGCGCACGAACGGGGTCCGTGCTCCCGCGACGACGACGGCTCGGTTGCGTTTGTCGGCCATGTGAGTCCCTCCGGAAGTACTGCCGAAGCCCCACAGTATCCGATACCGGCGGTTCTATATACCGGATCGGCGCAACTCAGGCGGGCGTGATCTCGATGCCGATCGTGCCCGCCTTGCCCCGGCGCAGGTTGCTGCCGAGGATCACGAGCGGGCCGGTCAGCCAGTATTTCCGGCGTAGCGCCGACCGGAGCTCGTCGGTCTCGGCCGCGTCGAGCAGCCGTGCGGTGCCGGTCACAACGGCACCGTGCGTATCCCCTCGCACACTGCACGGTTGCACCGTCACCTCGGGGTTGCGCCGGACACGCTTGACCTTCCAGCTGTCGGTCACCGTCCAGACAAGCAGTTTGTCCTCACGGGCCACCGCCCAGACGGGCGTTCCCACGGGAGTGCCGTCCTTGCGGAAAGTGGTGAGTAGTACGTAGTTCGCGGTCGCGAGTTCGCCGAGACGGTTAGTCATGCCCATAGCTTATGGGTCGCGGACGCGAGGCGGTCCTCAGCCGCACATGGCCTTCAGCGAAGGCGCGGGTGGTCGAAATGGCATGGGCGCTTTCGCGAAACTCTTCGTAGCCTCGGAAGCGAATCGACTCTCTGGCGAAAGGCCGACGATGACCGATACCGCGGTACCCCTGCTGTGGAGCGGTGACCTGCCGAGCACCCTCGAGTTCTACCGGGCGCTCGGCTACACCGTGACCCATGAGCAAACCCGCCCCTACGTGTACGGCGCGATCGAACAACACGGCTGCGCCCTGCATTTCGCACCCGCTCCGCCGGGCATCGAGCTGCCGGTGGAGCATGCCGGCGCGCTGGTGATGGTCGATGACGTGGCCGCACGCCATGCCGAGTACACCGCCGCACTGCGCGCCCACTACGGCAAGATCCCGAGCAAGGGCCGTCCGCGCATCACCAGGTTCCGACCAGGCCAATCCCGGTTCTCCCTGGTCGATCCGGTCGGCAACACCATCCTGGTGATCCAGCGCGACGAGCCCATGGAACTCGAGTACGGCGGCTCCCGCGAGCTGGAAGGCCTGACCCGAGTGCTCGACAATGCCCGCATCCTGCGTGATTTCAAGAACGACGACCGCGCGGCGACCCGCGCCCTGGAAGCCGGCTTGCACCGCTTCGGGGCCACCGCGACCGCGCTCGACCGGGCCCGCGCCTACACCGCCCTCGCCGAACTCGCCGTCGTCGCCGAGGACTCCGACCGGCTCGCGCACTGGAAATCCGAACTCGACACCGTCGAACTGACCGCCGAGGAGCGCGCGGCGATCGCTGCGGATGCCTCCGATCTGGTCACTGCCTTGTTCACCGCGACCGACTGAACCCGGCCATGGGCCCGGTGGGCCAGTAGGCTTCGACCATGCGCGGTCGATCGAATGAACTCACCACCCGTCGGCGGCGGACCCGTTGTCTCGCAACAGCAATCACGGTTGCCGCCGCCCTCGGGATCGGCCCGGTGGGTACGGCACAGGCCGGCGCGCCGTCGTGCGCTGACGGCTGGCACGCCGACGTGCTGGCAGCCGATCTGGGCGGTTTGGAGAATCTCGAAGACGACGGCCGCGGCGGCTTCTACGTCAGCGGCATCATTCGCGGCGAGATCCTGCACGTCGCCGGCGACGGCGAGGTGACCACCGTTCGCACCGGCCTCGACAACCCCGCCGGGCTGCGGCTGATCGGCGCGGACCTCTACTTCATCACCGGCGACGGCACCACACCGAACGGCGGCGGCACCCTGAGCCGACTCGACACCGGCACCGGCGACGTCACCGTCTTGCTCCCGAACCTGGTGCAGCCCAACGGATTGCTCCTGCTCCCCGACGGCGATTTGCTCATCTCCCAGCTCTCCGTCCCTTGGCCCCCGGTCGGCATCAGCCGCTACCGCCCCGCCACCGGCGAATTCACCCTCGCCTGGTCTCCCGTCCCGCGCCCCAACGGACTCGCGCTCGCCCCCGACCACCGGTCGGTCATCACCGAGGACGTCCTCACCTCCCAACTCCTGCGAGTCCCGCTCGACGCCCCCGACCGCCCCACCCCCATCGCGACCGTGAACGACGGCCTGCTCCCCGCGCTAGACGACCTCGACGTCACCGCCGCCGGTCTCGTCTTCGTCACCGGCGACTACTCCGGCAGCGTGTACCAGGTCGACCCGGCAACGGGCGCCTGGTGCACCCTCGCCACCGGCTGGACCACCCCCCGAGGACCGCTTCCCACCCCGCCTCCCATCGGCCCCACCTCGGCGCGCCTGGCCCCCGACCCCACCACCGGAGCCTGGTCCCTCTACGTCACCAGCATCGACGGCACCCTCCGCCGCCTGCGCCCACCGCCCGCCCTGGTCCTCACCCCGTCCTTCCTCCGCTGAACACTCGAACGGACCCACACCGCCGGTGATCGGGGGTCAGCGGGGCCGCTCGGCCCGAAACCGGACCATTCCACGGCCGGTTTCGACGTCGATGCCCGTGAAACCCGCGACGGTCAGTCGGTCAGCGAGGGTGTCCGCCGGGATCGGCACACACGTGTCACCCACGTGCTGGAGCCGAAACAGCGGATTGTCGAGGCCGTCCGAGCCGGCGAAGACACCGCCGGGTCGCAATACCCGCAGCGCTTCGGCGAACAGGTCATCCTGCCGCGCGGGTGACGGCACGTGGTGCAGCATCGTGAAGCAGACGACCGAGTCGAACTCCTTGTCCGGCAACGGCATCGCGGTCGCGTCACCGTCGACTACCCGCAGGCTTCCGGCGAATCGGGTGCGCAGACGCGCGGCCAGCACCGGATCGATTTCCAGACCGGTGAGGGAGCCCGTCCGATCCCGCAGGGGCGCCACATTCGCGCCGAAACCAGGGCCGATCTCCAATGCGGACGCGCCGAGGTCGATGTCGCGCATCACCCACGGCACGATCTTCGTCGCGGTCACCCATTCCCACGCAGCGGACCGGCACAGCAGCCGGTGCCAACAATTCATCGCCATACCCACGACGTTAGGAGCCGGTGGCTGTGGCCGACAGTCACTACGCTGACAGACCATGTCGCAGAACAGACAGGACTTTGTTCTGGCCGCGGACACAGGCCCGACGGCAATGGTGTTCGGCGCGGGAATCCTCCCGGCCGGGTATTGGTTCGATGAGCACCGCCATCCACAGCATCAGATCGCCTGGGCGGGACGGGGAGTCATCGGGATCGACATCGGGGCCAACCACTGGGTGCTCCCGCCGACCAGGGCCTTGTGGATCCCCGGCGGTATCTCCCATCGCACCGGAACGACGGCGGGCGCCGATATGCGCGGGATCTTCGTCGAACCCGACCGGTGCCCGGCACTGTTCGCCACGCCCACCCTGTTGAGCGTCTCCGCGCTCCTGCGAGAACTCTTCGACCACATGACATCCCGACAGTTGTCCGACGAGGGACGAACACGTGCCGAAGCGATGGTGTTCGATCTACTCGAGCCGGTCGAAGTCATCCCGATCGGCGCACCGCTGCCGACCGACCAACGGGCTCGCGTGGTCGCGCAGGCCCTGCTCGACGATCCGGCCGACGACCGCACCCTCGCTGAATGGGGTACGTACGCCGCGGCCAGCTCCCGCACCCTGGCCCGCGCATTCCGGGCCGAGACCGGGATGACCTTCGCGCAGTGGCGGACCCAGATCCGCCTGGCGGCCTCGCTGACACCGCTGGCCGACGGCGTCCCGGTGACCCGCATCGCCGCCAGGGTCGGCTACCGCAGTGCCAGTGCCTACGTGGCGGCGTTCCGACGGGCGGTGGGCACCTCGCCGGGACAGTACTTCGCCCGCCGGCCACCGGACCTGTAAGAAGCGCGAGCAGCGATCGGTCGGATTCTGTGCACGGTGAGGCGAGAGGTGGCGCATCGTCGATCTCCGTGGTGGACTGGCGGATTCGGCTATCGGGAGGTCAGCGTGCGATCGGCACCACAGTGGGCACGGCAGGACGGGTTCGGGATTCGGGTGGAGTGGGGGCGGGCGGGGGCCGCGGTGCTCGGGCCGGGCGCCGGGTGTCTCGTGGTGATCGACGTGTTGTCGTTCACGACGTCGGTGTCGGTGGCCACCGCCGCGGGTACCGCGGTGTTCCCGTATCGGTGGCGTGATGATTCGGCGCGGGCGTTTGCCGAGGAGAACGGCGCCGAACTCGCCGTCGGACGGCGGGAGTCCGGTCCGTGGTCGTTGTCGCCTGCGGCGATCCGGCGGGCGCCGTTCACCCCGCGCCTGGTGCTGCCCTCGCCCAACGGTTCCACCATCGCCGCCGCTGTCGAGGGGACGCCGGTCGTCGCCGCTTGTCTGCGCAATATCAGCGCGGTCGCCGACTGGCTCGTTGCCCGGCACTGGGGTACTCCCGATCAGCCGATCGTGATCATCCCGGCGGGCGAGCACTGGCCGGGCACCGATACCGTGCGACCGGCGCTCGAGGACTGGCTCGGTGCCGGTGCGCTCGCCGCCGCGCTGATCGATCGCGGCCTCACTGCCCCGTCCCCCGAAGCACGCACGGCGGCAACCGTATTCGATGGAACATCCGATGTGGGCGGCCTGATCACCGACTGTGCGTCAGGCCGCGAACTCACCGCGATGGGCTTCGCCGATGATGTGGCCATCGCGATCGAGCAAGATGCGGACGCTACCGTTCCGGTACTCACCGACAACGCCTTCGTCGATTACCCGACCGAAGGCGACACCGTGGTGGTGGACGCTTTTTCAGCGCCCACCACCACGGATCGGTCTACTGGTTCGAGCCGATGATGCCGCCGATCACCGCCCCGATGATGCAACCGGGGATGGCGCTGACGAACAGGAAGATCAGGCCGATGAGCGCGCCGATCACACAGCCGATGGCGATGCCGGCGACGATGTTGCCGGTCTGATCGATGTTCTGCAACGCCGCGGGGTTCGCGAGCGGAGCGCCGACGGGGGTGAGGGTGAGGGTGGTGGCCGCGGCGTCGAGCCGTGGGATCACGTTGATGGCAGGACCGGCCACCGTCTGCACGGTCGTCGGGATGAAGCCGACGCGCTGGCCGTTGGGTGCCAGGACGGCGACGCCCGCTTCTGGCGTGAGCTCGAACGTGCCCGCCGTGAGTTCGACGGACGCCTGCGAACCGTCGTGCGCGACCGCGGCCGTATAGGCAACGGCACCGTCGACACCCGCTATCGACGGTCCGGTGAGCGGTGCGCCGTTGGCGGTGGCGGCGGCGATGCCTGTCGCCGCGACAGTGAGCACGCAGGCAGCCAGCAACTGCTTGAACATCATGGGTTTTCCCTCCGACTTGCTGACCCGACCTACCCCGAGATCAGCCCGTACCTCTAATGATGCGCTATAGCTATGTCGCATCACAGCGGATCGGCGGAATCCGAATCGGCTTGCGGCAACACAGAATTCGCACGTGCGGAGCCGACCAGTCAGTCTTGTGAGGTGAGGATCCGCGGACCGTCGGCGGTGACGGCGATCGTGTGCTCGCTGTGCGCGCAGCGGGAGCCGTCGGCGGAGCGGATGGTCCAGCCGTCGGCGTCGGTGTAGACCTTCGCGGTGCTCGCCGCGAACCACGGCTCGATCGCCACGGTGAGCCCGGGCCGCAGCCGGAACCCGCGGCCCGCCCTGCCGTCGTTGGCGATGTGCGGATCCTCGTGCATCGTCCGCCCGAGTCCGTGCCCACCGAACTCGGTGTTGACCGGATATCCGTACCCGCGGGCGACATTCGCGATCGCGGCGGAGATGTCACCGATGCGGTTGTCCGGTTGCGCGGCCGCGATTCCGGCGGCCAGGGCCTCCTCGGTGGCCCGCACCAATCGCTCGTCCGCGGGCGCCGGGGTGCCGACGATGAACGAGATCGCCGAGTCGGCGACCCAGCCGTCGATCGACACGGCCAGATCCGCCGTCAGCAGATCCCCGTCACACAGCACATAGTCGTGCGGAAGCCCGTGCAGCACAGCATCGTTCACCGCCAGACACACCGTATTGCGGAACGGCCCGCGCCCGAACGACGGCGAGTAGTCCCAATAGCACGACACCGCCCCGCGCTCGCGAATCCGTTCCCGCACATACGCTTCCAGCTCGAGCAGGTTCACCCCGACCGCCGCACGGTCGCGCACCCCGGCCAGCACGTCGGCGACGAACCGGCCGGTCACCCGCATGCGCTCGATCTCCGCGGGTGATTTCAACTCCACCATCACGCCTCCACTTGGTATTTTCATACCGACACTAGCCGCGCCGGTATAAAAATACCAATTTCAGCGGTTCAGGTTGCCCATATCTATGGGGATCTGCGCGCCGGTGATCTTGCCCGCCTCGTCCGAGCACAGCCACGCCACCGTCGCAGCGATCTCCTCCGGCTGGCAGATGTGGCTGGGCAGCGCGTTCATGAAGATGGGCGCGAGGGTGCTCCCGTACTTCTCGAACAGCGGTCCCATCTCGCTGATCTGCATACCGCTTTCCACGCCCGCCGGGTGCACCGTGTTCACCCGGATCGCATACCCGCCGAGCTCGTTCGCCATCGTCTTGGCCAGCCCCGTGATCGCGTGTTTGGTCGCGACGTAGTGACCGGTGAACGGAATGCCCTTGAGTCCTCCCACCGAACTGGTGAACACCATCGCGCCGCCTTCGTTCTGCGCGATCAGGTGTGGCACAGCCGCTTTCGCCGTGTGAAAGACGCCGGTGAGGTTGACGTCGATCGTCTCCTGCCACTGCTCGGCGGTGATCTCCCACGACATCGCGGCAGAGCAGATTCCCGCGTTGGCCACGACCACATCGAGCCTACCCAGCTGCTCGATCCCGGCCGTCAGTGCCGCCGAGAGCGCGTCGAAATCGCGGACGTCGACCTTGCTCGCGACGATCTTGCCGCCCGCCGCTTCGACCAGCTTCACGGTCTCGGCCAGATCCGCCTCCGTCGCGCCCGCGTACGACGTGCTGGCGAACTCGGCGCACGCGTCGATCGCGATCACGTCGGCGCCTTCCTCTGCGAAACGCACCGCCTCCGCCCTGCCCTGCCCGCGCGCCGCTCCCGTGATGAAAACGACCTTGCCGTCGAACCGTCGTGTCATGCCCAAACCTTTCGAACCTCGATGTCCTTCCCTGACACCTACCACCGACAACGACCGCGCGAGGCGGAAACGGAGATACCTACTCAACTTGGCCAACGCGTTCGCGAGGACCTACCATCGGTCGCATGGTCCGTCTCCCGCTCAGCCCCGCGCAGGTCGAAGCAGGCCGCCGCCTCGGCCGCCGCCTTCGCACGGCCCGCGGCGATCGCGACCTCACCGAGGTGGCCCTGCGAGCAGGCATTTCCCCGGAGACGCTGCGCAAGATCGAGTCGGGACGGCTGCCCTCACCGGCGTTCGGCACCGTCGTCGGCCTCGCCGAGGCCCTCTCGATCCCCCTGGCCGAACTGGCCGAGTCCTACCGAGACGAGCAGGTCGCCGAGTCCGCCTGATCGTCCGCGCCGACCTCGACCCGGCTACCGGCGGTTCATCGACTCCTCGTTCTCGTAGCCGAGCGTCACGTCGTGAGTGATCTCGCCACGGGTCACCGATACCTGACTCGCGACCGGTGGGTATCCACGCGCGACCACCGTGTATTCCCCTTCCGGCAGGTCCGGGACCAGGTACTTCCCCTTCTCGTCGGTCCGGGCCGTCGCCGCCGGATCGCCACCCGAATCGAGCACAGTGATCTGCACGTCGGGGACGGGACGGTCACCGTCCACCCAGGCCGAGCCGAGGAGAATGGCCATCGGTTCGAGGGCGATATCGCGATGCAGCGAGCCCGTCTCCGGCACGGTCAGCGCGACCGCCGACGGACGCATGTGGTCGGCCACCGCGACCAGCGTGTACGTGCCGCTGACAACGTCACGGCACACGTAGGTGCCGTCCTCGCCGGTGATCGCCGCGCCGACCACCTCACCCTGGGGGTCGGTCAGCGTGACCGTGGCACCCCAGAGCGGTTCGCCGCGGCGCGCCGACCGCACGATCCCGGTGAGTTCGCCCGCGCCCGTCAGCATCAGGTCGACGTGCTGGGCACGCTCCCCGATCGACACGCTCACCGCCTCGGGCTGATGACCGGCCGCGGCGGCGATGAGCACATAGCTGCCGGGTCGCGGCGCCTCGATCACGTACGAGCCGTCGGCATCGCCGTTGCCACGGGCCACCTGATGCCCGTGCTGGTCGATCAGGGTGAGCGTGGCGGCGGGCACCGGGCGCGCGTCGTCGCGTCGCAGCAGTCCCGCGATCACCCGACCAGTCGCGGCGGGCCGCAGTTTCCCCGCCATCTCGTGCGCGTCGTGCAGGCTCACATCGCGCAGCAGGGTGGCATCGGCTTGCTCCTCCGGCGCCGGATCCTCCTGTAGCGGAATCTCTTTCATGAACACCAGCACCAGGCAGGCCACCACGGCGAGGTCGGCGGCGAGCAGGAACACACTGTGCATCGAGTCGGTGAATCCCTCGAGGATCGGGATCCGCAACTCGTCGGGCAGGGTGGCGATGCCACTGGTATTGCTCAGCAAGCCCTCGAGCCGCGCGCCATCGAAACCGGGCGGCAGGCTGCCACCGAAGGCTTCCAGGATCGAACCGGGCAGCTGGTCGAACAGCACCGTCAGGAACACCGCGACCCCGAGCGTCCCGCCGAGCTGACGGAAGAACGTCGCCGCCGCGGTCGACACGCCCATCTCGGTACGCCCGACGGCGTTCTGCGCGGCGATGATCAGCGTCTGCATGCAGCCGCCGAGCCCGAGGCCCATGATCGCGCTGTAGGCGAGCGGCTGCCACAGCGGACCGTTGTAGGTGATCCGGGCGAACAGGGCGCACCCGATCGCCAGGATCAGCGCACCGAGCACCGGCAGCACCTTGTAGCGTCCGGTGGCTTTCGTGATCAGCCCGGATATCTGCGCGCCCACCATGATCCCGAGTACCAGCGGCAGCATCAGCAGCCCCGCCTCGGTCGGCGAGAAGCCACGCACGACCTGCAGATACTGCGGCACCATCGTGATCGCGCCGAACATCGCGACACCCACGAGGAACCCACCGAGAATCGCGATGCTGAAGGTGGAACTGCGGAACAGCCGCAGCGGGATCAGCGCCGAGTCCTTCATCAGGAATTCGACGAGCACGAACAGCACGAGACCGCCCGCGCAGATGCCGTAGCAGAGTAGCGATTTCGGCTCGGTCCAACCCCAGACGCGCCCCTGCTCGGCCACGATCAGCAGCGGCACCACACCCACGATGAGCGTGATCGCGCCGAGCCAGTCGATCCGGCTGCGCTGGCGCGTGTGCGCTACGTTCAGCATCTTCGCGACCACGAGGAACGCCAGAATTCCGACCGGCACGTTCACCAGGAACACCCAGCGCCAGCCCTCGATGCCGCCGAGGCTCTCGTAATCGGACAGGAAACCGCCGACCACCGGGCCGAGCACCGTCGCGATACCGAACACCATGAGGAAATAACCCTGGTAGCGGACCCGTTCGCGCGGGGGAACGATGTCACCGACGATGGTGAACGCCAGCGACATCAACCCGCCCGCGCCCAACCCCTGGAAGGCGCGACAGCCTGCCAGCTGGTACATGGTGGTCGCGAAGCAGCAGGCCGCCGAGCCGATGACGAACAGGGCTATCGCCAGTAGATAGAACGGTTTACGCCCGTAGATGTCGGCGAGCTTGCCGTAGAGCGGCGTGGTGACCGTGGCGGTGATCAGGTATGCCGTTGTCGCCCATGCCTGTTCGTCGAACCCGTCGAGACTGTTCGCGATCCTGACGATCGCGACGCTGACGATGTTCTGGTCGAGCGCGGCGAGGAACACCCCTAGTAGCAGGCCCGACAGAATCGTGAGTGTCTGGCGGTGCGTGAGGCGTGATTCGGCAACGACGGTATCGGTCATGGAGAAGCCCTGGTTCTGATCGGCTGGCAAGTGGGGGTCGATCATTCGGCCCACACGAGGGCCGACAACCCCGCTGCGAGGAAAACTTTGCGCCGCGGGTGGAACTCTTCATGCACTGGTCCGCAGAGCTTACCCACGCCGGATTCGTCGCCGTCATCGAGGGATCAAGTTATCGATCATTTCACTGGGAAACGATAGGTCTCCGCACTCGGGACTGTCAGTTCGGCGGAGGCGAATTCAGCTGCCGAGTTCGGCAAGCGCGCACAGAGTTTCCGAGCACCCGGCGTCGATTCGGAGGGTGGCGAGTTCGTCGCCGCGGGTGCGCCCGCGATTCACGATCACCACTGGCACACCGTTTTTCGCTGCTCTGCGCACGAATCGCAGGCCCGACATCACCGTCAGCGAGGAACCGGCAACCAGTATCGCCTGCGCTTGTTCGACCATGTCGAAAGCGGCTGCCACCCGGTCGGGCGGCACATTCTCACCGAAATACACGATGTCGGGTTTGAGCATTCCGCCGCACGCCGTGCAGTCGACCATCCGGAATCGGTCGGTATCGGCCACCACGGCGTCCGCGTCGGGTGCCACTTCGATACCCGTTGCCCGCGCCGAAACATTTTCCGCGAAACCGGGATTGGCGGCTTCGAGGTGTTGCGCCAGCGTCATTCGGGAGATCAGATTCGCACAGTCGAGGCAACGCACTCGTGCGTAAGTTCCGTGCAGATCGATCACCCGGCGCGCCCCCGCCTTCATGTGTAGCAGGTCCACGTTCTGGGTGATCACTCCCGACACCACGCCTGCCCGCTCCAGCCGCGCGAGGGCGCGATGACCGGGGTTGGGACGGGCGGCGTCCATCCGCCGCCAGCCGATGTGGTTGCGGGCCCAGTACCGTTGCCGAAACACCGGGTCGCCGACGAACTGCTGGTAGGTCATCGGGGTGCGCGGTGGCGATTGTGGGCCGCGGTAGTCGGGAATACCGCTGTCCGTGCTCAGCCCCGCACCGGAGATCACCACGGTGCGGCGCCCGCTCAGCAGCTCGGCCGCGCGTTCCACCGCGTCGGTGGTGTCGACATCCACCATGGATCCACTCTACGAGTGGAGCGGCGCCGCGTTGTGCGCGGGACGAACACGCCGGGGCCGAGTTGCGTGCGGTGGCCGCGCGGCGACATGATGTTTCATCCGCCCGGCATCGACCGCTGCAGAGGAAAACCTATGTCCGACACCGACGAGCACGGCCGCACCGCGCTCAATGCCGCGGTCGACGGGACCATCATCGCCGTCCGGCGGATGTTCTATGTCCTCGGCGACGAGATCGACCGCACCGAGGGTCCGATCGAATTCACCTTCCACAACGGTTCGACCCTGCTCTTCGACGCCGGTGTCGACGGTGCGGAACTGCGCATCGGCGGGGCGCCGTGGCGGGACCCGTTCGAGCCACTGGTCGACCCGGTGAATATCGAGTACGTCGCCAACTCCGGCAAGTACACCGCTTTCGACGTCACCGACGAGGCACCCTACGACGAGCTCGCGGGCCGCCGTGTCGACGCGGTCTCGGTGGTGCCACTGGCCGACGGACGCCCCCGCGCGGCCACCCTCTACCTGGGCACGGGCATGGTGAAGGCGGAGTCGATCGCCGACGAACTCATCGTGACACTGATTTCCGCGTAGTTCGCCGGTGCCGGCATTCACCGGACTTACGGGCTACCTGAGCGCGTCCGCCGCGAACGACTCCGACAGCTCGTCGATGACGTCGCCGCGGATCTGCCTGCGTTCGTTGGCCAAGGCGGTGGTCGTGCAGATGCCGAACGCACCCTGCTCGTCGTAGAGCACCGCGGCACCCGCCGCGATCCCGTCGTCGCTGAGGTGACTCTCCGCCTCGATACCCATGTCGTCGCCGACGGGCATGCGCGAGAACGTGATCGACACATCGGTATTGATGAAACCGATTCCCTCGGTGCCCCAGTTGGTGACCAGACTGGTCTGCTCGCCGGTCATCGCGGCGTAGCAGAACGGGGACGACCGCTCCCCCGCGACGACCGGGATATTGCGCATCCACTTACGTTTGCGCGTGTCGTTCTGGTGTTCGGTCATATTCGCCGACCAGCCCTGCCCGTCACTGCCGAACAGGTGCATCGCCTCGTCGATGGTGGCCAGCACATTAGGCGGCGGCAGCGGACGATCCCGATCGGGGCGCCAGACATCGCCCGGCGGTTGGGTCGAACGCTTGAGCAGCAGCGCGCTGCCACGGGCGACGATCTCGCTGTCGGCGCGCACGACTATCGCCACCGAACGGACCCGTTTGCCGTCACGCACCAGCTCGCTGGCGACCGTCAGCGGCACGGCGGGAACCGGACGGTGCAGGTCGACGGTCAAACGCGCCGGGCTGAACCCGTCTGCGCAATAGCCCGCTTCCACTTCGCGCGCCATCAACCCGCACACCGGCGGACCGGACAGCGTGCTGGGCGACCACAGGCTCAGCGAGTACCGCATCGGCGTGAAGACGCCGTCCGCATGCGTGAAGTAACCCAGGGAGATACTCATCGTGACCCTTTCGCTGCGTGTGCCGGGCGGGATCGCGACGGCACACCATTCCTCACACTAGAACGTGTTGCAGTTTTGCGGCAAGTCGAGTCACTCCAGCTCACCCTCGGTTTCCAGGTAGACCTGGCGCAGCTTGTCCAGCGTCTCCTGCTCAGGGTGCTCCCACAGCTTGCGCTCGGCCGCTTCCAGGAGCCGTTCGGCGATGCCGTGCAGCGCCCATGGGTTGGACTGCTCCATGAACTTGCGGTTCACATCGTCGAAAACGTAACTCTCCGAAAGCTTCTCGTACATCCAGTCGGCGACGACATTGGTGGTCGCGTCATAACCGAACAGGTAGTCGACGGTGGCCGCCATCTCGAACGCGCCCTTGTACCCGTGGCGGCGCATCGCCTCGAGCCAGCGCGGGTTCACCACGCGGGCACGGAAGACCCGCGCGGTCTCCTCCGACAGCGTGCGGGTGCGCACAGCATCGGGGCGGGTGGAATCGCCGATGTAGGCCTCGGGGTTCTTGCCGGTCAGCGCGCGGACGGTCGCGACCATGCCGCCGTGGTACTGGAAGTAGTCGTCGGAGTCGGCGATGTCGTGTTCGCGGGTGTCGGTGTTCTTGGCGGCGACTGCGATGCGCTTGTAGGCGGTGCGCATATCGTCGGCGGCGGGGGCGCCGTCGAGGTCGCGACCGTAGGCGTAGCCACCCCAGGTGGTGTAGACCTGCGCGAGGTCGTCGTCGGTGCGCCAGCTCTTGGAGTCGATGAGCTGCAGGAGGCCGGCGCCATAGGTGCCGGGCTTGGAGCCGAAGATGCGGGTGGTGGCGCGGCGGGCATCGCCGTGTTCGGCCAGGTCCGACTGACTGTGCGCGCGAACGTAATTCGATTCCGCGGGCTCGTCCAGATCGGCGACCAGGCGGACCGCGTCGTCCAGGAGAGCCAGGACGTGCGGGAAGGCGTCACGGAAGAAGCCGGAGATGCGGACGGTCACGTCGATGCGGGGACGGGCCAGTTCGTCCAGGGAGATGACCTCGAGCGAGGTGACGCGGCGGCTGGCCTCGTCCCACACCGGCCGAACACCCAGCAGCGCGAAGACTTCCGCGATGTCGTCGCCGGAGGTGCGCATCGCCGACGTACCCCACACCGACAGCCCGACCGACTTCGGGTACTCGCCGTGATCGGCCAGGTACCGGGCGAGCAGCGATTCCGCCATCGCCTGACCGGTCTCCCAGGCCAGCCGCGAGGGGACGGCCTTGGGGTCGACGGAGTAGAAATTGCGGCCGGTGGGCAGCACGTTGATCAGACCGCGCAGGGGGGATCCGCTGGGGCCCGCGGGAATGAAACCGCCGTTGAGGGCGTGCAGGACGCGGGCGATCTCGATGCGGGTTTCGCGCAGGCGGGGCACGACCTCGGTCGCGGCGAACCGCAGGACGGTCCGCACCGCGTCGAGGCGGGTGGTCTCGTCCGCCGAGACCGTGCGGTCGGCCTCTCCCCCGGCGAGAATCGCGGTGGCGAAGTCGTTCACGAGCGTGTCGACCGCGTCCGCCGACCAGTCCGTCGCCTGCAATGCGCCGAGGAGTTCACGGGCGCGGGCTTCCACCACGTCGACGCGTTCGCGGGATTCGTCACCGGCTTCGCTCAGGCCCAACGCTTCTCGCAGGCCGGGCACGTTCTGTTCGCCGCCCCACAGCTGACGGGCACGCAGCATGGCCAGCACCAGGTCGAGTTCCATGTCGCCCTCAGGCGCCTGCCCGAGAATGTGCAGGCCGTCGCGGATCTGGACGTCCTTGATCTCGCACAGCCAGCCGTCGACGTGCAGGAGCATGTCGTCGAAGACATCTTCTTCGGGGCGTTCGGCGAGGCCGAGGTCGTGGTCCATCTTGGCCGCGCGCATCAGGGTCCAGATCTGCTGGCGGATGGCGGGCAGTTTGGCCGGGTCGAGGGCGGAGATATTGGCGTGCTCGTCGAGCAGCTGCTCCAAACGAGAGATGTCGCCGTAGGTTTCGGCGCGCGCCATCGGCGGGATCAGGTGGTCGACGAGGGTGGCGTGGGCGCGACGCTTGGCCTGGGTGCCCTCGCCCGGATCGTTGACCAGGAACGGGTAGATCAGCGGCAGGTCGCCCAGCGCCGCGTCGGTGCCGCAGGAAGCCGACATACCGAGGGTCTTGCCCGGCAGCCACTCCAGGTTGCCGTGCTTGCCCAGGTGCACCATCGCGTCGGCGCCGAAACCGTCGGGCGCGGACAACCAGCGGTAGGCGGCGAGATAGTGGTGGCTGGGCGGCAGATCGGGGTCGTGGTAGATGGCGACGGGGTTCTCGCCGAACCCGCGAGGCGGCTGCACCATCAGCACCACATTGCCGAAACGCAGTGCGGCGATGACGATCTCACCCTTGGGATCGGCCGACCGGTCGACGTAGAGTTCGCCTGGCGGCGGCCCCCATGCCTCGACGACGGCCTCGCGCAGGTCCGCGGGCAGGGACTCGAACCAGCGGGTGTAGGTGGCGGCGCCGATGCGGATCGGGTTGCCCTCCAGCTGTTCGGCGCTCAACCACTCCGGATCCTGGCCGCCTGCGGCGATCAGCGCGTGGATCAGCGCGTCACCGTCGCGTTCCACCAGGCCGGGGATCTCATCGATATCGCCGAGATCGTAACCGGCGGTGCGCAATTCGGTGAGCAGGCGGATCGCACTCGCCGGCGTATCGAGGCCGACGGCATTGCCGATGCGGGCGTGCTTGGTCGGATAGGCCGACAGCATGATCGCGATCCGCTTGTCGGCGGCCGGGATGTGGCGCAGGCGGGCGTGGCGCACGGCGATGCCCGCCACGCGGGCGCAGCGTTCGGGATCGGGGACATACGCCGACAGCCCGTCGGCGTCGAATTCCTTGAAGGAGAACGGCACCGTGATGATGCGGCCGTCGAATTCAGGCACCGCGACCTGCGTCGCCACATCGAGCGGCGAGAGGCCGTCGTCGTTGGCTTCCCACTGCGCGCGACCACTGGTCAGGCACAGGCCCTGCAGGATCGGCACATCGAGGGCGGCGAGCGCGGCCACATCCCACGCTTCGTCGTCCCCACCGGCCGACGCGGTCGCGGGCTTGCTGCCACCCGCCGCGAGGACGGTCACCACGAGGGCGTCGGCACGGCCGAGCAGGGTGAGGAGTTCGGCTTCGGCGGTGCGCAGCGAGGCGGCGTAGACCGGGAGCGGACGTGCACCCTTGGCCTCGATCGCCTTGCACAGTGCCTCGACGTAGGCGGTGTTGCCCGCGAGGTGCTGGGCGCGGTAGTAGACGACGGCGACGGTCGGGGCGTGCGGTTCGAGGATTCGCGGGGACCGATCGAGCTCGCCCCAGGTGGGCAGTTGCGCGGGTGGTTCGAATCCGTGGCCCGTCAGCAACACCGTGTCGGACAGGAAATTGTGCAGCTGGAGCAGGTTCTCGGCCCCGCCCGCGGCGAGGTAGTTGTGCGCGTCGGCCGCGACGCCGACCGGCACCGTCGAGTATTCCATCAGCTCGGCGTCGGGCGCGATCTCGCCGCCGAGCGCCACCATCGGCACCCCGCTCGCCCGAATCGCGTCGAGGCCCTCTTCCCACGCGCGCTTGCCGCCGAGGATCCGCACGATCACCAGGTCGGCGCCGTCGAGCAGACCCGGCAGATCCTCCACCAGCAGCCGGGCGGGATTGCCCCAGCGGTACTCGGCGCCGCTCGCGCGAGCGCTCAGCAGATCGGTGTCGGAGGTGGACAGCAGCAGGATCACAGGGTGAGACCTTCCTCGGGTTACGCGCCCATCGGGGTTTGCGGTGCTCGCCGGAGAGGGTCTGGCTGTTCACAGTGGCGCGACCGCACCGGATTTCCACCGGTTTCCTCGTCGCCCGCCGAGCAAGACGATGCTACTGGGCCCGTCCCGCCCGCAACTTTCCAGCCCGCTCCCCGCGGCTGGACAATCGATCATCAGGCAATGGCGCGAGCATCATTCGAGAGCCTCTCTACGCCGCGGCCTGATGATCTTGATCCTTGGGTTGCGCTGCGCAGAGGTGGCGGCGGTCGGTGTCAGTGGGTGGGTCGGCGGGTGGTGTCACCGGCGGCGATCGCAGCGGCGACCTCGGTGACGGCGCCGCGGATGAGCGCGCCGTAGTCGTCGTCCGGGAGTATGTCGAGGCGTTCGCGGGCTGCTTCGACGTGGTGGGTCGCGGCGGGGAAAGCACCGAGGCGGCGGAAGTTGTCGGCGAGGTTCAGGTGCAGGGAGGGGTAGAAGCCGACCACCTGGATCCCCGCGTGGTAGCTGTTCAGGCGGGTGTCGGTGAGGGCGTCGGCGGCGTCGAGGGCTCGGACATCCCAGACGAGGGCTTCGGCCGGGTCGTCGTAGGTGTCGGCCAAGTAGTGGGCCAGGGTGCAGCGGTGCAGCGGGTCACCGGCGGGACCGATGTCGGCCCAGACTTCGAGCAGGGCGGTGCGGGCGTGATCGGGGTCGCCGATTCGGAAGTCGTTGACGCCCTGGGTGATTCGGGTCATGATCGGGTCGACGGCGGTCATCGTGAGGTCTCCTCGGTGGGTTCGGGTTTGCACGGCATGGCGAGGGTCGACGAGTCGCCGTCATCGGCGGAACGGACCAGGACGGGCATGTCCGCAGCGATGAGGTCGAGCATCACGTCGGCACCGACCGCGCCTGCGATGGCCGGGTAGAGGGTGGTGACGGCGAAGTGGATGGCCATCGAGGGGCCGGTGATCTCGGCGGCAAGGGATCGTCGAGTGACGCAGAGGTGATCGGCCTCGTGCGTGGCAGGCTCGGCGTTCGCAGGTCTGTCCGCAGCGGCGGGCCGTGCGGTGGTGCCGTCGGCTGTGATGGACACCGTGTTCGGTGGGTACACGTGCAGTGCCACCGTGGATGAACCGGCGTTTTCCAGCGCGTGGAGCAGATCCGCACGGGCGAGCACGACTCTTGTACTGACCGGGGGCAGCGCCGCCAGCATTTCTCGATAGTTCGGAAAATCCTCGGCCGAACGGCGGCAGTGGCGGCGGGCAGGATCGCCGTTCGCGCCGAGCCCGACGCCCGACGCTCCGTGGCTGACATCGCCGTCGACGCGGCCCGAGAACGCTTCGAGATCCCTTTCGCCGGGCTGTTCGCCGCGGCCTCGCGCGGCGGAACGCACGGCACCGCCGGAAACCACAGCTGCCGTGGCGAATTCGATACCTGATGCGGTCGCGACGACAGCCACGGAATACTGTCGGCGCAGCCAGGACACGGTCGATCGAAGGTCGTCGGCCGCGATGGTGGCTGTCCATGGCAGTGTGGCCCTGCATGTCGTGCGCAGCGTGCGGGTCGCCAGTCGGTAGCGGTCCGTTGCGGTGAGGGTCAACTCCTGCGCGCCCGCTTCGAAGAGAATCGTGTCCAGTACCCGCCTGGCCGGATCGGTGAGCGTGGCGGTCGCGACCTGGTCGACCGCGGCCGCGAGCGCGGGTCCGCTCACCCACACGGCGTCGGACGCCGGGTCGTCGCCTCGGCGCGGAGCGTGCCCAGTGTCCGCCCGGCCTGCCGGGTCGGGGTTGCTCGGCGACGCCCGGCCGACTCGCAGGGCCGCACGGGCGGCGGTCGCGGCGGTGCGGATCTCGGCCGAGCGACGGTCCATAGCGGCCAGGTGCTCGTCTACGAGGCCCGCCGTATCGGCTGGGTCGGCGAGGACCGCGGCGACGGCCGGTAGTGGCATGTCGACGGCGCGGAGGTGGCGGATCAGGCGGGCGGTGTCGGTCTGTTCGGGGGCGTAGTAGCGGTAGCCGGTGACCTCGTCGACGACGGCGGGGACGAGGATGCCCGCGTCGGCGTAGAAGCGCAGGGCACTGGCGCTCAGGCCGCAGGCGCGGGCAAAAGCTCCGATGGTGATCAGCTCGGTGTCGGGCACCCGTTCATGATCGGGGTTCGAGTGAGTCGAAGGTCAAGTCGTGGATCGGTCGGTGCCCGCGGCGACCATCTCCGGGGAGCCGGTGCCGAGATTGCGGTACACGTTCGCGATCACCAATTGGCCGAGTGCGTTGTTGCCGACACCTCCGATGACCGCACCAATGCCCGCGGGGATGAGGGTGCCGAACAGCAGCAGGGTGCGTTTCACCAGGTAGTTGACGATGAAGCGTTTGGCAGGCGAGTCCGGCATTGATGCCAGTCCGGGGATGTGATCGGTGACGACCGAGAGCCACTGGCCGGTCTTGTGGCCCGCCGTCTCCTCGAGCACCTTCGTGCCGCCTTCGCCGAGCACCACCTTCGACACCAGCTGTGCCTGCCTCGGGTCGTCGGGATCGAGACCGTACGCCGCGGCCGCACCGACCGACAGCACCGACGACGCCTCGAGGAACACGAGGGTGTCCACACCGGTCGCGGCCAGACCGATCAGGGTGCCCACCCCGGGGACCGCGGCACTGAGCCCGACGGTGACGCCGCTGGCGGTGACGACGACCAGGTACTGGCGCGACAGCCGCTGCACGATCTCCACCGGCGCATCCTCGGGGTGCCTGCGGCCCAACCAGTCGACGTAGCGGTTCACCACCGGCGCCTGCGCCTGCGCGACCCTGTCGAGTGCGGGAACGACACGCTTGTCCACGAATTCACGCAGCATGTGGCGGCTCTCCTGTCAGTGCTCGGCTGGCGAAGGATCCGCCACTCACCCTAGGCGAATACCCCCGAACCGCCCCCTCACGCGAGTGGGCCCCGTCACGCCGGCAAGGCGGGCCACGGCTGGTCGATCGCTCGCCGGAGAGAGCAGTGCCGCCTTCAGCCGATCACGGCGAGGCTCGGGGCAGAGCCGGCGCGTCGTAGGCTGGAGCATCATGTCCAGGAGTGCTCCCGATTCTTGCCCAGGGGTGCTGCGGTTGCATCAGGCTGCTGATGGGCCGTTGGCGCGGATTCGCGTGCCCGGCGGGCGGTTGGAGCCGACGCAGTTGCAAGCGTTGGCCGACGCGGCTCGTGATCTGGGCAACGGAAATCTCGAGCTGACCTCGCGGGGCAACATCCAGCTGCGCCAGGTCCGTGACGCCTCCGAACTCGCGCAACGCTTGGGCGCGGCGGGACTGTTGCCGAGCCGGACCCATGAGCGGGTGCGCAATATCGTGGCCTCACCACTGTCCGGGCGAGTCGGCGGGTTCGCGGACGTCCACGGGCTCGCGGTCGACCTCGACGCCGGATTGCGCGGCGATCCGCTGCTGGCGGAGCTGCCGGGGCGAGTGCTGTTCACCCTCGACGACGGACGCGGCGATGTGAGCACGCTACACGGCGACATCGGCATTCACGCCGTGGGCGACGACGAATTCGCCCTGCTGCTGGCGGGCGCCGACACCGGACTTCGGGTCACCGCGGGCGAAGCGGTCGAGGTGATGCTCGACGCGGCGCGCGGCTTTCTCGATCTGCGGGGCACCAGCGATTCCGGACAGTGGCGACTGCACGAGATTCCGGGCGGGGTCGAATCGGTGGTCGAGACCTTGGACCGCTCCCCCGTCGGCGAACCTCTCGAACTCGGTGCGCCACACGCTGTTCCGATCGGATGGCTCGATCAGGAGAACGGCCTCGTCACCCTCGGCGCGGGGGTACCGCTCGGCACCTTGTCGGCCAGGACGACCGAATTCCTGGCCGCTGTCGAACGGCCCGTCTTCGTCACCCCGTGGCGCAGCCTGGTGATCACCGACCTCGATGAGGGACCCGCCGAAACGGTGGTGCGGGTGCTCGCGCCGATGGGCCTGATCTTCGACGCGAATTCCCCGTGGCTGCTGGTCAGCGCCTGCGCCGGACGCCCCGGTTGCGCGAAATCACGCACCGACGTCCGTGCCGACCTGGCCGCCGCCATCGAATCCGACCGTGTCCTGCCCGAAACGTCCGGCGACTCGGCCGACGGGCTCTTTCCCGCCGACGCTGTCACCGTGACAGGTCGCCAGCACTGGTCGGGGTGCGACCGCCGCTGCGGCCGTCCACGCGGACCCGTCACCGATGTGGTAGCCACTGACCACGGCTATCGCCTCGACATCGACGAGGCGACGACCACACCCTGACCTGTCCGCACGGCCTGACGAAACTCGATCGACGGTGCCGGAAACGTCTCGTACCCTTACCTTCTCACTACGAGGGGGTTCCCATGTCCACACTGCAGGTGACGGCCGAGCGGCTCGTCGTTGTTCCACATCCGAATGCCGATCGGCTCGAGTTGGCCCAGGTCGGCTTGTACCGGGCCGTGGTCGCGAAGGGTCAGTTCGCCACGGGCGATCACGCGGTCTACATTCCGGAACAGTCGGTGCTGCCCGAGGAGCTGATCGCCGAGCTCGGCTTGACCGGGAAACTCGCCGGCTCGCTGCGTAATCGGGTGAAGGCGGTGCGGTTGCGCGGCGAGGTATCGCAGGGCATCGTGTGCACGCCGACCGCGCTGGGCGGCGTGGATCTGGCCGGGGCCGCGGTAGCGGGGACCGATTTCGCCGAATCGCTCGGAATCGTGAAATGGATTCCGCCGGTGCCGGTCTCGATGTCGGGACAGGTCGAGTCGGCGCCGGATCTGCTGCGGTGGGTCGATGTCGAGAACATCAAACGGTTTCCCGATATCTTCACCGCCGGGGAGCCGGTGGTGGCGACGGAGAAGATCCACGGCACCGCCTGCCTGCTCACCCACGTGCGTGCCGGTGACCGAATCCTGGTGTCGTCCAAGGGTGTCGGTGGCCGGTCGCTGTCGCTGACAGAGGCCGATGGCAACCTGTACTGGC
The DNA here is from genome assembly GCF_042719755.1 of Nocardia sp. NPDC058519. NCBI lineage: Bacteria > Bacillati > Actinomycetota > Actinomycetes > Mycobacteriales > Nocardiaceae > Nocardia > Nocardia sp. NPDC058519. Next base: position 73,165 of record NZ_JBHXNK010000025.1, on the reverse strand, counting down.
GCGCCGTTCGCGCCCACGGGCTCGACGACGCCGCTCGTAAGCTCGCCGCCGCGCTCGACGCGGACCGCATCGGTTTGTTCGGTGAGGTATACGGCGCTGGCGTACAGGACCTGCACTACGGAGCGTCCGCTGCGCACGATACTTCGCTCGGCTTCGGCCTGTTCGATATCGCGGTCGACGCGGGCGCGGCGGTCCGCTGGCTCGGCCATCACGAGATCAGCACCCTACTCGACGACCTCGGGCTCGCCCTGCCGCGCGTGCCGATCCTCTACGAGGGCGCCTACGACGCGGAGTTGCTGCTGGAATTGGCCGAAGGCGCCGAAACCGTCAGCGGCACGGGCACCAATATCCGCGAGGGTCTCGTGGTGCGGCCTGCCACCGAACGGCCGTCGCCGATTCTCGGTGGCCGGGCGATCGGCAAGATCGTCTCCGCCGCGTACCTGCTACGCGACGGCGGCACCGAATACGAGTGAGTCCCACCGCGCTACGCGTGCACAATTACCTCCCTCGATCGGATTTCTCACCGATTCTGTGGAAAGTGCTCGCGTAGCGCGGCGTTCAGCGGTCCTCTGCCGTGCGCGGTGCGCGCAAGGTCTCGGAGACCACCGCCGCCGCGAGGGTGAGCATCACCCCGAGCACCAGCCATACACCACCGATGTGCGGCGCCGACCAGCCGAGCGCGAGCGCGACCACCAGACACGGCACCGGCTAGCGCCACAACCACCGCATCCCGGCGCTGCGCATCCCGCCGAGCCCACACACGAGGAAGAACGCGGCCGCGCCACCGCCGAGCACCCAGCCGAGCCCGGCGGGCAGATGACCCGACGGGTGCGCCGCGACCAGGCCCAACCCCGCAGCGACGGTCGCGATCGCACCACTGATCGCGCAGTGGACGGCCATCACCCGCTGATAGGGCAGACCGACGGTGCCCGGCATCTCCCCCATCAGGCGCGGAACGAACCCGTAGCGCAAGGTCAGCGCCCACATGCCGATCAGGCACAAGAACGCTCCCGCTCCGATGACGCACACCGCGAGGGTCCACTCCTCCGCCGACACCGCGGCGATCACCGAGATCACCCCCTCGCCGAGCACGATGATCAGATACTGGCCGAGGCGTTCCCCCAGATGCGGCGCATCGGCATGCAGCGCTTGAAGTTTCGGCGGCGTCACCTCGTGAGACCGTCGACCGTGCCCGCCGCGCGGTGGCCCACCGCGGCCGCGACGCAACCGGGCCCGCACCCGCCGCTCGGCGTCGACCATCAGTCGTTCCGAGTCGATGGCGAACATGATCCACAGGTCGATCGCGAGGCCGACCGCCCACAGCACGAACTTCCACGGCGCGGGCACCCACAGCGACACCAGCCACGGCACGGTGCCCGCACCGATCTGCGCGATCGGCCAGTCCACCACGACCTGGCCGCGCTGCCACGCCATCGACGACGCCACCCGTACCAGCACATAGATCGCGGCGAAGACATTCATGTGCTCGTCGGGCGCACCGCCGACGGCGGCCATCATCACGCACAGACCGAACATGCACCCGAACACCATGGTGGTGTGCGCCTGTTCGCCCGCGACATTGCTGTACACGGTGACGCAGGCCCACACCACCCAGAAGGCCAGGTACAGCACCACATACAGGCCGAATTCACCCAGTGAGGGTCCGCGGTGCAACAGGTGGGTGAGCTGACCGATACCCGCCACGGCGACCAGATCGAAGAACAGCTCGGTCCAGCTCGCGCGCCGCTCCTCGGTGCCGTGCTCGAGGTGTGCCATCCGCCCAGTATGTGGGCGGTGGGCGACCCGGCTCGGCTAGCTCACGACCGTGTCGCGGCGGGTGTGCAGCTCGAGCACACAGCATTTCACGCCGCCGCCGCCCTTGCGCAGTTCGGACATGTCGATCGGGACGGGAACGAACCCGCGCTCGCGCAGCCGCGCGATGAGCCCGGTGGCGCCGGGGTCGAGGAAGACGTTTTCGCCGTCGCTGAGGCCGTTCAGACCGAAGCAGACCGCGTCGTTGTCCTCGGCGAGGATCGCGTCCGGATAGAGCGCGGTCAGCACGTCGCGTGCGGCGGGGCTGAACGCGGCCGGGTAGTAGGCGATGGTGGCGTCGTCGAGGACCATCAGCGCGGTGTCGAGGTGATAGAAGCGCGGGTCGACCAGCTCGAGCGACACCACCGGCACCTCGAAGTACCGCTCTACCTCCGCGTGCGCGGACAACGAACAGCGGAACCCGACCCCGGCCAGGATCCGCTGCCCGGCGAACGCGAAATCGCCCTCCCCCTCATTGGTTTCGGTCGCGGCGGCCAGCTCGCGAAGTTCCCTGGCGGCGAACCACTGATGGAAGGCGGGGCCCTCGGCGGCGCGTTCGGGGTGGGCGAATCGTGCCGAGAGTGCGTGTCCACCGATCACGATGCCGCTGTTGGCGGCGAAGACCATATCCGGCAAACCGGGTTCGCCGGGCACCGTTTCCACCGTGTGCCCGTGGGCTTCCAGGCTCGCGCGCAGGATCTCCCACTGGGCGAGCGCGCGGACCCGGTCGACCGGGGCGGCCGGATCCATCCACGGGTTGATCGCGTAGGTGACCTCGAAATGGTCGGGGCGGCACAGCACGTAGCGGCGCGGTGACGCGGTCCGCGCCGGTGCGGAGACGCGAAGGGGGCTAGCGGCGGTCATCAGGACTCCCGGTGGCTGCGCGGACGGTTTCCACGACCGTAATTGCCGTTCCATTGCACCGGGAACACCGATTCGTTGTGCATTTCGGTGTAAGAATGGGGAATCATTGCGTCCAGAAGCAAAGGAGCGACGTGGACGATATCGACCGGCGCATTCTCGCGGAGCTGCTCGTGCACGCCCGCGCCTCGTTCCAGGAGATCGGTGCGGTGGTCGGGCTGTCCGCGCCCGCGGTGAAGCGGCGGGTGGACAAGATGGTCGCGAGCGGGCAGATCACCGGGTTCACCGCGCAGGTCAACCCGGCCGCGCTGGGCTGGAAGACCGAGGCCTACGTCGAGGTCTACTACCGCGACAACATCTCCCCGGCCGAGCTGCGCCGGACCCTGGAACCGATTCCGCAGATCGTCGGAGTGTGGACGATCGCGGGCGAGGCCGACGCGCTCGTGCACGTGATGGCCACCGATATGGCCGAGATCGAGGTGACGGTCGAACGGATCAGGGAGAACGCGCGCGTCGGGCGCACCCGCAGCTCGCTGGTGATGTCACGCATTCTCGAACGCCCCCGCACCTGAGCCGCCGGACACCACGTCACACCCAGGTTCTAGGGTTGTCGGCATGTCCGACGTGCGTACCAGCTACCTCACCGACGGGGCCGAGATCTATCGGCGCTCGTTCGCGACGATCCGCGCCGAGGCCGATCTCGCCGGTTTCCCCGCCGATGTCGAGCGGGTGGCGGTGCGGATGATCCACGGCTGCGGTCAGGTCGACCTCGCCCCCGATATCGCCTACTCCCCCGGTGTGGTCGCCGCCGCGCGCGCCGCGCTGCACGCGGGCAAGCCGATCATCTGCGATGCCAATATGGTCGCCTCGGGGGTGACTCGCAAGCGCCTGCCCGCCGACAACGCGGTGCTGTGCAACCTCACCGACCCGCGGGTGCCCGAACTGGCCGCGCGACTGGGCAACACGCGATCGGTGGCGGCACTGGAACTGCTGCGCGACCAGCTCGACGGTGCGGTGGTCGCCATCGGCAACGCACCGACCGCGCTGTTCCATCTGCTCGACATGCTCGACGCCGGTGCGCCGCGACCCGCCGCGATCATCGGCATCCCGGTCGGGTTCATCGGCGCCGCCGAATCCAAGCAGGCACTGATCGACTTCGACGGGATCGAATACTTGACCGTCCGCGGCAGGCGGGGCGGCAGCGCGATCACCGCATCGGCACTGAACGCGATTGCGAGCGAACAGGAGTGAGTGAGATCAGCACCGGCAAACTGTGGGGTATCGGCCTCGGCCCCGGCGATCCGGAACTGGTGACCGTGAAGGCCGCCCGGCTCATCGCCGAAGCCGACGTGGTCGCGTTCCACAGCGCCAAGCACGGGCGCAGCATCTCCCGCGCCATCGCGGCGCCGTACCTGCGCGCGGGGCAGATCGAGGAGCACCTCGTCTACCCGGTGACCGTGGAGACGACCGATCATCCCGGTGGGTATCAGGGTGCGATCGACGAGTTCTACGAGCAGGCGGCCGCGCGGCTGGCCACCCACCTGGCCGCGGGACGCACCGTCGCGCTGCTCGCCGCCGGTGATCCGCTGTTCTACTCCTCCTATATGCACATGCACCGGCGGCTGGCCGGACGATTCGACGCCGAGATCGTTCCCGGCATCACCTCGGTCAGCGCGGCATCGGCGGCGCTCGGCACTCCCCTCGTAGAGGGTGAGCAGGTGCTGACGGTGCTGCCGGGCACCATGCCCGTCGAGGAGCTGACCCAGCGCCTGCGCGAGACCGACGCCGCCGCGATCATGAAGCTGGGACGCACGTTCCCCGGTGTGCGCCAGGCGCTTTCGGACTCCGGCCGCCTCGAGGACGCCTACTACGTCGAACGCGCGAGCAGCACCCGGCAGCGGGTACTCGCCGCGGCCGACGTGGACGAGGCAGACGTTCCGTACTTCTCGATCACCCTCGTCCCCGGCCCGACGCCGACCACGGTTATCCCCGCCCGCGGCGCTTCCGGCCATCAGCCCGCGGACATCACAACCACCGTCACTGCGGCGCCCGACCGACCGGCACCTGCCGAGTCCCGTCCCGACGACTCGATCACCGCGGATGTGCCGGGCGAAGTCGTTGTCATCGGCCTCGGCCCCGGCGACGCGGACTGGACGACGCCGCAGGTCACCGCCGCATTGGCCGAGGCGACGGATCTCGTCGGCTACACCACATACATCGATCGAGTCCCCGAACGGGCGGGCCAGCGCAGGCACGCCAGCGACAACAAGGTCGAATCCGAACGGGCCGCGATGGCCCTCGACATGGCCAAGCGTGGTGCTCGCGTCGCCGTCGTATCCTCCGGCGATCCGGGCGTTTTCGCCATGGCGGCAGCCGTCCTCGAGGTATCGGCCGAACCGCAGTTCAAGGATGTCCCGGTGCGGGTGCTGCCGGGCCTGACCGCCGCCAACGCGGTGGCCAGCCGGGTCGGCGCGCCACTCGGGCACGACTACGCGATGATCTCGCTGTCGGACCGGCTCAAGCCGTGGGATGTTGTCGCCCAACGCCTTTCGGCGGTCGCCGCAGCCGACATGGCCATCGCGATCTACAACCCGGCTTCCTCGCAACGACGCTGGCAGGTCGGCGCCATGCGCGAGGTACTGCTCGAACACCGCCCGCCGCAGACACCGGTGGTGCTCGGCCGCGATGTCGGCGGGCCGACCGAATCGGTCCGGGTGACCACCCTGGGCGAGCTCGATCCGGACGAGGTCGATATGCGCACACTGCTGATCATCGGATCCTCGACCACCACCACCTTCGACACGCCGGAAGGCACCCGCGTTTTCACCTCGCGCAGGTACGGGTCGGTACCGAGCCGGTAGTCCGCGCCCGGCCATCAGCAAACCGCACGGTCGGTACCCCCGCACGACCCGCGCCGAGCGGCCGCCGGATCGGCGCGGCAGGCGCCTCCCGGCGACCCGCGGGCGACCGAAACCACCGCGATTCTCGGCGACCCGCGCGATCGGCGACGCCCGGCGATGCGCGCCCGCGGTGGCACACTGGTTCCGCGGGCCTGCCCGCGAGCACGACAGCGTGACAGCTCGTTTCCTGGTTCGATTCCCCAACGCGTCCCACGAGGACGATGAAAGGATTCACCACGATGAGTGTTCAGCACCACGCACAGCACACCCTCAGCACCCGATTACGACGCGGCGTGACGGTCGGCCTGATAGCCGCCGCCATGGCGGTTCCCGTTGCCGGGATCCTGCCGGTCACCGCGTCGGCCCTGCCACCCCTCCCCCCGCTGCCCACGGCACCCGCCGTTCCCGAGCTGCCTGCGGCCCCCGAGCTGCCGGTCTCTCCCGAGCTGCCTGCCGCTCCCATCGCCCCCAAGTTGCCCGGCCTGCCAGGGGCACCCCTCGCCGAGACCGCGAACAGCATCACCGTGATGGTCAACGGCTTGGACGGCGAGCCCATCTCGGTCAGTGTCGACACCACCGCCACCGTGAAGGACCTGAAGGTTCTCATCCAGGAACAGACCGGCGTTCCGGTGGCTGATCAGCAGCTCGTCACCGAGAGCGAGATCAAGCTCGAGGACTTCGCGACGGTGGCGTCCTACGAACTGGCCGACGGTGACATCCTGAACCTCGCGTTGGCCTGAGCCTGACGGGTCGACCATCGCGGCGGTGGTGCTCCGCGCGCGAGCATCACCGCCGCACCCCGGCCCGGCGAACGCGCCGCAACACGGGCACTATTGGCGAACCGCCCACCCAGGCGTAACGTTCCACTTAGGAATGTAGTTCGAAGGGAGTTGACCGTTGACCGACATCGCGACACGACGCCGCCCGCTGAACTCCACCGCGGCCTCGCTACTCGGGTTCCTGCACGAGGGTCCGAAGTCGGGCTGGGATCTCGCCACCCAGGCCCAGCAACGCATCGGCGACTTCTGGACCATCACGCAGAGCCAGGTCTATCGCGAACTGTCCACCATGGACGCCGCGGGCCTGGTGACCAAGGGTGAACGCGGCGCCAGGGAGCGCACGCCGTACCGGATCACCGATGTCGGGCGCGAGGCCTTCGCCGAGTGGATCGGGCGCGATCCGGGCGCCGAGACCATCCGGGTACCGCTGCTGCTCACGCTGTCCTTCGGCGAGCACCTGGATCCGGCGCATCGTGATCGGATCATCGCCGCCAACAAGAACATTCATCAGGATCGTCTCGACCGCTACCTCGATGAAGACGAAACCGCCCTGGCACCCTACCAGCGGGCCACCCTCGAATTCGGCATCGCCTACGAGCGCGCGGTCCTGCACTGGTTCGACCAGCTGCCGACGATCTTCACGCCGCCGAACCCGCGCTGACTCCCGTTCGGCCCACCCGCGGCCCGACCGGCAACGGCCGGGTTCAGCGCACCCGGTGCGAGGTGGACTCGCGCAACCACTCGACGGCGTCGCCGACCTCGGACACGGTGACCGCGCCCGCGGGCAGCGGTGGCCGGTCGATCATGATCACCGGCAGACCCGCGGTGCGGGCGGCGAAGATCTTCGCCTCGGTCTGCTCACCGCCGCTGTTCTTGGTCACCAGCACATCGATGCGATGGCGCGACATCAGCACGAGTTCTTCATCGAAGGTGAACGGCCCACGCGCCAGCAACAGTTTCGCGCGCGGTGGCAGCGGGACCTCGGGGGCGTCGATGGAGCGGATCACGAAACCGTGCCCCGTACAGCCGACGAACGCGCCGACGCCCTGGCGGCCGATGGTCAGCAGGACCTGTTCGTCGCGGGCGGTCAGGGCCGCGGCCGCCGAGGCGAGATCGGGCACCCGGGTCCACAGGTCGCCGGGCCGCTGCACCCACTCCGGGCGGCGCAGATGCAGCGCGGGGATGTCCAGATCGGCCGCGGCGGTGGCCGCGTGCGCGCTCACCTTCGCGGCGAAGGGATGGGTCGCGTCCACGACAGCGTCGATCGCGTTCTCGCGTAGCCAGGTTCGGAGGCCCTCGACGCCACCGAACCCACCCACACGGACCGCACCGACCGGCAGCCGCGGATTGGCGACCCGACCGGCGAGGGAGGACACGATGTCGAGTCCACGCTCGCCGCACGCTCTGCGCGCCAACTCCCTGGCCTCACCGGTGCCACCGAGGATCAAAACTCTCAGGACAGCCCTCCGAAATCATCGGCACCGGCATCGCCATCGAACTTCGAGTACTTCATGTAACTCTCCATCGTGGAAAACGCACCGGGGGGATTACCCGGAACGGCAACGACCCTACCCCCGAGCCGAGGGTTCTACACGTTCGGTCCGAAACTTTTACGGCGCGCGGACCCAGCGACAACGGATTCATCGTGATCTGCGCGTGATCTGATCGTGATCGGGACTACCGGTCCGCGCTCCGTCGACCAGCGGGTTTTCGGACGATCCACTGGGCGACCGGCAAGTGCGGTCGCCAGGCCGTGAACCCGCCGAGCGGTTCACCTCGATAGATCTGAAATTTGCGCAGGGTGCCACCGAACCGGGCAGACCAGTCGAGCAGCAGCGCTTCCGATTCCGCGGTCACCGCGTTGGCGACGAGGCGGCCGCCGGGGCGCAGGCGCTGCCAGCACCGCTCGAACATGCCGTCCTGGGTGAGGCCGCCACCGAGAAATATGGCGTCGGGCGCCGTGATCGTTTCTTCGGCTAACTCTGAGCGCACCTCACCGCGGATCGTTATTCCCGGCACCCCGAGCGCACCGATATTGGTCGCGATTTGTTCGCGGCGGGCGGGCAGCCGTTCGAACGTCACGGCGCGGCACAGTGGATGAGTGCGACACCATTCGATGGCGATACTGCCCGAGCCGCCGCCGATATCCCACAGCATTTCCCCCGGTGTAGGGGCGAGAGCGGTGACGGTGAGGGCGCGGACCTCGGCTTTGGTGAGCTGGCCGTCGCCGGCGAAGGCGGTGTCGGCCAGGCCGGGCAGGCGGGTGTCGCGGCGGGTGCCCGGGTCGGCACGACAGTCGATGGCGACGATGTTGAGTGGGTCCCCAGGCGGGTGCGGCCAGGTAGCGGCGGGGCCGGTGCGCAGGTGTTCGGTGGGGCCGCCGAGTTGTTCGAGGACGGTCAGCGTCGAGGCACCGAACCCGTTGTCGCGCAGCAGTTCCGCGATCCGGCTCGGGGTCGTCTCGTCTTCGCTGAGGACGAGGATCCGACGGCTTTCGGACAATTCGGGCAGCACGGTGGGCAATGGCCGGGCAACCACGCTCACCACCGCAGTTTCGGCCAGTGGCCAACCGAGCCTGGCGCACGCCAGCGATGCCGAGGAGGGCTGCGGGAACACGCGCAGCGCCGCCGGGCCGAACCGGCGGGCCAGGGTGACGCCGATGCCGTAGAACATGGGATCGCCGCTGGCGAGGACGCCGACACGTCGACCGGCATTGCGCGCGAACAGCTCCGGCAGTGCGGGCAGCAGCGGCGTCGGCCACGGTACGTGTTCGACCTCGCTCGCCGGAAGCAGTGCCAGCTGACGTGGGGAGCCGAACACGACGTCACACTCACCGATGGCTCGGCGGACGTTGTCCCCCAGCCCGGACCAGCCGTCGGCCCCGATTCCGGCCACCACGATCGGATGCCCGGTCCAGTCGGTACCGCTCGCCGCGGAATGTCCCTCGGTCACCGTGGCATCCGGCGCCAGACGGATTGCGGGAGCAGGCGCATCACGAAGAAGGCCAGGGCCAGCCGGCCGGGGATGGCGACTCGGGTGGCGCCCTTGCCGAGGCTGCGGACGACGGCGTCGGCGACTTGGCCGGGGGTGCTGGACATGGGCGCGGGTTCCATGCCGGTGGTCATGCGGCCGATCACGAAGCCCGAGCGCACCAGCAGCAGCTGCACGCCGGTGCCGTGCAGGGCGTCGCCGAGGCCGCTGGCGAAGCCGTCCAGGCCCGCTTTGGCCGAACCGTAGACATAGTTCGCCCGGCGCACGCGCACGCCCGCGATAGAGCTGAATACGACGATCTGGCCGGACTCCTGCGCGCGCATCAGGGTCGCCAGGGTCGTGAGGACACTGACCTGGGCGACGTAGTCGGTGTGCACGACGGCGACCGCGTGCGCCGGGTCGTGTTCGGCACGGTCCTGATCGCCGAGGACACCGAAGGCGAGCACCGCGGTCGCGATGCCACCGTGCTCGGCGGCGAGCTTGTCCAGCAGGGGCGCGTGGGTTGCCGTCTCGTCGGCGTCGAATTCCACGGTGTGCACGGCGGTCGCCCCCGCCGCGCGCACCTGCTCGATCTCGGCGTCCAACGCGTCGGCACGGCGGGCGGCCAGGATCACCACCCGTCCGGGCGCCAGCCTGTGCGCCACCTCGAGGCCGATCTCACTGCGCCCGCCCAGGACCAGCACCGGCCCATCGTTCTGCTGCATTCCCATGGCGCCAGTCTGTCATCCGGCCGAGGTGGCCGGTTCCGGCCCGCCTCGGTTCCGTACGGATGGCTCGCGGACGAAACCCGCGCAGGTGTCAGCCGGTCGGCCCGGCTACCGTTTCCGGCATGCCGACCGCCACCACACAGCTCTCCCCCGCCGCCCTCGAGTTCGTCACCGAGCGGCACCTGGCCACGCTCACCACGCTGCGCGCCGACGGCACCCCACACGTGGTCGCGGTGGGATTCACCTGGGACCCCGACAGCGGGATCGCCCGCGTGATCACCGATGGCGCGTCGGTGAAGGCGCGCAATGCCGGACGCGGTGGCTACGCGGCGGTGAGCCAGGTCGACGGGGCGCGCTGGCTCACCCTCGAAGGGCCGGCGACGGTGCTCGACGACAGCGCCGACGTCGCGGAGGCCGTCCGCCGCTACACCGAGCGATACCGGGTGCCCCGGGTGAATCCGACGCGGGTCGTCGTCGCGATTCAGGTGCGCCGGGTGCTCTCCTCGAGCACGCTGAAATAGCCGGCGCCGCTTACAGCACCGTCAGGCCGTGCGGCCGGTTGTTCATCGATTCCACGCCGCCCTCGGTGACGACCACGATGTCCTCGATCCGCGCACCCCACGCACCACGGAAGTAGATTCCCGGCTCGATGCTGAACGCCATACCCGGCGCGAGCACCAGGTCGTTGCCCGCCACGATGTAGGGCTCCTCGTGCACCGACAGGCCGATGCCGTGCCCGGTGCGGTGGATGAAGGCGTCGGCCAGACCCGCGTCGGCCAGCACGGCGCGAGCGGCGGCGTCGATGGACTCCGCGCTCACCCCGGGCCGCACCGCCGCGACCGCGGCGGCCTGGGCAGCCTCGAGGACCGCCATCTTTTCGACGATCTCCGGGCTCGGGGTGCCGAGCACGTAGGTGCGGGTCGAGTCGGAGTAGTAGCCGGGTTCGACTGGGCCACCGATATCGATGACGACCACATCGCCCGCTTCGATGACGCGATCGGACACCTCGTGGTGCGGGTCGGCACCGTGCGGGCCACTGCCGACGATGACGAACGCCGCCTCGGTATGGCCTTCCTCGACGATCGCGGCGGTGATATCGGCACTCACCTCGGCCTCAGTGCGGCCCGCACGGAGGAATTCGCCCATCCGTGCGTGCACGCGGTCGATGGCCGCGCCCGCTCGGCGCAGCGCGTCGATCTCGGCCTCGTCCTTGATCATTCGTGATTCGCGGAGCACCGGCGTCGCCGAGGCGGGCAGCCCGGTCGTCGATTCGGCGAGCGGGATCAGGTGCAGGGCGGGCATGGCGTCGGCGACCGCGATGCGGGAACCGGCGTGCAGGATCGATCGGACCAGCTGGTACGGATCGACGCCGTCGACCCAGTCGAGCACCTGCAGGCCGAGTTCGCCCGCCGCGGAATCACCGAGGGAGGCCAGTTCGAGCTTCGGGATGACCACCGACGGCGTCGCTCCGTCGGCCGGGATCACCAGGCAGGTGAGCCGCTCGAAGGATTCCGCGGCCGAACCGATCAGGTAGCGCAGGTCGGGCCCTGGGGTGATCAGCAGGGCGTCCAGATGCGCCGCCCGCATCAACTCGACCGCCCGCTCCAGACGCTGACCGTAGACCTTCGCCGCGAACCTGGCATCCGTGTGCGCGCTCATAGGATCCGACGTTACCCGCCCCGCCCCGGCGGCAGCCACCGACGCCCATCGGCACGGCCACGGCCACGGTGTCGGTGGTTCGGGGCACAATCACCGGGTGACCGCTGACGAGAGCACCCGTGGACCCCTGCTGATCCTCGATGGCGCCAGCCTCTGGTTCCGCGCCTATTACGCCATCCCCGACAAGCTCAGGGGCGCGGACGGGCGCTCGGTGAACGCGGTGCGCGGCTTCACCGACATGGTGGCCTCGCTGGTCACCAAGCATCGCCCGAGCAGGCTCGTCGTCGGGCTCGACCTCGATTGGCGGCCACCGTTCCGGGTGGCGCTCGTGCCTTCGTACAAGGCGCACCGACTCGACACCAGCACCAGTGCGGCGCCCGGCGCGGAGGAGGTGCCCGACACCCTCACCCCGCAGGTCGAGATGATCCTCGAGGTGCTGGCCGCGGCGGGCATCGCCACCGGCGGCGCGGACGGCCTCGAGGCCGACGATGTGCTCGGCACCCTCGCGAGCCGGGAACGCACCGATCCGGTCGTCGTCGTCAGCGGTGACCGCGACCTGCTGCAGTTGGTGCGCGACGAGCCCGCCCCACCGGTCCGGGTGCTCTACGTCGGTCGCGGTCTGGCCAAGGCCGAACTGTTCGGCCCGGCGGAGCTCTCGGCGAAATACGGTGTCCCCGAACAGAATGCGGGACCCGCCTACGCCGACATGGCGACCCTGCGCGGCGACGCCTCCGACGGCCTTCCCGGCGTGGCGGGCATCGGCGACAAGTCCGCCGCCCAGCTGATCACGAAGTTCGGCTCGCTCGACGCTCTCATGGACGCCGTCGCCGATCCGGGTTCCGATATCGCCAAGGGTGTGCGTGCGAAACTCGTTGCCGCGCAGGACTATCTGAAGGTCGCCGCACCGGTGGTGCGGGTCGTCCGCGATGCCGATGTCGTCTTGTCGCGTCCGGATGTCCTGCCCGCCACCCCGGCCGACCCCGACCGGCTGCTCGCATTGGCCGCCGAGTACAACGCCGAGAGTCCGATCACCCGCCTGGTCACCGCGCTGACCGCGGCACACGCCGACTGACCAGTTCGCGACAGGGCCACCGTCAATCCGGACCCTCGACACCGCAAACGACACCGGGCCGCCCGCGTAATCGCGGACGGCCCGGAAAACGTAGTGCGAGCGCCTAGTTGGGGCGGCCGACCTCGTAGGTGCCGTCTTCCTTGGTGATCTTGACGGTGACCTTCTTCGCCTCGCCGCTGACCTTCAGGTCGCAGGTGAAGGTCGCGTCGACCTCGACCGCTTGGCCGGAAGGGCAGCTGACATCGGAGACGTCGGCGATGCCGTAGGAGTCCTTCAGCACGCGCGAGACACCGTCCTGCACGGCCGCGTTGTCGAGTTCGTCCGAGGAGAGCACGACCAGGAGCAGACCGATGACCGCGGCGACCACGAGCACGCCCGCGGCGATGAGCCCGATGATCAGACCCTTGCTCTTACCGCCGGAGGACTGCTGCGGCTGCTGGCCCCACTGCTGCTGCGGCGCGGCCTGCTGGCCCCACTGCTGCTGCGGCGCGGGCTGCTGGCCCCACTGCTGCTGCGCGTTGGCGGCCTGGTTGTTCCAGTCCTGCGGAGGCGGCTGGGTCTGACCCCACTGCTGCTGCGGTCCGGTCGGTTGCTGCGGCGGCACGCCGCCCTGCTGCGGCTGCTGACCCCACGGCTGCTGTGGCTGCTGTGGCTGTTGTCCCCACTGCTGCTGCGGCTGCTGCTGGTTCGGGTCACCCCACTGCTGAGTGGGCTGGGCGCCCTGTTGCGGCGGCTGCTGCGCGCCACCCCAGTGCTGGGTGGGACCGGCGCCACCGGCCCCTTGCTGACCCCCCCAGTGCTGGGTGGGATCGTTGTTCCCCTCCCCGGGGTTGTTCGGTCCGTAAGGGCCGCTCATCCACTCGCCTCCACTCGCATCATTAGTCCATACGGTAGCCCCCCGCGCCGGGCCTGCCGCATTCGCACGACATCCGCCTCACGGTCGGTACGCGAAGAAATCAAATCACAGACGCCCCGACTACGCGGCGTCCACCGCGACGACACCCCGCCGTACGGCACGCACCGCCTTGGCCGCGGTGGAGGCGATCTCGGGGTCGTCGGCGGTGTTGTGGATCTGATCGAGCAGATCGATCACCTGCCTGCACCACCGCACGAAATCGCCCGCCGACATCGTGGTGCCCTGGTCGCCACTGGCCAGCAACGCCTCGGCCAACGCGTCACCGCGCGCCCATTTGTACACCCCGGTGACGAACCCCAGATCGGGTTCGCGGGTGGGCGGGAGTTTGTGCCGCACCTCGTCGGAGCGCAGGTCCGACCACACTTCGATGGTGGCCGCGACGGCCCGCCGGATCGGGTCGGTTGGCCCCGCCGGGGTCAGCAGTCCGGTTTCCTGGCGTGATTCGTAGACCAGCGTCGATACCACCGCGGCGAGCTCGGCCGGGCCGAGTCCGCGCCACAGACCCTGACGCAAGGCCTCGGCTACTACGAGATCGCTCTCGGCGTAGATCCGGGCCAGCCGCCTGCCGTCGGCGGTCACCTCACCGTGGGCGACGAACCCGCGTTCCTCGAGCAGCCCGACGATCCGATCGAAGGTGCGTGCCAGCGAATTCGTGGTCGCGGCAACCTTCTGGCGCATCGTCTCGGTCTCGCGGGCGAGCCGCGAATACCGCTCGCCGGTGCGGCTCAGCTGCTCCCGATCGGGACGATCGTGCGCGGGATGGGAACGCAGACTGCGCCGCAGCGTCGAGAGTTGACGGTCTTCGCCGCCCCGAACACGATCGTTGCGCTTGCCCCGGCGCGGAGCCGAGATTCCGGTACCGCGCAACGCCGAGGCCAAGTCGCGGCGGATGCGCGCGGTCCGGTGATCGACCCGGCGCGGCAGATCCATCCGCCCGAGCGCTTCGGCGGGCTCCGGGAAATCGGCCGCGGACACCCGTCCGGCCCAGTGGTCCTCGGTGAGCACCAGTGGCCGCGGGTCGCCGGGTGTCTGGTCGGGTTCGAGGATCACCGCGAGCCCGGACCGTTTGCCCACCGGGATGGACACCACATCGCCACGACGCAAGCCGATCAGCGCTTTCACCGCGGCGCCGCGCCGGTCTGCCCGGCCCTGCTGCTGGATATCGCGCTCACGCTGCTTGATCCGGTCCCGCAGCGACAGGTACTCCATGAAATCGCCGTCGACGCCACCGAGCTGACTCTCCAGCTTGCGCAGCGCGCCCTCGTTGCGTTCGATGCCACGGACGAGCCCCACCACCGACCGGTCGGCCTGGAACTGGGCGAACGACCGTTCGAGGAGGGTTCGGGCCTCCTGGGCACCCATCCGGTCGATCAGGTTGATCGACATGTTGTAGCCGGGCCGGAACGAGCTGCGCAGCGGGTAGGTGCGGGTGGAGGCGAGGCCGGCCACCGCACTGGTGTCCACCTCGGGCTGCCACAGCACCACCGCGTGGCCCTCGACGTCGATGCCGCGCCTGCCCGCACGACCGGTGAGCTGGGTGTACTCGCCGGGAGTCAGCTCGGCGTGGGTTTCACCGTTGAACTTCACCAGGCGCTCGAGAACCACCGTGCGAGCGGGCATATTGATGCCGAGTGCCAGGGTTTCGGTGGCGAACACCGCGCGCACCAGACCCTTGACGAACAGGTCCTCGACGGTGTGCCGGAACGCGGGCAGCATGCCGGCGTGGTGGGATGCCAGGCCGCGGTGCAGGGCCTCGCGCCACTCCCAGTAGCCGAGCACCTCCAGATCGCCCTTGGGAAGGTCGCCGGTGTGCTTTTCGATGATCTCGTCGATCTGCGCGGCCTCGCCGGGACGACTCAGATCGAGGCGGGCGCGCAGGCACTGAGCCAGCGCGCCGTCGCAGCCCGCGCGGCTGAAGATGAACGTGATCGCGGGCAGCAGGTTTTCCTCGTCGAGGCGCGCGAGGACGTCCGGTCGCGGCAGCGGACGGAAGTTGCCACCGCGACCGCCTCGCCCGCGCGGACCGCCGTAGCCGTTCATCCGGTCGGCGCTCTCGCGCTGGCGGATGAACCGTACGAGGTCTTCGTCGACCACGACCTTGCGATCGCTGGACTTGGTGTCGAACAGGTCGAACATCCGCCGCCCGACCATCACGTGCTGCCACAGCGGCACCGGCCTGGTCTCGTCGACCACCACCGCGGTGTCTCCGCGCACGGTTTCCATCCACGCGCCGAACTCCTCGGCGTTGGACACCGTCGCCGACAGGCTCACCAGGCGCACGTCCGGCGGCAGGTGCAGGATCACCTCCTCCCACACCGCACCGCGGAATCGGTCGGCCAGGTAGTGCACCTCGTCCATCACGACGTAGGACAGGCCGTGCAGCGAGTCCGAGGACGCGTAGAGCATGTTGCGCAGTACCTCGGTGGTCATCACGACCACCGGCGCGCCGGGGTTGATCGACTGGTCACCGGTGAGCAGGCCGACACTGTCGCGCCCGTAGCGGGCGGTCAGGTCGGCGAACTTCTGATTCGACAGCGCCTTGATCGGCGTGGTGTAGAAGCACTTGCCGCCCGAGGCCAGCGCCATGTGCACGGCGAACTCACCGACGATCGTCTTGCCCGCACCGGTGGGGGCGCACACGAGCACGCTGTGCCCGTCTTCCAACGCCGCGCACGCGGTGCTCTGGAAGGGGTCCAGATCGAAGGAGATTTCGCCGGCGAATTTCGCCAGTTCGCTGGGCAGCCCCGGAGTGTCGGTCACCCCTCAGAGCGTATCGGAGTAGTCCGACACCGGGCGCGCGGTTTTCTCCGGCTCACGCACGGGATCGGCGGAGGCCACCGGTTCGGGAGTCTCCAGCGGTGAGGCCTGTTCGTCGTCGAGCGTGCCCCAGCCCTCCTTCGCCTCCCGGCGGGCCTTGCGAGCGTCGCTGAACCGCGAGAACTGGACCGCGAGCTCGAACAACACGGTCAGCGCGATCGCCAGCGCGAGCATGGAGAACGGGTCCTGCGGTGTGACGATCGCGGCGAAGACGAACAGGCCGAAGATCATCCCGCGCCGCCACGCCTTGAGCTTGGCGTAGGGCAGCACCCCGACCAGATTCAGCCCGATGATGATCAACGGAGTCTCGAAACTGACGCCGAAGATGATCAGCAACTGGATGATGAAGCCGAAGTACTGGTTACCGCTCAGCGCGGTGATCTGGACGTTGTCGCCGATGGTCATCAGGAACGACAACGCGTGCGACACCACCACATAGGCCAGGACAGCGCCCGTCACGAACAACACCGAGCCCGTCACCACGAACCCGACCGCGAGCTTGCGTTCCTTCGCGTACAGCCCCGGGGTGATGAACGCCCACAGCTGATACAGCCAGAACGGCGTCGCGATCACGACACCGGCGGTGAACCCGACCTTCAACCGCAGCATGAACTGGTCGAAGGGTCCGGTGGCGAGCAATCGGCAGGCGCCGTCAGGAGTCAGGGTGGCCCGCGCCGATTCGGGCAGCGCGCAGTAGGGGCCGCGCAAGATCTCGCCGAGGCTCTCGAGCCCGAAGAGGGTGTGGGCATACCAGTAGAAGCCGATCAGCGTGGTCACCGCGATCGCGGCCAGCGCCAGCAACAGCCGGGTGCGCAATTCCTGCAGGTGCTCGACCAACGACATGGTGCCGTCGGGATTCGTCCTGCGCTTGGTGCGCCGGGGATCGAACGGGATGCGCATAGTGGGTGGTGGCCTCTAACCCTCGGTTCGGCGGATGCTCGACTACACAGCACTTCGCCCCGGAGCGGTCACTACCGCCCCGGGGTGATGGCCGAGGTCAGAGGGTTTTGTGGCCCTGCTGCGGTTCGACGATCGGGGTCTGCGCCGGTGTCGCGGACGCGGACAACTGCTGCTGCGGCGCAGGGGTGGCCGTGCCGGCCTGCGGTGCGTCGGAAGTCGTCGACTCCGCCTGCATCTGGCCGACCTCGCTCTTGAAGATGCGCAGCGAGCGGCCGAGGCCGCGTGCCGCGTCGGGAAGCCGCTTCGCGCCGAAGAGCAGAACGAACAGCAACGCGATGATCAGCAGGTGCGTCCAGCTGAACGTGCCCATTATCAGATACCTCCAAAGACTGTGGTGATTACCGATGCTACCTGGGTTCGGACCGCGATGAACGCCCAGCCGCAGCGGTGTTCGCCACGCGTTCAATCCGTGACAGCGGCCGCCGCCCCGGTCAGCTCGGCGAACAACCGGCTTCCGGTGAATCGCGTGGCGTCGCCGGACTCGGCGATCCGGATCAGCTCCGTCAGCCGCCGATTGACCGGCGTCGGGTGCCCCACCATCTCGCCAAGACGCACTATTTCCCCACACAACCACGCGATTTCGGTGCGTCGGCCGAGCGCGAGGTCATCGGCCATCGACGAGCGAGCGATCGGATCGATCGCGAGCACCCGGCCGAACACCCGCCGGAAGACAGCGTCGGGAACACGCAGCAAATGCACCATCAACTCGGGCGGAACGGGGGTGAGCTGCGCGGGGCGAATTCGCGCAGTGTTCATCACGGCGAGTGCTTCGGACTGGGTCAGCGCGAGGCAGCGTCGGTAGTCGCGCTCGGCGAGCTCCTCGCGCAGCGGCCTGCCCGACAGTGCGTTGATCGGGTTGTTCAGATTGAGCAGCAGTTTGGCCCATTGCACCGGACGCAGGTCGCGGTGCCGGCGCAGCGGCAGGCCCGCCGCGCGGAAACGGTCGGCGAAGCGGTCGACGACCGGATCGTCCTGGATCGCGACGTCGCCGTCACTGGCACGGTGGAAACACCCCCGGCCGCGATGCACCACGTTGAACATCACCATCCCGGGCAGGGCGATGCTGGTCGGCAGGATCTCTCTGATCACGCTGGCGTTGCCGATGCCGTTCTGCAGGCTCACGACCGGCGTGCCGGGGCGTAATCGGCCCGCGACGGCACGGACCGCGGCGGCGGTGCCTGCGGATTTCACGGTCACCAGGACCAGGTCGGCCAGTTCGGGTTCGTCGGGTTCGAGCGCGAGGCCGAACCGGTCG
Source organism: Nocardia sp. NPDC058519 (assembly GCF_042719755.1). Taxonomy (NCBI): domain Bacteria; kingdom Bacillati; phylum Actinomycetota; class Actinomycetes; order Mycobacteriales; family Nocardiaceae; genus Nocardia; species Nocardia sp. NPDC058519. Next base: position 54,436 of record NZ_JBHXNK010000025.1, on the reverse strand, counting down.
GGCGGTACCTCGGTCGAGCCGCCGTCCAGATCGGTCAGGCGCAGGCCGTGCTCGGCGATGTCGTCGAGGATGCGCTGACGGCCGACGAAGATCACTTCCATGCCCTCGGCGGCCAGGTGACCGCCGATGAAGACTCCGACGCTGCCCGCGCCGAGCACAAGTACTCGCTGACTCACGCGGGCTCGGTCTCCCCCACCAGTCCGGCGGCCGCGTAGGCGGCCAGGGCGGCGTCGGCGCGCATGCGCACGGCCGCCACCAGTTCCGACGGCCCGAGCACGGTGACGCCGGTGCCGAAGCCGAGCAGCAACCGGGCCATCCAGTCCGGCGAGGCGAAGCGCATGCCTGCCTCGATGCTCCCGTCGGCGCGTGATTCGATCCGGTGCATGGGGTACTGGTCGAGCACCCACGCGTAGTCGGCGCGGATCCGCAGCCGGGCCAGCGGCACGGCCGGGTCGTCCTGGAACAGGTCGAGTGCGGCCGCGTCGTTGGCGGCGTGGCTGGGCGGGTGCGCCGGTTCGTCGAGTTCGGTGGCGTCCTCGATCCGATCGAACCGGAACAGGCGAACACCTTCGGCCTGCCTGCACCAGGCCTGCAGGTAGCTGTTGTTGTCGACCAGCACCACCCGGATCGGGTCGACGATGCGTTCGGACACCTCGTCTCGGCTGGCCGAGTAATAGACCAGGCGCAGGGCCCGCGCGTCGGCGAGCGCGGCACGCACGGTCGCGACCACCGGCTTTTCGACGGGGACCTCGACCGGTTTGCCGGTGACGACCGCATCGGTGCTCGCGATCGCCGATTCGATCTTGGCGATGGCGGCGTGCGCGGCGGTCGGGTCGACCATGCCCGGCATTTCCACGATCGAGCGCAGTGCCACCAGCAGTGCGGTGGCCTCGGTGGAGGTCAGCCGCAGCGGCCGCTCGATGCCGGCCGAGAAGGTGACCTCGATGCTCTCCTCGGAGAACGACAGGTCGATCAGATCGCCGGGACCGTAGCCGGGCAACCCGCACATCCACAGCTGATTGAGGTCGCTCATCAGCTGTTTGGTGGTCACACCCAGTTCGGCGGCGGCCTCGGCCGCGCTGATGCCTGGGTGCGCGAGCAGGTACGGCACCATGTTCAGCAGGCGCGAAAGGCGTAGGGACAGACGCGAACTCACGACGTGACCTCCGTGTGGTCGAGTACCGACCGTAGCCGGTTCATCACGTCGGCGCGCAGTTCCGGTGGTTGGAGAACGAGGACATCGGGGCCGAGGCCGGTGATCAGCCGGGCCACCCAGTCCCTGGACCGGACCGGCACCTCGAGCACCGAGCCGGGGCGACCGCCCAGATCCCGGGTATCGATTTCGGTGCCGATACGGCGCAATTCGCGTCCACGGCCCTTGGCAACCCACACGGTGGCCGACCCGGTGACGGGCGCATCGCCGGTGACCCGGTCGACGATCGCGCGCAGGTCGGTGTGCGCGGGCTTGTGCACCGCGTCGACCGGACCGTACGGCCGCACCTGGCCACCGATCCGCGACAGCCGGAAGGTGCGAACGGCGTCACGTTCGCGGTCGTGCCCGACGAGATACCAGCGCCCGTGCCGGGTCACCACACCCCACGGTTCGACATCGCGGGTCACGAACGGATCGGTGACGGCGCTGTGGTGTCCGAAACGCACCGCCTGACCCGCGTCGATCGCAGCGAGGAGTTCCCGCAGCACCGGTTCCGAGCCGCGGGTGCGGGCCGGCACCGCGGGCACCGAAACCCCGACGTTGTCGGTCTCGACGGTGACCCCGGCCGCGCGCAGCTTCAACAGCGCGCCCTCGGCGGCGCCCGCCAATTCCGGTGAGGCCCACATCTGCACCGCGACGGCGACCGCCGCGGCTTCCTCGCTCGACAGGTCGATATCGGGCAGCTCGTAGGCGTCCCGGTTGATCCGGTACCCCTCGAGTGTCGAGAACCGGCCCACCGGACCGACTTCCAGGGGAATGCCCAGATCGCGCAATTCGTTCTTGTCGCGCTCGAACATCCGGCTGAACGCCTCGTCGGTCGCGGAGTCCTCGTAACCTGCCACGCTGGCGCGAATACGTTCCGCACTCAGGAACTGCCTGGTCGACAGCAGCGCGATGACCAGATTCATCAGCCGCTCGACCTTGGATATCGCCACTCGATAGAGGGTAATGGTCGCGTCCACTCCCCCGCGCGTCGGCGCACAGTTGGGCCCGGGCCCAGCGACCATGAGACCACCCACCGAAAGGACCACTATGCTCGTCGCCTTCTCCGTCGCTCCCAGCGGTTCCGCCCACCACGACGGCTCGGTAGGCGAAGCGGTCGCCGCTGCCGTCCGCGTGGTCCGCGCTTCGGGTCTCCCGCACCGCACCGACGCGATGTTCACCACGATCGAGGGCGAATGGGACGAGGTGATGGCCGTGATCAAGGCAGCCACCGACGCCATCCTCGTCAGCGCGCCCCGCTGCAGCCTCGTTCTCAAGGCCGATATCCGGCCCGGGGTCACCGACGCGCTGCACAGCAAGGTCGAAACCGTCGAACGCTACCTCGCCGACGGTTAGATCCTAGGCCCCGATCACCGAGCAGAACGGGCGCCGTCGTCGGTTCAGAAAAGGCAGCGAGCGATCGAGTCGGCTACGCAGGCCGGGCGGTCGGCGTTTTCCAGTTCGACGATGACATGGCGGTGGATCTGGAAGCCGCCGGGGACTTCGGTGACTTCGGTGAGGGTGAGGTGGGCGCGGATGCGGCTGTCGACGGGGACCGGGGTGAGGAAGCGGACTCGGTCGAGGCCGTAGTTGATGCCTGCCTTCGCGGCGCTGACGGTCATGATCTGCTGGGTCATGGGCACGATCAGCGACAGGGTGAGGAAGCCGTGGGCGATGGTGGTGCCGTAGGGGCCCGCGGCGGCGCGTTCGGCGTCGACGTGGATCCACTGGTGGTCGCCGGTGGCTTCGGCGAACAGGTCGATGCGGCGCTGGTCGACGGTGACCCAGTCGCTGGGGCCGAGTTCGGTTCCGACCGCGGCACGCACGGCGTCGAAATCAGCGAAGTCCGTGGTCATGCCGCTCCTCCGAAATGTTGGCGCAGTTCGCGTTTGAGAACCTTGTGGGTGGGCCCGAGTGGTAGCTCGGTGACGAATTCGACCCGGCGCGGGTACTTGTACTTCGCGACCCGCAGCTTGGCGAATTCGATCACTTCCTGTTCGGTCAGCGCGCCGTCCGGCACCACGACCGCCATGATCTCCTCACCGTAACGCGCATCGGGCACGCCGATCACCGCGACCTGCGCGATCTTCGGGTGGCGCATCAGGGCCGCCTCGACCTCGGTCGGATAGACGTTGAAGCCGCCGCGCAGGATCATCTCCTTGATCCGGTCGACGATGCGCACCCGGCCCGTCTTGTCGCGGGTACCGAGGTCGCCGGTCCGGAACCAACCGTCGACCACGGCCGCGGCGGTCGCCTCCGGCCTGCCGGTGTAGCCGCCGAACACGTTGTGCCCGCGCACCACCACCTCCTCGACATCGCCGACGGGCAGCATTTCGATGCGATCGGTGATGGCGGGATCGGCGATCTCCACGTCGACTCCCCACACCGGATGCCCCACGGTGCCCGCTTCGGTACCGAAGCACGGCTGGTTCACCGCGGCGGTCGGTGAGGTCTCCGACAGGCCGTATCCCTCGAGCACCGGCGCGTGGAAGACCCGTTCGAATTCCTCGAGCACGGCGACCGGCAGTGCGGCGCCACCGCTGATGCACAGCTTCAGCGCAGGCAATTCCGGTGCCGAAGCCGCCGCCTCGATCAACGACAGATACATGGTCGGCACACCGTGGAACAGGTTGACCCGCTCGGCCGCCATCAGCGAAACCGCCGCGGCCGCATCGAATCTCGGCATCAGCACCAGCGTGGCGCCGATCCGCCACTGCGAATTCATCGACACCGTCTGCCCGAACACGTGGAACAGCGGCAGCGCGCCGAGGGCGATGTCGTCGCGGTGGATCTCGTTGGCGTCGAACGTGTTCACCGTCGCGCACATCACCATGTTGAGATGGCTGAGTTCGGCGCCCTTGGGTGTACCGGTGGTGCCGCTGGTGTAGAAAACGACGGCGGTATCGAGGGGACCACGCGAAACGAAGTTCGAGATCGCCTCGCCGACAAGCTCTTCGGGTGCGACGACATCGATGCCCGCATTCCTCGCGGCCTCGGTACCCGTCGCCGCGACCATCGGATGACAGATCAGCAGCGACGCACCGCTGTCGCGCAGCACGTACTCCATCTCCGGCGCGGTGAGCAGCAGGTGCACGGGCACGACCGTCGCGCCCGCGGCCAGGATGGCGAAGTAGGCACGCGGGAAGTCCGCGGTGTTCGGGCACAGCAACCCCACCCGGTCACCGGGTTTCAGGCCACGCGCGATCAGGGCACCCGCTTGTTCGCGGGCCTGGCGCCACAGATCGGCGAAGGTGATGCGGGTGTCGCCTTCGATCAGCGCGAGGTGGTTCGGCCGGCGGCGGGCAGGTTCGGCGAGAATGCTCGCCAGCGAGAGAGTGGCGTTCGTGGTGTTCACAAGCCCATGTCCTTGGCGATGATCATCTTCATGACCTCGCTGGTGCCGCCGTAGATCCGGTTGACCCGGTTGTCGGCGTACAGGCGGGCCACCGGGTACTCGTTGATGTAGCCGTAGCCGCCGTGCAACTGCAGGCAGCGGTCGATCACCCGCGAGGCCACCTCGGAGCAGAACAGTTTGGCCGAGGCCGCGTCGGCGGCGGTGAGCTCGTCGCGGTCGAGTGCCTCCAGGGCCCGGTCGACGACCGCCTCGGCCGCGTCGACCTCGGCCTGACAGGCGGCCAGTTCGAACTTGGTGTTCTGGAACTGCGCGACGGGCTGACCGAAAACGGTACGGCCCCTGGTGTATTCGAGGGTGAACCGGATCGCCGCCTTGGCCTGGGCGTAGGCACCGAGCGCGATCGAGAGCCGTTCCTGTGGCAGATTCTGGCCCAGGTAACCGAAACCCTTGTCGGCCTCGCCCAGCAGGTCCGAGACCGGAACCCGCACGTCGGTGAAGGACAGCTCGGCGGTGTCGGACACCTTCAGACCCAGTTTGTCCAGTTTGCGTCCCACCGCGTATCCGGGCGACTTCGTATCGACGACGAGCAGCGAGATCCCGTGGCGGCGATCGGTGTCCGACGCCGGGGCGGTCCGCGCGCACACGATCACCCGGTCGGCATGCACGCCACCGGTGATGAAGGTCTTGGAACCGTTGAGCACATAGTGCGTGCCATCGTCGGAAAGCTGTGCGGTGGTTCGCATTCCGGCGAGGTCGGAGCCGGTGCCGGGCTCGGTCATCGCGATCGCGAACATGATCTCGCCCGTGACGAAACCCGGCAGCCAGCGCTGCTTCTGCTCGTCGGTCGCGAGATTCTTCAGATACGGCAGACACAGGCCGACGTGCACGCCCGAACCGCCGAAAGACACACCGGCGCGGGTGGTTTCCTCCAGCAGGATCGCCTGGAACTTGAACGATTCGATCCCGGCGCCACCGTATTCCTCCGGCACCTCGATCCCGAACACCCCGAGGTCGGCCAGCCGGCCGTAGAACTCGCGAGGCACGATACCCGCCTCGTACCACTGGTCGAAGACCGGCGAGACCTGCGATTCGATGAACGCGCGCACGGTCTTGCGGAACGCCTCGTGCTCCTCGTTGAAAACTGCTCTCTGCATGATGGTTCTCCGAAATCTAGAGACGGCGTCCGCCGTCGACATACACGGTCTGTCCGGTGACGAACCCGGCATCGTCGGAAGCGAGGAACGCGACCACGTTCGCGATATCGGCAGGCACGCCGACCCGTCGCAGCGGGGTGATCCCGGCGGTCTTGGCCTGCAGCTCCTCAGCGCTCACGCCCATCCGTGCCGCGGTGGCCGCGGTCATCTCGGTGGCGATGAAGCCGGGGGCGACGGCGTTGACGCGAATCCCGAACGGGCCCAGTTCCATGGCCAGAGTGCGGGTCAGACCCTGGATGCCGGCTTTCGCCGCCGCGTAGTTGCCCTGGCCACGGTTGCCGAGCGCCGAGACACTCGAGGTGTTGACGATGGCGCCGCCACCGTTGTCCACCATGTGCTTCTGCGCGGCTTTGCTGCACAGGAACGCACCGCGCAGGTGTACTGCCATGACCGTGTCCCAGTCGTCGACCGACATCTTGAACAGCAGGTTGTCGCGCAGCACCCCCGCGTTGTTCACGAGCACGTCGAGCGAGCCGAGTTCGGCCACGGTGCGCGCCACCGCGTCGTTCACCTGCGCCTCGTCGGCGACGTCGCAGCCGAGGCCGATCGCGGTACCGCCCGCCGCGTTGATCTTCCCGGCGGCCAGTACCGCGGCGTCGGCGTCGAGATCGACGACGGCCAGGGTGAAGCCGTCTCGAGCCAAGCGGGCCGCGGTCGCCGCACCGATACCGCGGGCCGCACCGGTGACGAAGGCAGTTCTGTGGGTCATGGGTCGTACTCCTGTGTCAGACAATGGCGTTCACGCCGGTGAGCGCGCGCCCGATGAGCAGTTTCTGGATCTGGGTGGTGCCCTCGTAGAGGGTCAGCACGCGGGCGTCGCGCAGATACTTGGCGACGGGGAATTCGTCGATGTAGCCGTAGCCGCCGAACACCTGGATCGCGTTGTTGGCAGCGGAGACCGCGGCTTCGGAGGCGAACAGCTTCGCCATCGACGCCGCGGTACCGAAGGGTTCCCCCCGGTCGGCGAGATCGGCGGCGCGCCAAGCGAGTAGGCGTGCGGCGTCGGTCGCGACGGCGATATCGGACAGCAGTTCCTGGACCAGCTGGTAGCCGGCGATCGGCTTGCCGAACTGCGCACGCTCACCGGCGTAGCGCACGGCGGCCTCGAGGCAGGCGCGGGCCACACCGACGCACCCGGACGCGACCCCGATGCGACCCTTGTCGAGCGCCGACATCGCGATCCGGAAGCCTTGGCCCTCCTCGCCGAGTCGCAGCGCGTCGGGCACCCGAACCCCGTCGAGGACGAGTTCGGCGGTGGCCTGGCCGCGCAGGCCGAGCTTGCCCTTGATCTCGGTCCGGCCGAAACCCGGTGCGTCCGTGGGCACTACGAACGCGGTGACCCCCTTGGGCCCCGGTCCGCCGGTCCGCGCGAACACCAGCGCGTGATCGGCCCAGGTGCCGTTGGTGATGAAGATCTTGGTGCCGGAGAGGACCCAGTCCGACCCGTCGCGGGTCGCGCGGGTGTCCAGGTTCGCGGCATCGGAGCCGGTGCCGGGTTCGGTCAGCGCGAAACAGCCGAGCAGCGAACCGGCACAGATCCCGGGCAGGAACCGGTGCTTCTGCTCCTCGGTGCCGTACGCGGCGATCGACTTGCCGAACAATCCGAGCGAGACCGACACGATGCCGCGCACCGCGCTGTCGCCGCGCCCGAGCTCCTCGAGCAGCAGGCAGTAGTCGAAGGTGTCGCCGCCGGAGCCGCCGTATTCCTCGGCGATCCCGATGCCGAGGAAGCCCAGCGCGCCGAGTTTGCCGACGATCGCCGGGTCCACCGATTCGTCGCGATCCCACTGTGCGGCATACGGCACGACTTCCTTGTCCACCCACGTGCGGGCGAGTTCGCGCAGGTCGGACTGCGCGGGGGTGAGCTGGAAATCCACGGAACCACTCCTGAACCAAACGGCGTTAGGTTTACTCGGGCACCGTATCCTAACGCTGTTCGGTTAATCAAGGGTCATTTCGGCATCGGTGATACCGTTCGATTCCCCGACGAGAGATGGAGGGCCGCATGGCGAGGCCGCGCGTACCGCTGTTGAGCCGCGAGCGAATTCGCGACGCCGCGCTGGTGCTCATCGACCGCGACGGGCTCGCCGAGGTCTCCATGCGCAAACTGGGCGCCGAACTCGGCGTGCAGGCCGCCTCGCTCTACGGCCACTACCCGAACAAGGACGATCTCTTCGACGACATCGCCACCGGCATCATGAGCCTCGTCGACACCTCGGCCTTCGACACCGTGAGCTGGGATCGAGCACTCGCGGACTGGGCGCGCAGCTACCGCACAGCACTGGCTACGCACCCGAATTTCGTGCCCTACCTGGCAACGGGTCCCGGCCGCCGAGCCGAGAACCTCCGCGCCGCCGACGCGGTACACGGCGGCCTGGTCGGCGCGGGCTGGCCACCGCGCTACGCCACCATGATCGGTGCGGCCACGCGCTACCTGGTCATGGGTTCGACAGTGGGCTCCTTCGCCGGAGGCTTCGCCGACGATGTGCAGGTCTACCGCGACCGGTACCCGCACCTGAACCAGGCCCATCTGCTGCGCGCGATCGCCGACGAAATCGATGACGACAGTTTCGAATTGGCGCTCACCGCGTTCATCGCCGGCCTGACCGCCACCTACGCGACGGTCGTCACCGCGGACTGAGCGGCCCTACACACGACGAAACCGGTGGCGCCTACGCAATCGCTCCCATGCGCCACCGGTTCCGTCGTCGGTCCCCCCGTCTGAGGGGTTCGCCTACATCGAGGCGATCAGCCGGTCGACGCGCTCGTCGACCGATCGGAACGGATCCTTGCACAGCACCGTGCGCTGCGCCTGATCGTTCAGCTTGAGGTGCACCCAGTCGACGGTGAAATCGCGGCCCGCTTCCTGCGCGGCGGTGATGAAGTCACCGCGCAGCTTGGCCCGGGTGGTCTGCGGCGGGGTGTCCACCGCGGCGTCGACGGCGTCGTCCTCGGTGATCCGCTTGGCCAGACCCTTGCGCTGGAGCAGGTCGAAGACACCGCGACCACGCTTGATGTCGTGGTAGGCCAGATCCAGCTGGGCGATCTTGGGATCCGACATCTCCATGCTGTAGCGGTCCTGGTAGCGCTGGAACAGCTTGCGCTTGATCACCCAGTCGATCTCGGTGTCGACCTTGGCGAAGTCCTGCGCCTCGACCGCGTCGAGGGTGCGACCCCACAGATCCACCACCGCGTCGACCTGCGGATCGCGGTCGCGGTTGCGCAGGTGCTCCACCGCGCGGGCGTAGTACTCGCGCTGGATCTCGAGCGCACTGGCCTGACGTCCACCGGCCAGGCGCACGGGACGACGACCGGTGAGATCGTGGCTGACCTCGCGAATGGCCCGTATCGGGTTGTCGAGGGCGAAATCGCGGAACGACACCCCCGCCTCGATCATCTCCAGCACCAGCGACGCCGTACCCACCTTGAGCATGGTGGTCGGCTCGGCCATATTGGAGTCACCGACGATCACGTGCAGGCGCCGGTACTTCTCGGCGTCGGCATGCGGTTCGTCGCGGGTGTTGATGATCGGGCGCGAGCGGGTGGTCGCCGAGGAGACGCCCTCCCAGATGTGCTCGGCGCGCTGCGACAGGCAGAACGTGGCGGCCTTCGGCGTCTGCAGCACCTTGCCCGCACCACAGATGAGCTGGCGGGTGACCAGGAACGGGAGCAGCACATCGGAGATCCGGGAGAACTCGCCTGCCCGGACCACGAGGAAGTTCTCGTGGCAGCCGTAGGAGTTGCCCGCGGAGTCGGTATTGTTCTTGAACAGGTAGATGTCGCCGCCGATACCTTCTTCGGCGAGGCGCTGTTCGGCGTCTATGAGCAGGTCTTCCAATACCCGCTCGCCCGCCCGGTCGTGGGTGACCAACTGCACCAGGCTGTCGCATTCGGCGGTGGCGTACTCGGGATGCGATCCGACGTCGAGGTACAACCTGGCACCGTTGCGAAGGAAGACATTGGAGCTACGGCCCCAGGACACCACCCGGCGGAACAAGTACCGGGCTACCTCGTCGGGGGACAGCCGACGGTGACCGTGGAAGGTGCATGTCACACCGAACTCGGTCTCGATCCCCATGATTCGTCGCTGCACACTATCGACACTACAGCCATGACCAGTGCCCGCGCGGCGCTCCTGACATCCCATTCGCATACGTGTTCACAACGATTCGGACAGCGAACGACCCCCGCGCACACGACGAGATCGGGCCTGCGAACCGCAGTGATTCGCAGGCCCGATCATGATCGTGACGGTGGGTTATTTCCCCGCGTCGTCCTCGGGCTCGGGCAGCTTCGCCTCTTTGACCGGTTTGGGCTTGGACGCGGCGAGCGCCGACTCCAGGGCGGCGCCCTGCAGCCTGCGGAACGCCCGGCGCGGACGCTGCTGCTCGAGCGTGGCCACCTCGAGCGAGGCCTCACCGAGCGAGCGCTTGTCCTTGTCGGCCTCGGGCTGACCGGCCAGCAGTGCGCCGATCGCCACCTTCAACGCGTCGTCCAGCGACAGACCCGGCTTGTAGGCGGCCTTGAGCTGGGTCAGGATCGGCTCGGTGGTGCCGCCCATGACGACGTACTCGCGTTCGTCGACGATGGACCCGTCGAAGGTGATCCGGTACAGCACCGAGGTCGGCGCCTGTTCCGGATAGCCGACTTCGGCGACACACAGCTCCACCTCGTAGGGCTTGAGCTGATCGGTGAAGATCGAACCCAGACTCTGCGCGTACAGGTTGGCCAGCCCACGCCCGGTGACATCGCGCCGGTCGTACTGGTAACCCTTGAGGTCGGCCTGCAGGATGCCGCCGCGGCGCAGGGCCTCGAACTCGTTGTACTTGCCGACCGCGGCGAACCCGATACGGTCGTAGAGCTCGCTGACCTTGTGCAACGTCGCCGAGGGGTTCTCGGCGACGAACAGCACGCCGTCGGCGTAGACCAGCACCACCACGCTGCGACCGCGACCGATGCCCTTGCGGGCGAGCTCGGTCTTGTCGCGCATGATCTGCTCGGCCGAGGCGTAATACGGCAGCGTCATAGGACGGCGCCCCCTTCTTCCGCGGCTTCCCGGTCGGCGATCACACCGCGGGCGATCTCGGCGAGGAGGTCCTCGCCGATCTCGGCCGCACCATCGGCGTCGATCACCACCGCTGTCGGGTAGATCCCGCGCAGCATGTCGGGACCACCGGTGGCGGTGTCGTCGTCGGCGGCGTCGAACAGCGATTCCACCGCGATCCGCAGAGCCCGGTCCTGATCGATGCCGCGCTGGTAGAGCTTCTTCAGCGACGACTTCGCGAACATCGAACCGGAGCCGACGGCGGTGTAGCCGAATCGCTCCTCGCTGCGCCCGCCGACCACGTCGTAGGACACGATGCGGCCGGATCGGTCGAGGTCGAGGATCTGGTCGTCGAAACCGACCAGCAGCGGGATCGCGGCCAATCCCTGCATGGCGGCAGGCAGATTGTCGCGAACCATCTTCGACAGCTTGTTGGCTTTACCGTCGAAGGTGAGCGGTACGCCTTCGATCTTCTCGTAATACTCCAGCTCCACCGCGAACAGCCGAACCATTTCGATCGCGATGCCCGCGGTGCCCGCGATGCCGGCCGCCGAGAAGGTGTCGGTGATGTACACCTTCTCGGTGTCGCGGCTGGCGAGCAGGTTGCCCATGGTGGCCCTGCGGTCGCCCGCGATCAGCACGCCGCCACGGTAGGTGACCGCGACGATGGTGGTGCCGTGTGGCGCCAGGTCCTTCGTCGCGGTCAGATCCGAGGCCGGGAACTTGTTGGCGGGCAACAGGTCCGGTGCGTGCATGCGGAGATGTTCGGTGAACGAGGAGAGAGCCCGCCCCGCGTGGAGGCGCAAGGGGTCACCTGAGGTCACTGGCCGCCCTTCTGCACATATGCCCGCACGAAGTCCTCGGCGTTCTCTTCGAGCACGTCATCGATCTCATCGAGCAAGTCGTCGGTTTCCTCCGCGAGCTTCTCGCGGCGTTCCTGCCCTGCCGCGTCGACGCCCTCGGGGCCCTCGTCCTCGTCGCCACCCCCGGCGCGCTTGGTCTGCTCTTGTGCCATGGCAGCCGACCTCCTCTTCCTCATCACGATGATCGTGTATGTCCTACAACCCTACCGAGCCGATCCGACAAGGTGGTCGATAGCGATCGGATTGTCGCGCGGTCGTGCCGCTGATCGCGTCAGTGGGTAAGCTGATCGACCAGTTCCGCGGCCGTGCGCGAGGCGTCGAGCAGCTTGCCGACGTGCGCTTTCGTGCCACGGCGCGGTTCCAGCGTGGGGATCCGCACCAGCGAATCACCACCGAGATCGAAGATCACCGAATCCCAACTGGCGGCGGCGATATCGGCGCCGAAACGGCGCAGGCACTCACCGCGGAAGTAGGCGCGGGTGTCGGTGGGCGGATTGGTCATCGCGTCGAGCACCTGCTGTTCGCTGACGAGCCGCTTCATCGACCCGCGCGCGACCAGACGGTTGTAGAGCCCCTTGTCCAGGCGCACATCGGAGTACTGCAGGTCCATCAGGTGCAGCTTCGGCGCGGCCCAGCCGAGGCCCTCACGGGTGCGCATGCCCTCGAGCAGGCGCAGTTTGGCAGGCCAGTCGAGCAGGTGCGCGGCTTCCATCGGGTCGCGCTCGAGCAGGTCGAGGACCATCGCCCAGTTGTCGAGGATGTCGAGCACGCGCGGGTCGTCGTTGCCTTCGCGGTGGACGAACTTGGCCGCCCGCTCGTGGTAGAGCCGTTGCAGCGCAAGGCCGGTCAGCTCGCGGCCGTCGACAAGGGCGACGGTGGCGCGCAGCGTCGGGTCGTGGCTGATCTGGTGCACGGCGGTGACCGGGCGGGCCAGCTGGAACTCCGAGAGGTCCTCGCCGCCCTCGATCATGTCGAGCACCAGCGCGGTGGTGCCGACCTTGAGGTAGGTCGACATCTCGGCGAGATTGGCGTCGCCGATGATCACGTGTAGTCGCCGGTACTTGTCGGCGTCGGCGTGCGGCTCGTCGCGGGTGTTGATGATGCCGCGCTTGAGCGTGGTCTCCAGGCCGACCTCGACCTCGATGTAGTCGGCACGCTGGGACAGCTGGAAACCGGCGTGGTCACCGGACTGGCCGATGCCGACCCGGCCCGCACCGCAGATCACCTGGCGGGAGACGAAGAACGGCGTCAGGCCCGCGATGATGTGACTGAACGGGGTGTCGCGGCTCATCAAGTAGTTCTCGTGGGTGCCGTAGGAAGCGCCCTTGCCGTCGACATTGTTCTTGTACAGCTGCAGCCGGGGCGCCCCTGGCACGCTCGAGGCATGCCGGGCGGCCGCCTCCATCACCCGCTCGCCCGCTTTGTCCCAGATGACCGCGTCGAGCGGGTCGACGACCTCGGGGGCGGAGTACTCCGGGTGAGCGTGGTCGACGTAGAGCCGGGCGCCGTTGGTGAGGATCATGTTCGCCGCGCCGACCTCGTCGGCGTCGATGACCGGCGCTGGCCCGCTCATCCGGCTCAGGTCGAATCCACGCGCGTCACGCAGCGGGGATTCCACCTCGTAGTCCCACCGGGTCCGCTTGGCTCGCGGCACTCCCGCGGCGGCGGCGTAGGCGAGAACGGCCTGCGTGGAGGTGAGAATCGGGTTGGCCGTCGGCTCCGTGGGGGTCGAGATGCCGTATTCGACCTCGATTCCGATGATGCGCTGCATGCTGACGAGCCTAATGGGTGCCGCCGCGCAGCGGTCCTAAGTCGCTCGCGCACGGCCGGAGCGAATGCGGAGGTACGCCTAGGCGACGCGCCGGACCCACACCCGCATCTCGGCCCAGCGGGCTGCCTGGAGGCCAGGAACGTCCCCCAAGAGGGGGACCAGGAGATCGTCCTCGTGAGCGATCCGCTGGGCGGGTTCTCGCGCCGATACTCGGTGCATGACCGACGCCGTCGCCCCCGCCACCGAAGCGCCCGCCACGCCCCGGCCCGCTCGCATGATCGCGCTGGATGTGCTGCGCGGCATCGCGATCCTGGGCACCCTCGGTACCAATATCTGGATCTTCACCAACTCCGCCGGCATGGTCGGCTACCTCGACGAGCTCGGCGCGACCCCCGAGAACGCCTGGATGTGGTCCGAAAGGGTGCTCCAGCAGCTCGCGCAGGGCAAATTCCTCGGCCTGCTGACGGTGATGTTCGGGATCGGGCTGGCCATCCAGCAGGGTTCGGCGCAGCGGGGAGGCCGGCCGTGGCCCGGCAAATACCCCTACCGCGCGGGGCTGCTGCTCCTGGACGGCCTACTGAACTTTCTGCTCGTCGCGGAGTTCGATGTGCTGATGGGTTACGCGCTGACCGGCCTCGTCGTCGCGTACGTACTCGCGACAAGCGAACGAGCACAACGCCGTTGGCTGATCGTCGCCGCCTCGGTCCACGTGACGATGTTGACGTTGATCGCCGCCGCCTGGGCCTTCGCACCACAAGAGGAGAGCGCCGACTCGGCACCGCTGGACCCGAATCCCTACGCGGACGGTTCCTTCTGGGATCTGGTGCTGTTCCGGATCGACAACGCGCTGATCTTCCGGCTGGAGACGGTCTTCGTGTTCCCGATGTCGATCGCGCTGTTCCTGGTCGGCGCGCGACTGTTCCGCGCGGGCGTGTTCCGGCCCGAGGGCGCACGAATTCGCCGGTGGCTCATGGTGATCGGGTTCGCGGTGGCCGCGCCGCTGGATCTGGCGGTCGGCATCGCGGGCGGCGGCGACCTCGTCTTCTTCACGCGGTACGGAACGGCACCGTTCGTCGCCCTCGGAATCTTGGCGGCGGTCGCCGAGTTCTACCTGCGCAGGCCGCACCTCGGGTTCGCGGGCGAACGACTGAGCGAGGTCGGCCGCACAGCCCTCAGCTGCTACATCCTGCAGAACCTGATCGCCGGAATGCTGTGCTACGGCTGGGGTTTCGGCCTGGCGGCGCGGGTATCGGATTCGGCCAGGGTGCCGTTCACCGTGGCGATCTACCTGCTCGTCGCCGTCGCGATCATCACCTTCGCCCACCTGTGGTTACGCAGGTTCGAGCGCGGACCGGTGGAGTGGCTGTGGAATCGAACCTATCGCGCACTGGCAGGCTGAGTCAGCGCAGCCGCTCGGCGGGCGGCGGTGCCGCGTCCGGCGCGATGAGCAGGTCGGAGACCAGCGAATCCCGCTGCAGCGGAACGCCGAGACTGCGGGCGTTGCCCTCGAACAGCGACAGCACCGACTCGGTCAGAATGCCCTGCACCTGCTCGGTGGTGAGCACGGGCTCCGGATCCGCGCGCCAATTCGCCACCACACCGTCGACGAGACCGACCATGCCGAACGCCATCGGCCGCCCGCGCGCCGGGTCGATACCGAACCGGGCCAGGGTGGCCGCGAAGATATCGGCGAGCTGGCCACCCACCGCGCGCCCGGCGCCGCTGAGACTCGGCGCGCCCTGTGGTGCCGCGTCGCCGAGGAAGCGGTGCAGGTTCGGGTGGCGTTCGATCCAGCCGAGGTAGGTGGCGACGGCGCCGCGTACGGCGTCTTTGAGCGTGCCGTCGGACTGCAGAGCGGGCAGCAGCTCCGCGAGCAGCAGTTCCAGGATCCGCTGTCGCGACAGCGCGTCGAGTTCGGCCCTGCCGCCGACATGGCGGTAGACCACCGGCCGCGGCAGTGCCAGGTGTTCGGCAATCAACTGCACCGAGATCTCGAGCCCGTGTTCCTCGATCACCTCGATGGCGGCATCGATCATCTCCGCACGACGGCGCTCTTTATGGCCGTGCCAACGGGTAGCGCGACCGTCGGCTGCGGTCTGGTCGGCGTGCGCGGATGGTGCAGTCACAGTGCTAAGGATACCCGTGCCGATATTGACTGTTACACAGCGTTCCATTAACCTTGGTGATACACGCTGTAACACCTAGCGTGGCATGTTCCGCCCGAGAGTGAGCCCGCGATGCCCAACGCAACCGCCTCCCCGCGCGATTCCTTCGCCCAGCGCCTACTGATCGGCTCGGTGCGAAAATCTTATGACCCGGTGGTCGACATCGACTGGGCAGAACCCCTCGACCCGGCGAAGCTGTTCCTGCCCCCGCGCGTCATCTCGCTCTACGGCACCGACCTGTGGAACGCGATGACACCCGACCAGCAGCGGGAGCTCTCGCGCCAGGAACTGGCCAATGTGCTCTCGGTCGGCATCTGGTTCGAGAACCTGCTCAACCGGCTGCTGCTTCGCGAGCTCCTCCACGGCGACCCCACGTCCGCGACCTCGCACTACACGCTCACCGAGATGGCCGACGAGTGCAGGCACATGATGATGTTCGGCAAGCTCATCGAGCGCGTCGAAGCCCGCCCGTACTGGCCACGTCGGACGGCGCGGCTCGCGATCACGGCATTGCCCGCCGTGCTGCGCGGCCCGATGGTGTGGGTGGCGGCGCTGGTCGGCGAGGAGATCTTCGACGCGCTGCAGCGCCGGATGCTCGACGATCCGCAGTTGCAGCCGATCGTCGCGCGGACCATGCGCATCCACGTCACCGAGGAGGCGCGCCACATCGGCTTCGCCAGGGACGCGCTGGCGCGGCGGGTGCCCGCGATGTCGTCTGGTGAGCGCGCTTATATCCGCTTGTGCGTGGCGGTGGCGGGACCGCTGTTCATCGCGCTGACCACCAACCGGCATATGTACCTTCGCGCCGGACTCGACAGTCGCCAGGCACACCGGGCCGCGATGCGTAATCCGATCGCGCGCGAGTCCAGGGCGGCCGGGGCCGCGGAACTGGTGGCGTTCCTCGACCAGTACGGACTGATCGGATCGGTCGGCCGGAGGCGGTGGCGGGCGGTGGGTCTGCTGTGAGCGTCGCTGTGATCGGCACCGGATCCGGGGCGGTCGTGCGGGCGCTGCGAGCGGCCGGTGTTGTCGATGTGATTGTCTACGAACTGGTTTCAGGCGGTGATCCGCCCGATTCCGCGATCGGCGGACCGCGCCGGACGTCTTCGACGACACGGCGGAGGTGGCGACATCGCGAGGATCAGCCGGTTCCCCGGCGCCTGGTCGAGGTCAGTGAACTCGTTTTCGATGAGGACGAGGACCGGTGGCAGATCCACCTGGCCGGTATCGAGCCCGAGCACGCGCGGGTTGTCATCCTGACTGCCGAACCTGCCGGCGTGCAGCTAGGAGTGACGGGCCGCGAGTCACGGACACTCGACGCAGCATGGTCGCCCACACCGGTCACCTTTCGCGGCATCGCCACCCGCGGCTTCCCGAACCTGTTCTTCGCCTACGGGACCGAACCCGTTGTCCGGGCGGAGTCTTCCGCACACCGGGTCGATCTCATCGCGACCTGGGTCCGCGCCCTCCAGCGGCAATCGGGCACCCGGATCGAAGTGCGGGCCAGCGCCCAGCACGAATATCACCGTCGGCTCGGCATGACACCGGACACCGCTCGCCGCCCCGGTCGCCCGCGACCCCACCACTTCGACATCACGGTCGCCGCCGACCGGCAGCCCGACCACGACTACGCCGGACCCGCCGTCCTGGATCTACCCGGCGCCGAATACCCCGTCCTCGCCACCCTCACCGGCCACACCGACCCGATCGACGGCCGCTACCACTGGTACGGCCGCCTCGATCCCGCCGAGACCACCACCCTCCCCGAACCGACGCGAGCATCCGCCTTCCTGGTTCTGCCGGGCCGCGAACCCGCCGCGGCGCACCTCACCGAACGCGACCCGTGGGGCAACCTCCGCGTGACCGGCGCCGGCACCCCGCCCTTCGCGCCAGAGCCGCAGTAGCGACGCCCGCACCCCCAGCCCCGGTATGCTCGGCGACATGCAGGCACGGGCGTGGGTGATGGCGTACGCGGTTCTCGCGTGCGTGCTGCCCGCCTTCGTGCTCATCTCCACGCCCGGCGGTGAGGCCACGCGCATGCTCGCGTTCGGTGCCGTCGCCGCCGCGATGGTGTGCGCGCTGGTCGCGATCACCAGCCGCAGTCAGCCGCCTGTGCGCCTGGCGTGTGCGGGTCCACCGCGGTCGGCGCAGCGCCGATTGCGCGGTTCCTTTCTGCGACAGAGCAATCCGGATGCCGCCGGTCGTCCACGTCCACGAGCTCCGGGGATCGATCACCACTGACAGGTGCCGCGCCGTCGGCGCCGCCTGTCGGATTTCGTGATCCCACTCCCCCTTTCGTGCGTTCGCGCACGCTTCCAGGACAGGTCGTCCCGTCATGCTCGATTTCGTCTATTTTCCCGTGTCCGCGGTCCTGTGGTGCTGGCACCAGCTGTTCGCGATCCCGCTCGGCCCCGCCAGCGGTCTCGCGTGGCTACTCGCCGTCGTCGCCTTGGTCGTCACCGTCCGCGCACTGCTCGTGCGCACCGCCCTCCGGCAAGCCCGGTCCCAGCAAGTCCTGCGTTCCCTGCAACCGCAGATGGACGCCATTCGCCGCACCCATCGCGACGATCCGCGCGCCCAGGCCGAGAAGATCCGGCTGCTCCATCGCGAGCACAACGTCAGCATGTTCGCCGGATTCGTCCCGCTGATCGCCCAGGGACTCGTCTTCCTCGGCCTGTTCCACGTGCTGCGCTCGTTCGACCGCACCGGCACCTACGCGGTCGGCCCGTTCACGTCGACGGACAGCCCACTGCCGGTCGAGGTCAACAGCGCCACCGCGAACTACCTGTTCGGCGCACCCGAGGTTCGCGCGTTCCTCGATGCCAGGTTGTTCGGCGCACCGCTCTCGGCGACCCTCAGCGGCGCGGGCGAGGTTTTCGTGGCGGTCGCCGTCCTCGCCGTCCCGCTGGTGCTGATCGCCGCCCTCGCCACGCACTTCACGGCCCGGCTCACCCCGCCGGTCGGGGACAACAGCACGGCCACGATCATGCGCAACCTGTCGCTGTGGGTGTTCCCGGCTGGTGCGCTCATCGGCGGTGCCATCCTGCCGGTCGTCGTGCTCACCTACTTCGCCACCAACGCCCTGTGGACCTGCGGCCAGCAGTATCTGATCCGGCGCGTACTCGCCGCCGAGGCGGCCACGGAAAAGGCGCTCATCACCGCGGCTGCCCGAGCCTCCGCGCCTCGGCCGGGGGTGAAGCCACAGCGCCGGAAACGGTGAACAGCGGACCGGGCACCCGGCGGTTACCCTCGGGCGGTGTCAGCGAATCCGGAGGCCGAACTGCTCGCCGTCTACGACGCCGAAGGGCAGGTGATCGGCGAGGCCGATCGAGGCACCGTCTATCGCGAGGGACTGTGGCACGCCAGCGCGGGTGTGCTGGTCCGGTCGGCCGACGGCGATCGGGTGTACGTCCATCGGCGCACCGACAGCAAACTCGTCTTCGCGGGCATGCACGACTGCCTCGCGGGCGGCGTGGTCGACGCGGGCGAGCACCCGTCCGACACCGCGATCCGCGAACTCCGCGAGGAACTCGGCATCGTCGTCCCCTCGGGCACGGTACTTCCGTTGCGCGCCACCGCGTCCTGGGACGGCGACTGGGCGGGCCGCGCGCTGCGCTGTCACCTGTTCGGTTACGAGTACCGCTGCGACGGTCCGATCGTCCACCAGCCGTCCGAGATCGCGGACGGCTGGTGGTGGACCGATGCCGAACTGCGCGCGCACCTGCGTGATCCGGCGTGGCCCTTCGTTCCCGACACACGGGTGGTCCTGGACGGCCTGCTCACCGGAGGAGACGGCTCGCGACGCTGACTCATCAGTCGAGGCTGCGCAGTGTTTCCTCGTCGCGGGCCACCACCGCGCCACCGTCGGCGGTGAGCACGATCGGCCGCTGGATCAGCTTCGGATGCTGGGCCAGCGCGGTCAGCCACTGCTCCCGATCCGCCTCGGTGCGACCCCATCCCGCCATCCCGAGGTCCTTGGCGATCTGCTCGCCGGTGCGGGTGATGTCCCACGGCTCGGCGCCGAGCCGCGTCAGCACCGCCCGCAGTTCCTCGACCGTCGGCGGATCATCGAGGTAGCGGCGCACGGTGTACTCCACCCCGGTCGCGTCGAGGTGCGCGGTGGCATTGCGGCTCTTCGTGCAGCGCGGGTTGTGCCAGATCTCGGTCTGCCCAGATGTCATATCGGCAGCGTAGTCAGGCGCCATGCGGGCACCTCCACACGTGGCGATACTGGAACTATGAGCGACACCGCATCCCCCGAGAATCCCTACGGCACACCGACCACCACCGGGCCGGAACCGATCCGCTCCTATCAGGCCAAGGTCAATACCCTGATCCGCGGCCTGCTGAAGGTGCCGTTCCTGTCGGGCATCGTCGGCAAGCATCTGGCCACCCTGCACGTGGTCGGCCGCAAATCCGGCGTGGTCTATGACGTCCCGGTGGCCTACACCGTGCACGACGGCGCCTTGCTGATCGGCACCGCGCTGCGCCCGTGGGTGAAGAATCTGCAGGGCGGTGCGCAAGTGCGTGTCTCGCGTGGCGGCGCGCCCGAAACCTTCACCGCCACGGTGTACACCGGCGAGCAGGACGTCATCGAGCTGTTCGCGGTGATCGCGCGCGACAACAAGCAGAACGCGAAATTCAACGGCATCGGTTACCTCGCCGACGGCGAACCGTCCAAGGCCGACATCTACCAGACCTGGCAGCAGGGCGGCGTCGTCGTCGGGCTGACTCCGCGCTGAGCACACGGCGACGGCCCATCGGAATCCCGATGGACCGTCGTGTGCGGGAGCTGTTACTTACCGCCCTCGGTCGGGGTGACCTGCGCGGGCTGGTAGCTCGCGCCCGTGACATCCACGCCCGCGGCTTTCAACTGGTCGAGCGCCTTGGTGACGTACTCGGTGGTGTAGGCGTCGGAGTCGGGGTCTTTGGTGAGAACCGTTGCGCCCTCGGCGTTCTTGGTGTTCTTGGCGATCGACACCGTGCGATCCCACGCGGTCTTGTCGATGGTGCCGATGCCCGCGGGTGAGGGCCAGATCAACTTGTTCACCTCGTTGATCTGCCACTGCTGGTGTCCCGCACCAAGGGTGGCGCCGGCGGCGACGGTGATGTCGCGGCACTTGTCGAGGTTGTCACGACAGAAGGCCCAGCCCTTGAGCGAGGCGGTCAGGAACTTGACCGTCTGATCCTGGTACTTGCTGTCCTTCAGCTTCTCGGTGTTGGCCCACAGGGCGTCCTGCAGCATGGCCACACCTTCGTCGTTCCAGTCGATGGTGTTGAAATCGTCTGCGGTGTAGAGCTTTCCGGTGGCCGGGTTCTTGGTTTCGAGCAGCTGGGCGTACTCGTTGTAGGACATGGCCTGGGCTGCGGCGATGTCCTTGGCGAGGAAGGCGTTCATGTCGAACTGCTGCTGGACCAGTTTCACGTCCTTGGCCGGGTCGATACCGGCCTTCGTCATCCCGGCGAAGAGCTCGAATTCGTTGCCGTAGCCCCAGTTTCCGACAGTCTTGCCGCGCAGCGCGGCGGGCCCGGCGATATTGTCGGCCTTGAACGACACCTGCTTGGTGCCCGATTTCTGGAAGATCTGCGCGATCTCGGTGATCCCGGCGCCTGCCTCGCGCGAGGCGAGGGCCTTTGGCACCCACGCGACCGCGTAGTCGGCCTGCCCCTGGGCGAGCACCGTCTGCGGCACGATGTCGGTGCCGCCGTCGAGGATCTCGACCGACAGGCCCTGTTCCTTGTAGAACCCCTGGTCCACGGCGGCCAGGTAGCCCGCGAACTGCCCCTGCTTGAACCATTGCAGCTGCAAGGTCACCTTGGTGAGGCCGTCGGCGGTGGTCTCGGAGCCACTGTCGGTGGTGCTACAGCCGGTCAGCGCGGCGGCGGCCACGGCGGCCAGCGCCACCGCGGTGCGCAGCCGGAGTGCGGTCTTGCTCATGGATGGATCTCCCTCATCGGATCGTGGACAGCAGCGGGGTTCGGGGTCGGCGGGTGAGTTGTTCGAGCAGCAACACGGCGGCCAGGAACACGAGGCCGACACACATCGCGCCGACGACGTAGGCCCAGGCCCGCGGATAGGCGGTATTGGCCGCGGCGGACGTGATCCGGCTGCCGAGCCCGTTCTGCAGGCCGCCGAAGTATTCGGCGATGATGGCCGCGATGACCGCGCCGGGCGCGGCGATCCGCAAACCGGTGAACAGGTGCGGCAGCGCGGCGGGCAGGCGCACAGTGCGGGTGATCTGCCACCCCGACGCGGCGTAGGAGCTCATCAGATCGGCCTGCACCTTGGGCACCTGACGCAGCCCGCGCGCGGTGCTGACGAAGACCGGGAAGAACACGACGATGGTGACGACGAGCCGTCGCGGCGTCTCGGTGGTCGTGGAGTACATCGAGTTCAGCAGCGGTGCCAGGGCCACGATCGGCACCGCGGCGGCGGCCGCGGCCAACGGGGTGAGCAACCCGTCGATCAGCGCGAACCGCACCGCGAGAACGGCGGCGACCAAGCCCAGCACCGTCCCGGCGACGAACCCGATCAGCGCGTTCGTGCCGGTGGCGAGGGACGCGTCGAGGATCCGGCCCGCGTTCTCGACGAACTGGGTGGCGATCGCGCTGGGCGCAGGCAACAGGAACGCGGGCACGCCCCCCACCACGGTGAGCACCTGCCACAGCGCGAGGACGACGACACCGACCAGTAGCGGTGGCAGCCAGGTCCTCATCGCAGATCCCGTCCGGCCACGGCCGTGTCGGTGTGCTCGCCGCGCAGTGCCGCGCGCACCGCGGCGACGGCGGCGAAGAACTCGGTGGAGGCCCGTACGTCGGTGCCCGCCTCACGATCCCAGCCACCGGTCGGCACGATGTCGCTGATCCGGCCTGGTCGCGCGGACAGCACCACCACCCGGTCCGACAGGTACACCGCCTCGGGAATCGAGTGGGTGACGAACACGACGGCGGCGCCGGTCTCCCCCGCGATGCGCAGCAACTCGCCCTGCATGCGTTCTCTGGTCATCTCGTCGAGCGCACCGAACGGTTCGTCCATCAGCAGCAGCGACGGTTTGCGGGCCAGCGCACGGGCGATGGCCACGCGTTGCTGCATGCCGCCGGACAGCTCCGCCGGATATCGGTCGGCGAACTCGCTGAGCCCCGCCATGGCGAGCAGTTCGGCACTGCGTGCCTTGCGCTGCGCCTTGGGTACCTTGTGCAACTCGAGTGGCAGTTCGACATTGGCTGCGACAGTGCGCCATTCGAGCAGGCCGGCCTGCTGGAACGCGATGCCGTAATCCTGGTCGATCCTGGCCTGACGCGCGAGCTTGCCGTGCACGCACACAGTGCCGGTGCTCGGGGTCTCGAGGTCGGCGATGATCCGCAGCAGGGTGGACTTGCCACAGCCCGAAGGTCCGATGAGCGAGACGAATTCGCCCGCCGCGACGGTGAGCGAAACGTCCGACAGCGCTGTCACCGCACCGGCGGCGAAGGTCTTGCCGAGCTGGCTCAGCTCGACCGCGGCGGAGGTGGTCATGGGTACTTCTTCCTGAAACGTTGTCGTGGAGAGTGTTTCGGCGACGCTCATCAGCCCTCGCTCGACGCGCCGGTGCCCGGCGGGTGGCTGTAGCGGCGCAGTACCAGCTCCACCAGCCCGACCAGCGCGGTGAGGACCACGCCGAGCAGCGCGGCGGCCAGGACGGCGGCGTACAGCCGGGCCGAATCGCCGGTGGCCTGCTGGGAGAACACGATGATCTGCCGTCCGATCCCGCCCGCCGTGCCGGTGGAGATCTCGGCGACGACCGCACCGATCACCGCGGCCGCGGCAGCCAGCCGTAGCGCGGGAACGAGTGCGGGAACGGCGGCGGGAAACCGCAAGCGCGTCAGTGTCGCCCACCAACCGGCCGAGCAGCTACGCATCAATTCGACCGAGGCCGCCGACGGTGTCTGCAGGCCGCGCAGCATCCCGATCGCGATGGGGAAGAAGGCGAGGTAGGCCGCGATCACGACGATGCTCATCCACGGCCGCCACGGCTCACCGCCGATGGACAGTTTGCCGCCCCATGCCGCCACCAGTGGTGCGAGCGCGATCAGCGGAACCGTCTGCGAGAGCACCACATACGGCAGCAGTCCGCGTTCGAGCCAGCCGAAGCGCTGCATCGCGACCGCCAGCGCCACGCCGACCACCGCCCCGAGCAACAGCGCCAGCAATGACAGCCCCAGCGTGAACATCCCTGTGCGCAACAGTGTTTCACCGACGGTGCCTTTGCCGTCCGCCTCACCGAGCACGGTGAACACGGCCCATACGTGCGGCAGGGCGCCGTCGCTGGTGCGCGGGAGCACTCGGGTGCCCGCGATGCTCACGCCGTCGGCGGGAACCAGCACCTTCACCAGCTCCCAGATCACCGCCACGAGCACGAAAGCGCTCACCGCGTAGACCGCGCGCAGCAACCGGGTCCGACCAGGCGTGGAGGCTCGGATCTTCTGCGGGACAACAGCTGTCGCCGGATCGATGGTTGCCGTAGTCACCGACGCACTCCCACCCTGCGGTCCACTCGCCGTTGCCCGGCGAGCGTCGCGGCAATACTGTGCGCGCCGGTGTTCGACGCCCATACCAGCGCGAGATCGGTGATCATGACAGACCAGCCGCTTGTATCGCGGTGACCTGCTTGTTCAGCCGCGGCAGAATCTGCTCGCCATAGGCCTCGAGCGTTGCGGTCTTGGCGTCGTGCTGCAGATACACCGCGAATTGGCCGACGCCGAGCTTCTCGAGCTCCCACAACCGGGCTAGCTGCTGGTCGGGGGTCCCGATCAGGCAGAACCGGTCCACGATCTCGTCGGGCACGAAATCGGCATGCGTATTGCCCGCGCGCCCGTGCAGGTTGTAGTCGTAGCCCTGCCTGCCCGCGATGTAGTCGGTCAGCGCCGCCGGAACATCGCCGCCCGCACCGTATTTCGCGACGATGTCGGCGACGTGGTTACCGACCATGCCGCCGAACCAGCGACACTGGTCGCGGGCGTGTTCGAGTCCGGCCTCCGATCCATCGGTGACATAGGCGGGCGCGGCGACACAGATCTTCACCGACAGCGGATCACGACCTGCAGCCTCGGCCGCGGCACGCACCTTGGAAATGGTCCAGGCGGTGATGTCGGGGTCGGCAAGTTGCAAGATGAACCCGTCGGCGACCTGCCCGGTCAATTCGAGCGCCTTCGGCCCGTACCCGGCCACCCACACCTCGAGCCGCGAGTCGGCGGCCCACGGAAAGCGCACCTCGGTGTCGCCGACGCGAGCGCCGCGGCCGTTGCCGAGTTCCCTGATCACCTCGACCGATTCGCGCAGCGTGGCCAATGTCGTCGGCTTGCCGCCGAGGGTGCGGACCGCGGAGTCGCCGCGCCCGATGCCGCAGATCGTGCGGTTGCCGAACATCTCGTTGAGCGTGGCGAAGGTGGACGCGGTCACCGTCCGGTCCCGGGTCGCCGGGTTGGTGACCATGGGGCCGACGATCACCTTGCGGGTGGCGGCCAGGATCTGGCTGTAGATCACGTAGGGCTCCTGCCAGAGCAGGTGCGAATCGAAGGTCCACACATGCGAGAACCCGTGGGTCTCGGCCACTCTGGCCAGTTCGATCACCCGCGACGAGGGTGGTGTGCACTGCAGGACGACTCCGATGTCCATCGGCACTCTCCGTTTCGACAGTTGGTTCTACAGAAGGTTCTGTGACAGACCGCGCCGGATGAATCGACCGTGCCCGGCGCGCCCGTGGTAGGCGCCGTCGTCGACGATCACCCGGCCGCGGGACAGGACGGTGTCGACATGTCCGTCGATCTCGAAGCCCTCCCACGCGGAGTGGTCCATGTTCATGTGGTGGGTCTTGCCGAGGCCGATGCTGGTGTGCCCGTCGGGGTCGTAGATCACGACATCGGCATCAGCACCCGGACTGATCACGCCCTTGCGCGGATACATGCCGAACATCCTGGCCGGGTTGGTGCAGCAGACCTCCACCCACCGTTCGAGGGAGATCCGCCCGTCCTTGACACCCTGGAACAGCAGGTCCATCCGGTGCTCGACACCGCCGATCCCGTTCGGGATCTTGCTGAAATCGCCCACGCCGAGCTCTTTCTGGTCCTTCATGCAGAACGGGCAGTGGTCGGTGCTCACCGCGGTGACATCACCGGTGCGGATGAAGCGCCACAGCTCGTCCTGATGACCCTCGGCGCGTGAGCGCAGCGGCGTCGAGCAGACCCACTTGGCACCCTCGAAACCCGGTGCGCCCAACTGTTCTTCGAGCGAGAGGTACAGATACTGCGGACAGGTTTCGGCGAACACGTTGCGCCCGTTGTCGCGCGCCGTCACGATCTGTTCCATCGCCTGTTTGGCCGATACGTGCACTACGTACAGCGGAGCACCGGTCAGCTGCGCCAACATGATCGCGCGGTGGGTGGCCTCGGCTTCCATCTGCCACGGGCGGCTGGTGCCGTGGAAGTAGGGCGAGGTGTCGCCGCGTGCGAGGGCCTGTTCGACGAGGACGTCGATGGCGATGCCGTTCTCCGCGTGCATCATCATCAGGGCGCCGAGGTCGCCCGCGGACTGCATGGCGCGCAGGATCTGGCCGTCGTCGGAGTAGAAGACGCCGGGATAGGCCATGAACAGCTTGAAGCTGGTGACGCCTTCGCTGACGAGTTCGCTCATCCCCTTGAGGGATTCGTCGTTGACGTCGCCGATGATCTGGTGGAACCCGTAGTCGATCGCGCACAGCCCGGCGGCCTTGGCGTGCCATTCGGCGAGGGTGTCCTGCACCCGCTGGCCCGGTTTCTGCACGGCGAAGTCGACGATCGTGGTGGTGCCGCCCCAGGCCGCGGCCCGTGTTCCGGTTTCGAAGGTGTCGCTGGCCTCGGTGCCGCCGAACGGCAGCTGCATGTGGGTGTGCCCGTCGACGCCGCCGGGGATCACGTACTTGCCGGTCGCGTCGATCACCGTGTCGGCATCGGCGGCGAGATCGGCGCCGAGCGCGGTCGAACCCGGTTGCAGGACAGCGACAATCGTCTCGTTCTCGATCAGGACGTCGAGGAGCTGGGACCCGGTGGCGCTCACCACCGTCCCGCCGTGGATGAAGGTGCGCATCAGGGGTTCACCAACGGTCCGTAGGCATCCGGGCGACGGTCGCGATAGAAGGCCCATCGCTCGCGCACGATTTTGATCAGATCCATATCAAGATCACGAACAACCAATTCCGGCGAGGTATCGGAGGCGACCTCGCCGACGAACTTCCCCTCGGGGTCGACGAAATAGCTCGTACCGTAGAAGTCGTCGTCGCCGTATTCGCTCTCGATACCGACTCGGTTGATCGCGCCGACGTAATACTCGTTGGCCACCGCCGAGGCGGGTTGCTCGAGTTTCCACAGATAACTGGAAAGCCCCCTCGACGTCGCCGACGGATTGAACACGATTTCCGCGCCCGCGAGGCCGAGGGCCCGCCAGCCCTCCGGGAAATGGCGGTCGTAACAGATATAGATGCCTACCTTGCCGACCGCGGTGTCGAATACCGGCCAGCCGAGGTTGCCCGGCCGGAAGTAGAACTTCTCCCAGAATCCGGTCACCTGCGGGATGTGATGTTTGCGGTATTTACCGAGGTAGGAACCGTCGGCGTCGATCACCGCCGCCGTGTTGTAGAGCAGCCCGTCCATCTCGCGCTCGTAGACCGGTAGCACGATCACCAGGTTCAGCTCGGCGGCCAGTGCGGCGAATCGCTCTGTCGTCGGGCCCGGCACCGATTCGGCGTATTCGTAGAACTTGGCGTCCTGTAGCTGGCAGAAATACGGGCCGTAGAACAACTCCTGGAAGCAGATCACCTGCGCACCCTGCGCCGCTGCCTCCCTGGCGTAGTCCTCGTGAACCTTGATCATTGATTCTTTGTCACCGGTCCAGGTGGTCTGGACGAGCGCCGCTCTGACGATTCCCATGCTTTGTTATACTGCACCTACATCTGATTCCGTTGTGTTACAAGAGTGCGGAAACAGTTTCGGTGCCGTAAACCTTGGCGGCGCCCCCGATCGGCCGCGCACGACCGGCGCAGAATGGGCACATGACCGAAGCCTCGCCGACCGCACTGCCCGCGGATTTCGCCGGGGATCTCGACGAACGAACCGCCGCGGGGATCGCCGCCGCCATCGGCCGCCGCATCCGCTCGGGAGCACTCGCGCCGGGCACCCGGCTGCCCACCGTGCGCGAGGTGGCCCGTGAACTCCGGGTCTCCCCCGCCACCGTCAGCCAGGCGTGGCGGGCGCTGGCCGCGACCGGCGCGATCACCGCGCGGGGACGGGCGGGCACCTTCGTCGGGGCGAAGCAGGAGGCGCCGATCGGCCGGTATCAGCGCCTGCACTCGCACTCCGACAACGCTTTTCGCGTCGACCTGTCCCGTGGCACCCCCGATCCGGCGCTCCTGCCCGACCTCGCTGCCGCATTGCACGCGCTCTCGCGCGACACCGCGCCGGGCGATCTGTCGGCCCACTATCTCGGCGAGGCGGTGCTGCCCGCGCTCGCCGAGACGCTGCGCGCGGACTGGCCGTGGCCGTGTGAACGACTGACCGTCCTCGACGGCGCCCTCGACGCGGTGGACCGGCTGCTCGCCGCACACGTGCGCTTCGGTGATCCGGTGATCGTCGAGGACCCGTGCTTCCCACCGTTTCTCGATCTGCTCGCCCGCCTCGGCGCGCGCCCGGTCGCCGTCCGCCTAGACGAATCCGGTTTCCGGCCTGCGGAATTCGCGCGTGCCTTCGACGGACCGGCGCCGCGCGCGGTGATCGTGCAGCCGCGCGCCAACAACCCGACCGGTGCCTCCCTCGGCGCCGCCAGAGTCCGCGAACTGGCCGCTCTGCTCGGCCCGCACCCGGCGCTGATCATCGAGGACGACCACTCCGCCGGCATCGCCACCACCCCGCTGCGCTCGCTCGCCGCGCGCTTCCCCGATCGCGGTGTCTACATCCGCTCCTACTCGAAGTCCCACGGTGCCGATCTGCGTCTGGCCGTCGCGGGTGGGCCCGCGGCACTGCTCGATCCGGTGGTCGAGCGGCGGATGCTCGGGCCCGGGTGGTCCAGCCGACTACTACAGCGCGTGCTGCTGACAATGCTCCACGACCCCGATGCCCGCGCCACCGTCGCGAGCGCGCGCATCGAATACCGCAGGCGCGCTACCGTGCTGCGCCGTGCGCTCGCCCGGCACGATGTCATCGTGGCCGCGGGCGACGGCATCAACCTCTGGCTTCCCGTCTCCGACGAGAACGCCGCCATGATCAGCCTCGCCGCCGCGGGCATCAAGGCCGCGCCGGGCGGCCCGTTCGAGGCGGGCGACAGGCCCGCCGGCGACCATCTGCGTCTCACGCTGGGCGCTATCGGCGACACCGACATCGCTTGGCTCGCCACCGAACTCGCTGCCGCTACCACCGCCACGCCCACCTACCGGCGCATCCGCCGCCCCTGACCTATCATCGCCGCGACTCCGACCCCTCGCGACTCCCACTCAGCCACCACCACGACCCAACCGCCGCCGCCATCCCGGCTCACGGTCGCCACGAACCTGACGTGCCACTGTGCGCGGTAATATCCTCGCGCGCACTACATCTCACGCATTTCGGTCCACATTCGCGACCACGGCCGCACCGGCTGGTCGCATCGCCAGATCGTCACATCGCGGGTGACGCCCGCGTAGCCGAGTCGGGCATCCGCCCGGCCGATCGGCGTCACCGATCCGAAGTGCGCGCGCAACTCCTCCAGCTCCCCACCGACATAGAGCACCGTGGTCGCCGAGTCCGGTGGCGTACCGAGGTAGCCGTACCCACGATTCGGGCTGTACACCGCCGGCCAGTCGTAGGGCTGCCGGTAGGTTTCGAGAGCCCCTGCCTGCCAATAGCTTTCGGCGACGATCACCGCGTGCGCACGCTCGGTGGGCGTCAACGCCTGATACGCGAGGTCGGTCGACGCGGCCAGCTCGGGCCAACCGAACTTGCCGTGCAGCAACAGGTCGATGCCACCGGTACTCGGCGGGATCGAGGACTCCGGCTGCCATGGCAGCGACCCCGCCGCGAGGACGACCGACAGCGCGATCACCGGAACCGCGGCGATCCGCTGCCAGGTGACCCTGGCCTCGACCAGCCCCACCGCACCGGCGGCCATCGCGACCGGATAGACGCCGACGGCGTAGTACGGCCGCCCTCCGGTGGCCACGAACGCGACGACGACGAGCACGACCACCAGCCCGAGGAACCGATAGGGCCGCAACGATTCCGCGCGGAACAACCGGACGGTGCCGTAGACCAGCAGGATCGCGCCGAGGAGCCCGGCCGCGCCGAGGGCAAGCGGCACGAAGATCAGCCGCCCACCGATCGTCTCCTGCTCGGCGCTGACCACCGCTCCCATCTCGAGCTGCGGCCACCCGTTCGCCGCCTGCCACAGCACACTGGGCACCATCGAGACCGCGGTGATCGCGGCCCCGATCCACAGCGCGGGCCTGCGCAACAGCTCGCGCGGCCCGTAGACCAGCACGCCGATCCCGAAACAGATCCAGAAGACCGGGATGAGCCATTTGACCTGCATGTCGATCGCGGTGACGATCCCCGCCCAGACCAGCAGCACATCGGCGCGGGTCCGCACCCAGCGCACGAGCAGCCAGGTGATCAGCACCCACAGCGGCCCGTCGATCGAATTGGTCGCGAGCTGGCCGCCCTGCACGAGCAGAAACGGTGACGTCGCGTAGGCGGCCGCGCTGATCAGCTGCGCGCCGCGCCCACCGCCGAACTCCCGCGCGATCGCCGCGGCGAGGACGATGCCCGCCACCGTGACCAACAGCGCCGGAAGTCGCAGTGCCACCAGCGAACCCGGCGCGATCACATCCATCAACCGCGCGATCAGCGGCACCAGTGGGCCCTGGTCGGCGTAGCTGAACGACAGGTGGCCGCCCGCCGCAAGGAAGTACAACTCGTCGCCGAAGAATCCGTACTGCCCGAGCACGGCGAACAAGGCGATCGCGGCCGGCAGCGCGATCGCACCGACACCGAGCGTGGCGAACGGTGGAATCTCCCGTGCCGCAACAGGTTCTGTGGATGCCGTAATCGTCGTCATCGTTTGTCGTCCTTCCTCGTCACCGCGTCGTACATCTGGATGAGATGCGTGCGGTAGTGGCGCATGTCGAAATCGGGTTGGCGCACCGCCCGGTTCGCGACGCCGTCGATCGAGTCCCGGATCAACCGCGCGAGCACGGTCGGGTCGAAGTCGCCGAACTCGCCGGTGCGTTGCCCCTCGGCCAACGCCGAGACCAGCGGCGCGATCATCTCCCGGTCCCCATCGGGGGTGTCGAACCGCAGCGTGCCATCCGGTCCGCGCAGGTTGAGCACGATGTCGGAGACCGCGGCGACGTAGCTTCTGTTGTTGTCGATGAACTGCAGATTCGACGACAGGTAGGCGTGCAGGATCGCGCGGGCGCCGTCGGCGACCGCCGCCTCGACAAACGGGCCCATGAACTCGGCGCCGGAGACGAACAGCTGGATCACGACCTGCGACATCAGCTCGTCTTTGCCGTCGAAATGATAGGAGATCACCCCCTTGGAGATCCCCGCGCGCTCGGCGATCCGGGCCAGGGACGCGTTGGCGTAGCCGACCTCCGAGATCACCTCGGCGGCGGAGGCGATGATCTGGCGGCGCCGCGCCTCCTCGATGAACGACCGCTGTTGCCCCTCCGGATAATTTTCTGGCCGCATGGTCAGAATTTAGCACGTTCGGACAGAATCTGTGCCTAGATGACGTCAGCCTGGGCCGATCCGGCAGAATGGGCGATCCCTCTCGGAAAGGCGGCAGTGCCGTGTCCACCATCGCCTGGACCGAAGACCACATTCAGCAGACCGCCGTCTGGCATTCGGAGAACGGCGCGCCCGCACCACGCACCGTCACCACCGCCGACGACCGGCTCTCGGCCGATCACGCGTATCGCCGCATCAGGGCGGGTGAGGCGCTGCTGTGGCAGGGCGACTACAACAACGGTCGCCAGCTGTTGCAGGCCCTCGGCCGTCGCGCCGACCGGAAGCCCGTCAAGCAGCCATCCACCGGCGGTCTCGGCGCGCTCTATGAGCACGAGCGAGTCAGAAGGCGCACGCGCGCAAGTATTCTCGGCAGTCTGCTGATCCAGCTCGACGCCGACTTCGACCTCGACCTGCGCCGGGCACCCGACGTCGCGGCCGCCTGCGAGGCGGCCTATGGTCCGGCGACCGCATCGCGCGTGGTCACCTTCACCGAACTGCTCGGCGTCCTGAGCGCCTACCGCTGGCAGCAACAGGGTGTCGAAGTACCGGCGCTCGGCGCCCGCGTCTACCCCGGGTACGGCGTATTCTCGCCCACCCGAAGCGAATACGTGGATCTCGTCGCCGATGCACCGCTCGATCCCGAGATCCGCACCGCTTTCGATCTCGGCACCGGTACCGGCGTACTGGCCGCTCTGCTCGCCAAGCGTGGGGTCCCGGAGATCGTCGCCACCGATATCAATCCACGGGCCCTGCGCTGCGCGAAGGACAACGCCGAACGCCTCGGCTTCGCGAAGGCGATCGCCGTGACCGGACCCGCCCTCTACCCGCCCGGCCGAGCCGATCTCGTGGTGTGCAACCCGCCATGGCTACCGGGTGTCCCCACCTCGGACCTGGAACGCGGTGTCTACGACCAGGATCAGTCGATGCTCACCGAGTTCGCCCGCGATCTGCGCGCGCACCTGACCCCTCACGGCGAGGGCTGGCTGGTGCTGTCCGACCTCGCCGAACTGCTCGGCCTGCGCCCGGCCGACTACATCCCGCGCCTGGTCGACGAGTCGGGCCTGTACGTGCTCGGCAAGCTCACCACCCGTCCGCGCCACCCGCGCGCCACCGATCGCGACGACCCCCTCGCCGCGGCCCGCACCGCCGAGACGACCACACTGTGGCGCCTGCGGGCGCGCTGACGCACTCCATTCGACCCCTCGATCGGCCCGAGAGACCGTGATTCTGTGTCGATCACACGACGAGCGGACCGGATCCGGTGGTCTGTCCCCACGCGGGCCGGTGCGGCTGGCAGGATGCGCGGTACATCGTCCGGTAGCACCCGTTTTCGAGGAGATCCCGCCAAGGTGACCAGCATTTCGCAGGACCGACCGTTCATTCGCGCACTCTTCGGCGTCGGTATCGCCGCGGCCGCCCTCGTGGCGCTGGCCCCCGCCGCGCAGACCGTCCCTCGGCATCAGGCCGTGATCCCCGGCTGCACCCCGGCCGCGGCGGGTCAGCCCAACGGCAAGCAGTGGCCGGCCGAACCCGCGCTCACCATCGACACCGCCGCGAGCCACTCCGCCACCCTCGAAACCACCTGCGGCACGATCACGATCGCGCTCGACGCCGCCGCGGCCCCGCGCACGGTGAACTCGTTCGCCTTCCTCGCCGGTGAGGGCTACTTCGACCACACCCGCTGCCACCGGCTCACCACCCAGGGCATCTTCGTGCTCCAGTGCGGCGACCCCACCGCGACCGGCATGGGCGGCCCCGGCTACAAGTTCAGCGACGAGAATCTCGCGGGCGCGGTCTACCCGGCCGGCACCGTGGCGATGGCCAACGCAGGCCCCGGCACCAACGGTAGCCAGTTCTTCCTGGTCTACCGCGACACCCAACTGCCGCCGAACTACACGCCCTTCGGCACGATCACCGAGGGCCTGAACGCGCTCACCAATGTCGCAGGTGCAGGCGTGGCGGGCGGCGGCGCCGACGGCACGCCCGTGGCCGACGTGGTCTTCAACGCGGTGACCACCGCACAGGGCTGATCAACGGCCGAGGGCCGCGTCTCCCGGAGTTCGGGAGACGCGGCCCTCGTCGTAGAGCTGCTGGATCAGCCGGCGCTGATCGAACTGAACAGGTTCTGGATGGTCTGCAGGATGATCTCGGTCAGCAATTCAGCGGCGGAACCGGCCATGTCAACGCTCCTCGTAAGTCCTCATCAGGTGAAACGAACAAGTGAAGCGTGCCCTATTCACTTCCCGTCGCGCAGCGTTTCGGTGAAAATAATCCGAACAGAACCACGAAGGCCGCGCCCCCGCCGGGACGCGGCCTTTCCTGGATCGTGACTAGAGGTACTGACCGGTGTTCGACTCGGTGTCGATCGCGCGGCTGGCCGAGGCGTTCTTGCCGGTGACGAGCGTACGGATGTAGACGATCCGCTCGCCCTTCTTGCCCGAGATCCGTGCCCAGTCATCGGGATTGGTAGTGTTGGGCAGGTCCTCGTTCTCGGCGAACTCGTCGACGATCGAATCGAACAGGTGCTGGATCCGCAGACCCGGGTTACCCGTGTCGAGCACCGACTTGATCGCGTACTTCTTCGCGCGGTCGACGATGTTCTGGATCATCGCGCCGGAGTTGAAGTCCTTGAAGTACAGGACTTCCTTGTCACCGTTGGCGTAGGTGACCTCCAGGAACCTGTTGTCGTCGCTCTCGGCGTACATCCGCTCGACGACCTTCTCGATCATCGCCTCGACGCATGCCTGCTTGTCGCCGTCGAACTCGCGCAGATCGCTCTCGTGCAGCGGCAGCGTCTCGGTGAGGTACTTCGAGAAGATGTCCTGCGCCGATTCCGCGTCGGGGCGCTCGATCTTGATCTTCACATCGAGACGACCGGGCCGCAGGATCGCGGGGTCGATCATGTCCTCGCGGTTGGACGCACCGATCACGATGACGTTCTCGAGCCCCTCCACACCGTCGATCTCCGAAAGCAGCTGCGGCACAACGGTGGTCTCCACATCGGAGGACACACCGGAGCCACGGGTACGGAAGATCGAGTCCATCTCGTCGAAGAACACGATCACCGGGGTGCCCTCGGAGGCCTTCTCACGCGCCCGCTGGAAGATGATGCGAATGTGTCGCTCGGTCTCACCGACGAACTTGTTGAGCAGCTCGGGG
Source organism: Nocardia sp. NPDC058519 (assembly GCF_042719755.1). NCBI lineage: Bacteria > Bacillati > Actinomycetota > Actinomycetes > Mycobacteriales > Nocardiaceae > Nocardia > Nocardia sp. NPDC058519. Next base: position 19,902 of record NZ_JBHXNK010000025.1, on the reverse strand, counting down.
CCCTTGATGTTGAGGAAGAACGACTTGGCTTCCTTGGCATCCTGACCACGCGATTCGGCGATCTTCTTGGCGAGGGAGTTGGCCACCGCCTTGGCGATCAGCGTCTTACCGCATCCGGGCGGACCGTAGAGCAGCACACCCTTGGGCGGGCGAAGCGCGTACTCGCGGAACAGATCCTTGTGCAGGAAGGGCAGTTCCACCGCATCGCGGATCTGCTCGATCTGACGGCCGAGACCACCGATGTCGGTGTAGTCGACGTCGGGAACCTCTTCCAGCACAAGGTCTTCGACCTCAGCCTTGGGAACCCGCTCGAACGCGAAGCCCGCCTTGGTGTCGACCAGCAGCGAATCACCCGGCCGCAGTTTGCGAATCGGCTGATCGGGGTCTGCCATGTCGTCGTATTCGGCGATCTTGGACAACGGACCCGACAGCCACACCACCCGCTCTTCGTCGGCGTGGCCGACCACGAGGGCGCGCCTGCCGTCGTCGAGAATCTCACGCAGCGTGCCGATTTCGCCGATGGCGTCGAAATTGCCTGCCTCGACGACGGTGAGTGCCTCGTTGAGGCGCACGGTCTGGCCGTATTCCAGTGCGTCAGCGTCGATATTGGGCGAGCAGGTGAGGCGCATCTTGCGACCGGAGGTGAAGACGTCGACCGTCTGATCCTCGTACGCGTGGATGACGATGCCGTAGCCGCTCGGCGGCTGGCCGAGGCGATCGACTTCCTCACGCAACGCGATCAGCTGTTGGCGCGCTTCTTTGAGCGTGTCCATCAACTTGCCGTTGCGGATGGTCAGCGAATCGATCCTGGCTTCCAATTCGCGTGCGCGATCCGGCGAATCGGCGAGTTGCCTGCGAAGAGCAGCCGACTCGGCGCGTACCGCCTCGAGCTCTCGCCAGGCCGCCGAATCCGAATTCTCGTTGGGGCTCATGATGCTGCTCCTCCCAGTCCCGGTCTTTCAACGCTACCGGGCGCGGTCCGTTCTCGCTTTCCGACATGGTTTCGTCGTGATCACATCTTGTACGGTCGGTACGACATCAACCACACATTTGCACCTGTTAGGCTCCCCTAACACCCCGTACGGGGCACTCGCCGAACGAGTCGAAAGGTTGCTGAACATGCTCCTTCCTCCCCGCACGATCCGCGTCATCGTCGCCACCGCCGCGGCGGCGCTCGCCGTCACCGTCGGACTGACCGGTTGCGGCGACTCCGACGATTCCTCGACGAATGCCACCACGAGCAGTACCAGTATCGCGGCCGCTCCGTCCAGCCTTTCGGCAACTCCGGCACCTTCGGGTGACAACGCCGCGGCCCCCACCGCCGATTCCCTGAAGGCGACGCTGATCAAGTTCGCCGATCCCGGAGTATCCACCGACGACAAGGCGAAACTGATCGTCAACGGCGATACACACAAGGCCAACATCGATCAGATGAACGGCATGCTGGCCGGCTACACCCTGACCTTCGCCGTCGACAACGTCGTGACCAGCGGTGACACCGCCACCGCCGATGTGACGATCACCTCGCCGCACGGCACCGCGCCCTCGTTCCCGGTCACCTGGCAGCGCGAGGCAGGCACGTGGAAGCTCTCCGACGCCAGCGGCTGCCTGCTGCTCGGCTTCGCACAGGCCCCCTGCACGCCCGCCTGATCGTTCGGCACCGCCCGGATGATCCGCGAGTACCACCGGGTCCGTGCGATCGCTCTGCGAGGCGCGCAGGCACCAAGATCACTCATGCGGACGTGAGACCTCAGCCGTCGCTGCTACCCATCATCGGATCCACCGGCGACCGAGGGCGCTCCGGCAACCGAGGAATGCGCGGTAACCTGCGAATTCCCTTGCATGCCGACGGTTCACCGGTTCGATACGCAAGCCCGCGCCCTCGCTCTCGAGTAGTTCCACGCAGGGGAGCGGGGTGGTTCCGCGCTGTGTTCGTGGCGCGAATTCTGGGATCGTCAGTGCATGAGTGTGTTGCCCAGTGTCGCGGTGGTCACCGCGAACACTCCGGCCGATCGTGATCGGTTCCTGGACCTGCTGCGTATCTCGTCGCTGGTGGTGGTCGTCGCGGGCCACTGCCTGATGCTGACCGTGACGGTGTCGGGCACCGGGGTGCATTTCGGCAACGTGCTCGCCGACCTGCCGATGCTGCAGCCGCTCACCTGGGTTCTGCAGGTACTCCCGCTGTTCTTCTTCGCGGGCGTGGCCGCGGGTGCGCGCGGCCTCGGACCTGGGACATCGTGGGGCGCTTGGCTGTTCCGGCGCACCCAGCGCCTGGTCCGACCGCTCGGGTACTTCGTCGGCGCCTCGGCGGTGCTGCTGGCGGTGGCCGATCTCGTGCTCGCGCCGGGATGGCACCGGCCGCTCGCGGTGACGAGCGTGCAACTGCTGTGGTTTCTCGGGATGTATCTGGCGGTGCTGGCATGCGTGCCGTTGCTCGCGGCGCGGGTCACCAGCGGTCGCCGGATGTTCGCCGTGGTCGCGGTGATCGTGGTCACCACGGCGGTGGTCGACGCGGTGCGGCTCACCGGTGGGCCGATGGAGCTCGGCTATTTGAACTTGATCGTCTGGCTGGTGCCCGCAGTGCTCGGGATCGGATATCTGCGCGGTCTGCTGTCCCGGCGGACCGCGGCGGTGCTCGCCTGTGTCGCCTTGGCGGCCGATGTGCTGCTGGTTCTGGTCGGCCCGTACGAAACGAGCATGGTGACCGTGCCGGGCCAGCGACTGTCGAATCTGGCGCCGCCCTCGCTGCTGCTCGCCGGGCACGCGGTGGTGCTGTGCTGCGCCGCTGTCGCCGTGGCGCCCTGGTTACGCCGTCTCGCCGCGCGCCCTCGGGTCTGGTGGCTGACGGTCATCGGCAACACCGGCGCCATGACGCTCTACCTGTGGCACATGCCCGCCCTGCTCACCGTGCTCGTGCTCAGCCACCTGGCGGGAGTCGACCGCACCGCGCCAACCGAGCCCGGGTTCTGGCTGCTCACGGCGGTGCAGCTCACCGCGACCGCCGCGCTCACCGGCGCCCTGTTCCTCGCCCTGCGCGGCCTGGAGAACACCGCGTTGCCCTGGTGGGACGGTCCGGTTGCCGCGGTGCGCGGTGTCCGCTCGGCCGCCACCGTGCTGGCCGTGATCGCGGCCGGGCTCGCGATCCTGCAGGCGACCCGATGGGGCCTCACCGTGGACGGTTGGACCTGGTTCGCAGGCGCGGCGGCGGCACTGATCGCCGCCCGCCTGCTCACCCGCGGGTGATCAGCCCTTGGACGGACGCCGCTGCGGCTTGGGCGTGACGGTGCCCTCGGCCAGGCGCCGCGCGCTCACCAGGAACGCGGTGTGGCCCTGCATGCGATGCTCCGGGCGCACGGCCAGACCGACCACGTGCCAGCCACGCACCATCGACTCCCACGAGCGCGGTTCGGTCCAGCATTCCTGCTCACGCAGCGCCTCGACCACCTTGGACAGCTGAGTGACGGTGGCGACGTAGACCACCAGCACACCACCGGGAACCAGCGCCTTCGACACCGCGGGCAACGCGTCCCACGGCGCGAGCATGTCGAGCACGACACGGTCGACCTGCGGGCCCTCGTACTGTGCCACGTCGGCGATGGTGATCGACCAGTTCGGCGGGCGTTCGCCGAAGAAGGTCTCCACATTGCGGACGGCGTGTTCGGCATGGTCGTCGCGGATCTCGTAGGAGATCACCTCGCCCTCGGGCCCGACCGCGCGCAACAGCGAGCAGGTCAGCGCACCGGAACCGGCGCCGGCTTCCAGCACCCGCGCACCCGGGAACACATCACCCTCGTGCACGATCTGGGCGGCGTCCTTGGGGTAGATCACCGCCGCGCCGCGCGGCATCGACAGCACATAGTCGGTCAGTAGCGGGCGAAGAGCCAGATACGGGGTGCCGTTGACCGACTTCACGACCGTGCCCTCGTCGTTGCCGATCAGGTCGTCGTGCTTGATGCCGCCGCGATGGGTGTGGAATTCCTTACCCTCCTCCAGCACCACGGTGAAGAGGCGTCCCTTGCCGTCGGTCAGCTGGACGCGGTCCCCGATAGCGAATGGACCGGTTCGTCTGGCCGTCATTGATCTCCCGTTCTTAGAATGGACCTATCAGCCTGCCAGGCGCGGCGATCCGCGCCATCGACGGGTCAGCTATTTCGCCGCTGCCAACGCGCGGTGCTGTTCGCCGGTCAGCGCGTGCGCTTCGCCTTGCGACTTCGCCCAGATCTGCGCGACATGGCGGCCGCTGGATACCAGGCAGGCCCACTGCAGAGCGTCGGCGTCGGTCCAGCAGGCGGCGCCGGGCACGCCGTCCGGGGCGGGCGCGCCCTTCCAGCCTTCGGTGGCGAGGGTCTCCGCGACGGTCGCGGCGGACAGTTTCGCCGCGGCGGCCGCGTCGGCGGTGCGATAGACAGCACTGTCGTCGATGCCGATCCCGACCAGCCCCACCTCGCGGTACAACGTGAGCGCTGCCTGCTGATCGTCGGTGAAGATCAGCGCGCCACGCGGCCCGTAGGCGCCGCTGCTCACATTGCCGTTGCCGACCGCGAGCGCGTTGATCCCGTCCGGGTCGTACGGCAGCTTCGCGAGCTCGGCGACGGGCGTCGCCACGAACGAATCCAGCAGGGGGCGTTGCCGTTCCAGCGCTGTGCGAACAGTCCGTTCGATCTCGGGCAGTCCGCCGAGGCGAGCACTGGTGAACACCACGAACTCCCGGTGCGCGGTGAACGCCATGCCCTCGAGCCGATCGCGATTCTCCATGGTGACGAACCGGGTGTCCGATGCGCCGGGCAGATCGGCGGCAGCCCAGTCACCGGTCTGCAACATCCCGCGCTGTGTCGTCGCCGCGGTGGCGAGGGCGGCTGCCGCCGCTTTCGCCGAAGCGGTGTCAGGGAAGCGCATGATGCCGTGGGTGAGCCAGTCGGTGCCCGCGCTCGTGTCACCACCGTTGGAACGCTGACCGACGAATCCGGTGAGCAGGCCGTTCGCCGCGGCGGCCGAGCTGATCGCGTTGTTGTGGCCGGTCATGATGGTGAGCATCGGTTCAGTGAGCACGCCCGCCTGTCCGTGGCGCACGAAAACGGGATCGATATCGGTGGACAGCGCCAGCACTTCGGCCATCCGGTTGCCCTCGGCGAGGGTCCCCGCCCGTAACCGCTGCTCGTCGGTCTGCGCGGTGGCCGAGGTCGTCGCCGCCGATGTGGTCGAGGCAGCCGTAGCGCCCGGTACCCGGACCACCTTTCCCGGATCCTCGCACGCACTCACCATGATCACCGCGGCCAAAACCGCCCCCGCCCGGAACATCAGTTGCATGCCGCGATCCTGGCAGACCCCGCCCACAACCACCGAATCCCGAGCCGTTCGTCGGTATCCGACGCGTGCGCCGAACTCGCGACCTCCGCATGTGGGCCCGAATCGGGCAATCCTGTCAGTGCCTGCCGTTAACCTGCGAAATATGTCAGTGCCCTTGTCCGTGCCCCTGGCCGACGACACCGCCGACGCGCCGGTCCATCGGTCGCGTCCGGCGTTGTCGCCTTCGCGGGCAAGCGATTTCAAGCAGTGCCCGTTGAAGTACCGGTTGCGGGCGATCGATCGGGTGCCGGAACCGCCGTCGCGAGCCGCGGTGCGCGGGACCGTGGTGCACGCGGTCCTCGAGGATCTGTTCGGGTTACCCGCCGCGGAGCGTCAGCCGGAGCGGGCGGCGGAGCTGGTTCCCGACGCATGGGAGCGGGTGCGCGCGGAGCGCGACGGGGTGGACGAGCTCGTCGCCGAGAATGGGCCGCAGGCACTGTTCGACGAGGTGCGAACACTGGTCGCGAGCTATTACGAGCTCGAGGATCCGCGGCGATTCGAGCCACACGCGCTGGAGGAGCGCGTCGAGGTCGACCTCGACGGCGATATTCCGCTGCGCGGTTTCGTCGACCGGATCGATGTGGCACCCAACGGCCTGCTGCGGGTCGTCGACTACAAAACCGGTCGCTCACCCGGACCGATGCACGAAGCGCGCGCCCTGTTCCAGCTCAAGTTCTACGCGCTGATGATCCTGCGCACCCGCGACATCGTCCCGGCCCAGCTGCGCCTGATCTACCTGGCCGACAAGAACATCCTCACCTACACCCCCGAGCGCGAGGAACTCGATCGCTTCCAGCGCATTCTCACCGCGCTCTGGCAAGCCATCATCGACGCGGGCATGACCGGGAACTTCCCGCCGACGCGCAACTCGATGTGCAAGTTCTGCGATTTCAAACCCCTGTGCCCCGAGTACGGCGGCACGCCACCGCCGTACCCGGGCTGGCCCGTTCAGGCCGCGGTTCCTGCCGATCTGGTGACAGAACGCCTCCCCGAAGACGTGTGACCGCGATCGACGCCGGGCATGTCACACGGCGAAGTCGCGGAACAGCAGCACCGAAAGACCAAGGCCGACAGCCAGATTCACGAGCACTGCCGATCCGAAGACCGCGATCGGCCGCCACCCCGCTTCGCGCAGCCCACGCAGCGAGAATTCCAGGCCGATGGAGACGAACGCCAGGATCAGGAACCAGGTGCGCAGGTCGTTGATGATGGCGATGTGCGCGGCACCGGTCTTCTTGTCGACCGACTGGAGATACAGCGTGCCGATGATCGAGGCGGCGATGAACCCGAGCACGAATTTCGGGAACCTGGACCAGAATTCACCGATGCTCGGACGCGCGGCACCCTCGGTGCGATCCACACGGAACGCGAACCAGGCGGTGAGAGCGATTGCCACGAGACCGATGAGCGCGTTCTGGGTGGTCTTGACGATCGTCGCGATCTGCAACGATTCCTCACCCGCCAGCGCACCCGCGGCGGCCACCGCGGCCGTGGTGTCGATGTTGCCGCCGATCCACGCGCCCGCCACCGCATCGGAGAGCCCGAGAACATCAGCGAGCCAGGGCAGCAGGAAGATCGACGGCAGCGCGAAGATGATCACCAGCGACGCCGCGTAGGCGATCTGCTCGCGCCGGGCCTGCACCGCCCCCGCCGCCGCGATGGCCGCGCTCACCCCGCAGATCGACACCGCCGACGACAGCAGCGCCCGCAGCTTGTCGTCGAGCCCGAGCACCCCACCGAACCACCAGGTGAACCCGAAAACGATGGTGATCAATGCCAGCGCCTGCACGATCGACGGAGCGGCGGCGGTCACCAGGATCTTCAGGTTGATCGACGCACCGAGCAGCACCACACCGGTCTTGATGAAGAACTCGGTCCGGAACCCGGCCGAAAGCCGTTCCCGCAGACCGATCTTGCCCAGTACAACATTGCCGATCAACCCGATCGCGATCGCGTACACCGGATACTCGACCGTCTTCGCGACCCGCTTCAAGGGCGTATCCGCCGCCCATTGCGGAACATGGGTGTCGAAGAACCTGGTCAACGCGCCCAGTACGAGCACCAGCAGAATCCCCGCCACGATGTCGCGCGCCGTAGGCCGCGAATTCGCTTGCAACGCCGCGGTTTCCGACGTCGTCCGCGTCTCCCCCATCACGGCACCAGCCAACCCGGGATGGCCCCGACCAGCACAAGGCCGATCAGGACGAGCCCGACGACGGTAGCCAACCAGTCTTCGTTCCAGGTGAATGCGCTGCCCGGCCGTGGCTCGGGCGGTGTCTGCGACACGGTGACTCCTCGCGTTCCTCTTCAGAGAAACGCAAGGTAGCAACGAGATCCGGGGAGTACACCGATTGAACTCACCCTGAATCGATCGTTGCGGTCGCGAGCAACTCCCGCGCGGAAACTACCGCAGGCGGCGTTCCTCTTCTTCTTCCAGGCGGCGCCGCTCTTCTTCGCGCTCGACCTGCTCCTTCTCGATCTTTTCTTCCTGCTCGTTCTTGTTCGACATTTTCGCCCCGATCACTGATTGTCCGGACAAATCCGCGATTCCAGCCTACCCGCGGCGGAATACCTGTCGGCGGTAACGACCGGGCGCACCGAAGACGACTACCTTCGGACTGCTCTGCCGTCCCCTGGGGTGGTTTCCACCGAGTTGAGGAGAAGAAATGAACCGCACTCTGTTCAGGGCCGTGGCTCTTGCCGCTATCACGCTGGCGATGGGAACCTATCCGACCGTCGCCTCGGCTAGCTCGGCAGCGGCGCCGGTCGTGGCCGAACCCATCATCGGCGGCGCACCGACAGCGCCGTTCGACCCGATTTGCCCGTTGTGTTTCGTGCGTGAGGCGCTCGAGAGTCTCTCGGCGAAGTAGGTTCAGGCGCCGAAAGACCGAGGCCCCTCACCTGGGCGAACACAGGTGAGGGGCCTCGGACGGAAACGACTCAGAAGGCTCGGCAGGAGCGGATGTCGGTGGCGAGGATGGCCTTGGCGCCGAGGTCGGCGAGGCGGTCCATGAGTTCGTTGCCCTGTTTGCGGGGAACGAGGGCGCGCACCGCGACCCAGTCGGGGTCGGTCAGCGGGGACACGGTGGGTGATTCGAGACCGGGGGTGATGGCGACTGCCTGGTCGAAGAGGGACTTGGGGCAGTCGTAGTCGAGCATCAGGTACTGCTGGGCGAAGACGACGCCCTGGATGCGGTTGATGAGCTGGTTGCGGGCGCGGTCGTCACGGTCGGAACCGGTGCGTTCGATGAGGACGCCTTCGGAGTCGCACAGGGATTCGCCGAACGCGATCAGGTTGTGCTGACGCAGGGTGCGACCGGACCCGACCACGTCGGCGATGGCGTCGGCGACACCGAGCTGGATCGAGATCTCGACCGCGCCGTCGAGGCGGATCACCTCGGCCTCGATCCCGAAGCGGGCGAGGTCGGCGCGGACCAGGTTCGGGTAGGAGGTGGCGATGCGCTTGCCCGCCAGATCCTCGACCTTCCAGTCCTCACCGGCGGGGGCCGCGTAGCGGAAGCTGGAGCGGCCGAAACCGAGCGACAGTCGCTCGCTGACCGGGGAGCCGGAGTCCAGGGCCAGGTCGCGGCCGGTGATGCCGAGGTCGAGCTCACCGGAGCCGACGTAGATGGCGATGTCCTTGGGACGCAGGAAGAAGAACTCGACCTGATTGGCGGGATCGAGCACGGTCAGATCGCGGGAGTCGGTCCGCTTGCGATATCCGGCCTCGCTCAGGATCGAGGTGGCGGATTCGGAGAGCGAGCCTTTGTTGGGGACGGCGACGCGCAACATGGGAGGGGGTCCTTTCGGGGGAAGTGGAGGAGGTGTCATCCGGACGGATCAGCCGTCACAGATGTCGGTACACGTCCTCGAGCTTCAGCCCACGACCCAGCATCATCACCTGGACCCAGTACAGCAGCTGGGAGATCTCCTCGGCGAGCGCTTCATCGCTCTCGTGCTCAGCGGCCAGCCAGATCTCACCGGCTTCTTCCAGGACCTTCTTACCCTGGAAATGAACGCCTGCGTCCAGCGCGGCCACGGTGCCAGACCCCTCGGGACGGGTCTGGGCACGCTCGGTCAGCTCGGCGAACAGGGATTCGAAGTTCTTCACGAGTAGAGATTGTTTCATACCCGACCCAGCGGTTTTCCCGGCGCACCGCGAGCTGCGGCACGCCGGGAAACGATCACGCCGGTTCGGACAGCAGTTCGCGCAGGTCGGCTACGGACGTGCGGAGGTGGTCGGCGAAGGCGTACATCTGGTCGGACACCGACTTCGGCGTGGCCAGGTAGATGTTCCACCGATCCGGCAGCAGCACGTAGGCGATGCCGATGCAGCGCGGGCTGGTCGAGCCGAAACCGAAGTAGCGGATGTACTTCGACGGGGCCGAACTGGTCGACAGGTAGTCGTCGCGCATCACCGTCCAGCCGGGGCTGTCGAACAGCGCGATCCGCTCGTCGGCGACGCCGAGCTGTTCGCCGCGACGGCGCTGGATCCACTCCAGTTCCCACAGGTGCTGCTCGGGCGCCTGCCCGGCTTGGCATTCCTTCGCCCGCGCGACGTGGGCGGACGCGGCGGTGCGCGCCGCGGCCAGCTTGGTCTCGGTGTCGGTGTCCGGGGACACCATCGCGTCGACGAACGCCACCATCTCCGGGGTCACCACACGCATGGCCTCGGTGCGACCGTTGCGGAACTGCCGGGTGGCGATGGATTCGTAGGTCGCGCCGGTGAGCCCCTTGCTGCGCCGGTGGGCGAGCTGGTAGCTGAGCTGAGCGAAGGCATCGGGTGAGATGCCCAGCTTCTTGGCCTCGCCGGTCCCGAAGTCGTCGAAGGACACCAGCGAGGTGGCCGTATCGGCGGCGAAGCGGGCGAAGTCGGCCCCCGCCGCGGCGATGTCGGCGCGCGCGGCCGAGTCGAGCACGAACTCGATCGGCTCCACCGAGGGCAGTCCCTGCGATTGCGCTCCGCTGGTGGCCGCGTGGTCCTGGGAACTCCGTTCGAGCAGCGCGTCGACGAACGACAGCACGGTGGTGCCGTCGAGCCCGCAGTGCTCGATATTGATGCCGGCCTGACCGTCGGCGAAGACGATGAACGAGACCGACTTGTCGAAGTAGCGGTTGCCGCTGTCACCGTGGAGCAGCTGGTCGCAGGCGTGCAGTTCGTCGCGGGGCGCGAAGTCCTCCAGGCACACCGAGAACAGCGCCGTCTCCACCGCGTCGAACGCCTCGACGTTAGCGGGCTCGGTGCGCAGCGCTTCCCGGCTGCGCGCCCATGCCGCACGGGCTTTCGTGGTGAGATGCCCGACCGAGGTGTCGGTCGCGGCGGGCTTGGTGCCACCCTTGATCACCGCGCGCAACCCGTCGACCACGTCGTCGAACGCGTACGGCGCGCCGTCGCCGCCGATGACGTCCATCCGGAAGATGTTGCCGCGGTAGAAGACCGCGATGTGACGCGCATCCGAGGGCCCTGGCCATTCCGGGCTGTAGGGCTTGCGAACACTGTCCTGGATCTCGCCCGGAATCCGGGTCTCGGAGAACAGGTACTTGTTCTGCCACATCGACAGCGCCTGCCCGCGCTGGGTCACCGGCGCGATCGTCTCCGCGTCCAGCGCCAGCTTGTAGTCGACTGCCGCCCCGATGATCGCGGCGGCCCGCTCGGTCTGCCCGGCGACGGTCGACGCCGCGAGGGGGGTGTCGTCACGGAACAGGAAAACGAAGTTGGCGTTCAACGCGATCCGGTCTCGACGGCCCAGATACCGTGACGGCCAGAATTCGTCGAGCCAGCTGCCGACGCCGGGGGTGGCGTCGTATTCGGCCAGCGCGGCATGCAGAGCGCGCCCCGCCCCACCGGGGCGCAGCAGCTCGGCTACCGCGCCCTCGGTGGTGGCGTATTCCTCGGCGCCGAGCAGGGGCTGACACCACTGCAGGAACCGCGCGCAACTGTCGTCCAGTGTCGGCAGCGGTACCCGGGGCAGCGTGTCTTCGGCGGCGAACGTGGGTTGGTTCAATCCAAGTCCTCAGGTCTCGATGGGATGCGGTCGGGACAGGAACAGGTTGGCGTAGAGCCAGCCTTCGGCTTCGTGGTCGGTGGTGTCGATTCCCTTGGCCGCCAACGCATCCAGCACCTGTTCGCGTTCCTGCGCCGAGGCGAACCTCCGCTGCTGGAACATACCGGGACGCTGCTCGCTGCGATAGCCGAGCGCGGCCAGTTCCTCGGCGATGGGACCGAAATCGAACATCCGCAACACGAAATGCGCCATCCACGGTCGCTTGCGCGGATCGGCTTGGGCGACCCTGGACAGGGTTTTCTCGGTGATGTAGCCGACGCATCCGGTGGAGATCACCAGATCGGCGGAGGCGAGCACACGTCGCTGCGCCTCGGTGGGCTCGGTGGCCTCGAGGTCGGCGTGCACGTAGTCGTGCAGGAGTCCGGCGGCGTGGGCGTAAGTCAGCGCCGGGCGTGCGGCGTCCATCCCGATGAAGCGTACGTCGGGCATCAGATCGCCGCGCAACCGCTCCCGGTCCGCCGCGATCAGCCCGATCTTGTCGGTATCGGCGTGATCGCGGTAGTGCCCGGCCAATTCATCGACGGTGGTGTCGCTGCGCAGCAGCGCCGCGTTCACCCCGTAGGAGCACCCGAGGTCGAGGACGGTCGGGATCCGGTCCGGCCGAGCGGCCCGCAGCTGGCGCAGCTGTTCGGCGAACAGCGGCTTCGCCAGTTCCGGGATCCGGTAGTCCAGCTCGTTCATGCGCGCGAAATACGCGCGTGGATCGGGACTTTCGTAGATGTCGTCGAAGGATGCTTTGCCGGTGGTGTGCAACGGAACGGACATGGGCGGTTCCTCTCAGTCGAGCAGTCGGTCACCTCGGACGGCGTCGGCCGCGGCGGCCACATGGTCGGGCAGGACACGGCCGAACAACTGTCTGGTGCGTTCGACCGTGCCGATCACCCCTGGTCGGTCCGTGTAGGCGAAAATCGCCGAATGTCGTTGGCCCGCACCGGCTACTTCGGTGACGCGATGCAAGGAGAAGCGGCCCTTGAACAGCTGCAGATCGCCGGGGCGCAGTTCCAGCGCGCGGATGAGCCGGGCGCCGTCACCGGTGAGCACGTCGCGCACATCGTCGAGGTGCTCGGCGTGCGGGTCGCGGATATTGGGGCAGTATTCGAACACGCCGCCGGCTTCGGGCTTGCGGGTGAGCATGCTCACGGTGAATTCGTTGGTGTCGAAATGCCACGGATGCGACATCCCCGGCTCGACCACGTTCAGGCACAAACCCGCGAGGGGGTCGGCGAATTCGTGCAGATCGTCGAGTTCGAAGCAATCGGCGACGAACCGCTGGAACACCGGATCGGTGTAGAGACGCTGGATCAGCGCTTCGGCGGGGATGCGATCGCGGGCCACGAAGGCATTGCCGCGGTCGAGCACGATCCGCGCCGGATGGTCGGCGGGCAGGTCGGCGTCGAGGGGAATGTTGTAGGCATTGACCCGCTCCACTTTGTAATGGGCGTGCGGTGCGATCGCCTCTCCCTCGGCGCGCAGCGTATCGAGCAGCTGCGGCCGGATGAACTCACGCAGGACCGTACAGCCGTCCTCGGCCAGCTCGGCGCGGGCGGCCTCGATGGCCGCCTGCCTGCCCGAACCACCGAGATCGGTGAGTGGATACCGTGCGATGTCGACGATTTCGTCAAGCCCCCGCGTGCCCGTCATGTACCCAGTTTGCGGGAATATTCGGGCGCGCGCTCGCGGTTTCGACAAATCGGGCGTATCCCGGGAAGATCACAACCGTGCGAAATCAACTGTGCGGCAACCGTTTTCGCGGATTCCACCCAGGTTTCGGCCTTATCACGGTAGGCTATTTCGCCCTATCTCGGTGAGCCCTCACAATTTTCGGACGCGGGCGTCGAGGGCGGCGCGCAGATCCGTAACCGACAAACCGACCAGCGACTCCCGGAATACCCGCCCCGGCGCCTCTGGAACCGGGATCTCGCACGGGATCACAATCAGACCGCAGCCCGCGCCCTGCGCGGCGAGCGATCCGGTCGGCGAATCCTCGATCGCGACACAGTCACGCGGGTCGACCTCGAGCAGTTCCGCGGCGCGGCGGTAGATGGCCGGATCGGGCTTGCCGTGCGCCACCTCGTCACCGCAGACGGATGTGTCGAAGAAATCGCGGCCGAGGGTATCGAGGCCGTATTCGGTGAGCGAGCGCTTGGTATTGGTCACCAGCGCGCACTTCATACCCGCCTCGCGCACCATCGCCAGCGCGTCCTTGGCGCCGGGACGCCACGGGATCGGGCCGAGCATCAACTCGGTGACCCGGTGCTCGAGGAACTCCCCCGCCTCGGCGATCGTCGCCGGCGTCGGGTCAAGGCCGATGCCGTCGAAGAGCATGCGCAGCGCGTTCGGGCCGGAGGCGCCGATCAGGGCGTGGCGGACCTCGTCGGTCAGCTCGCGGCCGTGCTCACGGGCCAGTTCACGAACCGCTATGTCCCACAACTTCTCCGAATCGAGCAGCGTGCCGTCCATGTCCCACAACACCGCGGCCGGTCGCGCGCTCACCTGTTTCTCGCCTCGTTCTCGTCACACATCACCTCTGGTGACCGGCAGTCGCCGGACCCGTTCAGGGTAACGGGTCGGCCTCAGACGCCCGATCCGGCGATCTGGAGGTTGCCCGCGTCGCCGGAGACCTGGATCCAGCGGTTCTCCGAGGTCACGGTGCCATTGGTCAGGTGGTAGGTGAGGGTGACGACCGCGCGGTTCTGCCCGTTGGGAGTGATCGAGCCGACAGTCACCGACCGCACCGACGACCAGAACGACGAGTACTGGCCGAACCCACCGGTCTGCGACTGGTAGCCCGGAGCGAGCTGCGCCCATGCCCCGCCGATATTGCCGGGGAGCATGCCGTAGTACCCGGCGATGAACTGGTTGATCCGATCCGGGGTGGGCGGGCCGAAGGGGGTGGTGGTGATGGTCGTGCTGGTCGGATTCGGGGTGGTGGGGGTGGGCTTGGCCGAGGTGCTGGTCGGGGTCGCACCGCTCGGCACGGCCGCGGGTGGGGCGGACACGGTGATCGTCTCCTGCTCCGGCACGATGACGACGGTGCTCACCTTGCCGTCGACCATGGTCGTGACGGTGACCGGCGATGCCGGGATCTGCGCCTGCTGATCGGGCTCGCCGCCCCGGTCGCGGGTGACGACCAGCACGACGAGCATGACCGTGAAGGCAGCGACGGCGGCGGCAAGCAACAGGACGGCGCGGCTGTTGTTCGCACGGTCGGTGCGCGACGACGGAGCGGGGAACGCGGGATGGAGGCCAGGGGTCGAGGCCTGCGTCGGCCCAGCTGCGGCTCGGGCGCGTGTATCCGCCTCAGCGCCCGCACGTTCGACACCGCTCGAGTTCGGCGGCGTGGCGTCGCGCGGCCGCACCGAGCCAGGATCGCCTGCGGCCGCCTGACCGACCGCGCCGGCCGCCGACCCGACCCCGCCCGACGCCGGTGTGCCCGTGGCCTCCGCCGTCGAGTTCCGTCCCGAGAAGGCCGAGCGGGCCGCCATCCTCATGGCCAGGCCGCTGCCGAACAGTGCGGCCGCACCGGATTTCGCCACCGAACCCGCATTCGCGGGCTGCGGGGTCGGCGTCGTCGCCGCCTCGCTCACCGGCAGTATCTTCGTCGCGGAGGCGGGCAGTGCCGGAACCCGGCCCGCCGCAACGTCTTCCAGCGCTGTGCGGGCCTGCGCCATCGTGGGCCGGTCATCGGCGGACGCGGTCAGCAGCCACATCAGGACCGGCGCGAGGGGGCCCGCGTTCTTCGGCTCCGGCACGACACCGCGCGCGACGGCGTGCAGCACCGCCAGGGGGTTGTCGCCCTCCCCGAACGGCGGCGCGCCTTCGGAGGCGGCGTACAGCGTCGAGCCCAGGGCGAACACGTCGGCGGCGGGCTTGGGGTTGTCGCCGCGCGCGATCTCGGGCGCCAGGTACGCGGGGGTGCCCGCCAGGAACCCGGTGGCGGTGACGGTGACGTCCCCGGTCGCGTGCGAGATGCCGAAGTCGGTGAGTTTGACCGTGCCGTCGTCGCCGACGAGCAGGTTGGCCGGTTTCACATCGCGGTGCATGATCCCGGCATCGTGCGCGGCCGACAGCGCCGCGGCGGCCTGGGCGCCGATCCCCGCCACCGCGATCGGCGGCAGGGTCACCCCGCCTGCCAGCTTCACCGCGAGGCTCGGCGCGTTCATGTATTCCATGACCAGCCACGGCTGGCCGTCCTCTTCGGCGACATCGAAGACGGTGATGGCGTTGGGGTGGTGCAGGCGGGCCGCGATCCGGCCCTCCCGCATCGCGCGCAGTTTCCCTTCCAGCGCTTGCGATCCGGTGAGACCGGGCGCGAGCAGCACCTGCTTCACCGCGACGGTGCGCCGCAGCCGGACGTCGGTGGCGCGCCACACGACCCCCATCGCGCCCGTGCCGATCGGGTCGGTGAGTCGATAGCGTCCCGCGATCAACCGATCCGATGTCATATTCTGTGCCCCTCCTGCTTACCGCTGAGTCGTCTCGCCCTCCGCGCCACAGCGGGATGAAACTTTGGAAAATCCTACGTGCTGAACTGCTTCGATCCTGTTGCGGGACAGCCCGGTCCATGGACCCAGCGCCGCATCGTGACCAGACTCACAAGCGCCGCAACGACAATCGGACCGGCCCGCGGGGCCGATCCGATCTGCCGACGCCTGTTCACCTGTTCCTGAAGTGTCTCAGGCGTTGAAGTATTTCGCCTCCGGATGCAGCAGCACGAACGCGTCCGTCGACTGCTCGGGGTGCAGCTGCAGTTCTTCCGACAGCGTCACCCCGACCCGGCCCGCGTCGAGCAGGTCGACCAGCTTGGCGCGATCTTCCAGGTCAGGGCAGGCGCCGTAGCCGAAGGAGTACCGCGCACCCCGGTAACCGAGCTTGAAGTATTCCTGAACGTCGGCGGGATCGTCGGCCGCGATGGACTTGCCGTCGACGGTCAGTTCCTCGCGCACCCGGCGATGCCAGTACTCGGCCAGCGCCTCGGTGAGCTGCACGCCGATTCCGTGCACCTCGAGGTAGTCGCGGTAGTTGTCGGCGGCGAACAGCGCGTTGGCGAAGTCGGCGATCGGCTGACCCATTGTGACCAGCTGGAACGGCAACACATCGACCTGCCCGGTCTCCCGTGCCCGCTCACGCGAACGGATGAAGTCGGAGATGCACAGGAACCGATCACGCTGCTGACGCGGGAAGGTGAACCGATACCGCTCCGGCGCATCAGGATTCGGCTCGGTCAGCACGATGACCTCGTCGCCCTCCGAGACGGCGGGGAAGTACCCGTACACCAGGGCGGCATGTTGCAGCACACCCTCGGTGGCGAGCCGGTCGAGCCAGGCGCGCAACCGCGGCCGGCCCTCGGTCTCCACCAGATCCTCGTAGGTCGGGCCTTCGCCTGCCCGCTGACCACGCAGACCCCACTGACCGAGGAACAGCGCCCGCTCGTCCAGCAGACCCGAGTACTCCGCCAGCGGCAGACCCTTGATCACCCGGGTGCCCCAGAACGGCGGCGTCGGCACGGGCAGATCCGTGGCCACATCGGAGCGTTCGGGCACCACGATCGGCGTCTCGGCGGCCTTGCGTTCGGCCGCGATCCGCTTGGACCGCTCGTGACGCGCCTTGCGCTCGGCGGCCTTCTCCTTGGCCGCGATCGCCGCCGGGCTGTCCGGGTCGAGCCCGCCGCCGCGCTTGACGGTCATGATCTCGTCCATCAACCGCAGACCCTCGAAGGCGTCACGGGCGTAGTACACGTCGCCGTCGTAGACCGCGGTCAGGTCGTTCTCCACGTAGGAACGGGTCAGCGCGGCGCCACCGAGCAGCACCGGGAACTGTTCGGCGACACCCTTGGAGTTGAGTTCACCGAGGTTCTCCTTCATCACCACGGTCGACTTCACCAGCAGCCCGGACATGCCGATCACGTCGGCCTTCTTGTCCTGCGCGGCGTCGAGGATGGTCGCGATGGGCTGCTTGATGCCGAGGTTGACCACCTCGTAGCCATTGTTGGACAAGATGATGTCGACCAGGTTCTTGCCGATGTCGTGGACATCGCCCTTCACCGTGGCCAGCACGATCCGGCCCTTACCCGCGTCGTCGGTGGCTTCCATGTGCGGTTCCAGGTGCGCGACAGCGGTTTTCATCACCTCGGCCGACTGCAACACGAACGGCAGCTGCATCTGGCCCGAACCGAACAGCTCACCGACGGTCTTCATGCCCGAGAGCAGGGTCTCGTTGATGATCTGCAGCGGCGGCACGGTCTGCATCGCCTCGTCGAGATCGTCACCGAGACCGTTGCGTTCACCGTCGACGATGCGCCGCTCGAGACGCTCGAACAAGGGCAGCAGAGCCATTTCCTCGGCGCGCGAGGCCTTCGACGATGCCGTCGAGACGCCCTCGAACAGCGCCATCAGCTTCTGCAGCGGGTCGTAGTCCTCCGTGCGACGGTCATAGATCAGATCGAGGGCGACCTGCTGGTGCTCCTCGGGAATCCGGCTCATCGGCAGGATCTTCGACGCGTGCACGATCGCCGAATCCAGACCCGCTTGCACACATTCGTGCATGAACACCGAGTTCAGCACCTGCCGGGCGGCCGGATTCAGGCCGAAGGAGATGTTCGACAGACCCAGGGTGGTCTGCACCTGCGGGCGGCGGCGCTTGAGCTCGCGGATGGCCTTGATCGTCTCCTCACCATCCTTGCGCGACTCCTCCTGCCCGGTGCCCAGGGTGAAGGTCAGCGTGTCGACGATGATGTCGGACTCAGCCAGGCCCCAGTTGGCGGTGATGTCATCGATGAGACGCTCGGCGATCGCGACCTTGTGATCGGCGGTGCGGGCCTGGCCCTCTTCGTCGATGGTCAGCGCGACGACAGCGGCACCGTGCTCGGAGACCAGGCGCATGATCTGCTGGAACCGCGAATCCGGGCCTGCGCCGTCCTCGTAGTTCACCGAGTTCACCGCGCACCGACCACCCAGATGCTGCAGGCCTGCCTGCAATACCGGCACTTCGGTGGAGTCGAGCATGATCGGCAACGTCGAGGCGGTCGCCAGCCGCGAGGCCAGCTCGTTCATGTCGTCGGCACCGTCGCGGCCCACGTAGTCGACACACAGGTCGAGCATGTGCGCGCCGTCGCGGGTCTGGTCCTTGGCGATCTCGAGGCACCGCTGCCAGTCGGCAGCCAGCATCGCGTCACGGAAAGCCTTGGAGCCGTTGGCATTCGTGCGCTCACCGATCATCATGATCGACGCGTCCTGCTCGAACGGGACGGCGGTGTACATGCTCGACACGGCGGGCTCGTGCTCGGGCTGACGACGATCGGTGATCGGCGGCAACGTCTTCTCGACCTCGCGCACCGCCTCGGCGACCTGGCGGATGTGCTCCGGGGTGGTGCCACAGCAACCACCGACCAGCGAAAGACCGAACTCGGACACGAACCCGCTCATCGCGACGGCGAGCTCTTCGGGGGTGAGCGGGTACTCCGCGCCGTTGGCACCGAGTACCGGCAGACCCGCGTTCGGCATCACCGACACGGGGATGTTCGCGTGCCGCGACAGGTGCCGCAGGTGTTCGCTCATCTCCGCCGGTCCGGTGGCGCAGTTCAGACCGATCATGTCGATGCCGAGCGGTTCCAGCGCGGTCAGCGCCGCGCCGATCTCACTGCCGACCAGCATGGTGCCGGTGGTCTCCACGGTGACGTGGGTGATGATCGGGATCCGGCGGCCCGCCGCGATCATGGCCCGGCGGCTGCCGGTGATCGCGGCCTTCACCTGGAGCAGGTCCTGGCAGGTCTCGATGAGGATGGCGTCGGCGCCGCCGTCGAGCATGCCGAGCGCCGCTTCGGTGTAGGCATCGCGCAGCGACACGTACGGTGCGTGGCCCAGGGTCGGCAGCTTGGTGCCCGGCCCCATCGAGCCCAGCACGTAGCGCGGGGTGCCGTCGGCGGACGGGCCCATCTCGTCGGCGACATCGCGGGCGATCCGGGTGCCGCGCTCGGACAGATCACGGATCCGGTCCTGGATGTCATAATCGGCGAGGTTGGGCAGGTTGCAGCCGAAAGTGTTGGTCTCCACCGCATCCGCGCCCGCGGCGAAGTAGGCGCGGTGGATGTCGGCGAGCACATCGGGGCGGGTGTCGTTGAGGATCTCGTTGCAACCCTCGAGGCCACGGAAGTCGTCGAGCGACAGATCCGCGGCCTGCAACATCGTGCCCATCGCGCCGTCGCCGATGACGACACGCCGCCGCAGCGTGTCGAGGAGCGTGGTATCGAACCCGGTGGGCAAGGACGCAGACATGATTCAAGACTAGAGGGCGCCCCCGACGAACAAGACCACTGTGGGTGAATCGAGTGGCCTGCGCCACTGTCCGCGGCGGAAACACGCAACAGCGTCGGTCACCGCAAAACAATTCGCACAAGACACTAGTGTCCTGCACCTGAAATCCGTTGAAGATATTTAGCGAGTGATTCCAGGATCTCCTCCGCGGTTTTGCGCCAGACGAAGGGTTTCGGGTC